>JAGYID010000027.1 GCA_018606725.1 Acidobacteriota bacterium
ACGGCGGAGCGAGCGCTTTGTAGCCGAGCCCGCCGTGCGGAGCGGGAGCGAGCACCGCCCGTCGGCGCCCTTCAGCCGATCCGGGCGGCGCGCAGCGTGCCCCGCGAGGCGCAGGCCGCCGCCCCGGACGGTCGTGGGAGTTCGGCACGGGGCGCGCGGCGCGGGTGCTATACTGCCCGCCGACATGCAATCTTCCGTCCCGGTGTACTCGCACTCCCGTCTCAGCGCCTTCGAGAAGTGCCCGTTGCAGTACCGCTTCCGCTATCTCGACAAGATCAAGCGGGACACGCAGGGCATCGAAGCGTTCATGGGGAACCGGGTCCACGAGGTCCTCGAGAAGTTGTACCGCGATCTGCTGGCCGCGCGGCGTCCGTCGCTCGACGAGCTGGTGGCGCTGTATCACCGGAACTGGGAAGCGGAGTTCTCCGACAAGGTGAAGATCGTCCGGACCGAGCGCACCGCCGAGTCCTACCGGGAGACCGGCGAAGACTGCATCGGGAAGTATTACCGGCGGTTCGAGCCGTTCGACCAGGCCTCGACGCTGGGGCTGGAAGAGCGGGTGACGGTGTCGATGGACGAGGCCAACCGCTACCGGCTGCAGGGGTACATCGACCGCCTGGCCCGGGCCGGCGACGGGGTCTATGAAATCCATGACTACAAGACTTCCGCCAGCCTGCCGTCCGACGCCCACCTGCGCAGCGACCGGCAGTTGACGATCTATCAGATGGCGGTGCAGAAGCGCTTCCCAGACGCCCGCGAGGTGCGGCTGATCTGGCATTTCCTCGCCCTCGACCGGACGCTCACCTCGGGCCGCACCGACGACGAGGTCGCGCAGCACCGCCGGCAGACGATCCGTCTCATCGACGCCATCGAGGCGGCGAAGGCGTTCCCGTCGAAGGTCAGCAGTCTGTGTCGCTGGTGCGATTACATGGACATCTGCCCGGAGTTCGCGACGCCGGGAGCGGGCGCCGCCGCAGGCGTGGCCGTCGCGACAGCGCCGGCGGGCGGCGTGAAGGTGGAGGCGACCGTCGCGCCGAGGCCACCGCAGCCGGTCCCGGGACCACTCCAACGACTCGCCGAGCTGCACGAGCGCAGGCGGACGCTCGACGCGCAGGTCGACCACTTGCGCGGCGAGCAGGCCGGACTCGATCGGGAGATCGCCGCGATCGAGGCGGAGGTCCTGGTCGGGCTGCCGCCGCCGTCCGCCGCCGCCCCGGCGGCGCCGATGCAGCCGCGCGGCCGGCGCCGCATTCCGGAGCGTGCGCCCGGGCAGACCGCCGAGCCGCCGCGACAGCGGCAGCTCTTCTCCACCTGAAAACAGGGTTGACGCCGGCCGGGTCTGGCCAGCCGGGCCGGCCGCCGCGCGCGAGCCGGTCGCTTCAGTCCAGGCGGACCGGGTGCGGCTCGCCGAGACCGAGGGTGGAGAGCGGCGCGCCGAAGCCGTTGGGGTCGCCGACGATCAGGATGACCAGGCGGTCGGGCGTCAGGTGCTTGCGGGCGGCCTGCTGGACCTGCTCGCGGGTGACTTTGGCGATGGTGTCGCGGTAGGTCTGCAGAAACTCGGGCGGGTAGCCGTAATAGTTGTAGTAGAGAAAGGCCTGCATGAACGGCACGGTGCCGTCGATCGAGAAGGCGAACGAATTGATGCTCGCCTCCTTGGCGACCCGGACTTCCTCCTCGGTCGGGCCCTGCTCCCGGAGCCGGTCGACGATGCCGCGGATCGCCTGGATCGTCTCGATGGTCGAGGCCGCCTTGGTCTGGCAGGAGATCTCGAACAGGCCGCGATCCGAGTCCTGCCCGATGCCGCCGCTGACCGAATAGGCGAGCCCGCGGGTCGAGCGCAC
This sequence comes from Acidobacteriota bacterium, assembly GCA_018606725.1. GTDB lineage: Bacteria > Acidobacteriota > Polarisedimenticolia > Gp22-AA2 > Gp22-AA2 > JAGYID01. The sequence goes on from JAGYID010000027.1 coordinate 1,845, forward strand.
CTCCTTGACGAGGCGCGAGCTGAAGCCGCCCTCGCCCAGGATGAAGTTCAGCACTTTGATCGGGAACTTGTCGGGGTCGAAGCGGTTGACCCCGAGGTGGCCGAGCTCGACGCTCGACTGGTTGAGCGGCCGCGACACGACATGCACCCCGACCGGGATGCTGTCCTTGATCTTCGGCACCGGCGGCGGCGTCACCTTGCCCATCGTCCAGGCGCCGAAGGCCCCCTCCAGCATCTTCTTCATGGCGGCCTTGTCGAAGTCGCCCGCCACGGCGAACACGGAGTTGTTCGGGTGGACATAGCGGCGGTGGAACTCGATCAGGTCATCGCGGCCGATCCGGCCGATCGAAGCGGCGGTCGACAGCCGCGCCCACGGGTTGTCGGCGCCGTAGACGAGGGCCCGGAAGTTCAGCTCGGCGATGCTGCCCGGCTCGTCCCAGCGCCGCCGGATCTCCTCGATGACGCGCGCCTTCTCGACCTCGATCCGCCCCGGCTCGAAGCGCGGTGCCTTCAGCATGCCGGCGAGGATCCCCAGCGCCTCGGGGAACTTCGCCCTGAGCGCCGACAGGCTGCCGCTCATCGCGTCGGTGTCGCAGACCAGCGACAGGCGTGCCGGCAGCGTCTCGACCGCCAGGTCCACCGCGTCGGGAGTCATCTCCTTGGTGCCGCCGGTCCGCATCAGGCTGGTGGCGAGCACGGCCAGGCCGGCCTTGTCGGGCGGATCGAAGATCGAGCCGGCCTTGAGGTAGAACGCCAGGTCGACCAGCGGCAGCTCGTGGTCCTCGAACAGGTAGACGAGCAGGCCGTTCGGCAGCATCAGTTTTTCCGGCTTCGGGAACGCGATCGTCAGGGGCGGGTAGGTCAGCTGCCGGGGGTCGGACGGCGGGGTCGGCGCCGCGGCGGCCGGGGGAGCCACCGCCGGACCAGCCGGCTCCGGGGCGGCCGCAAGGGACCCCGTGATCACGGCCAGCAGGGCGATTGCCAGCGCGGCGGAACGCAGGCGGCCGGTCACAGCCCCTCCCCGGGGGTCAGGGACGGGCCGGCGGCGCCGGCCCCGGCCGGCGTCGGCGATGAAACGGCCGGGGGGGCGGCCGGCGCGGGACGCTGCAGCGTCGCCACGGTGCGCCGCGACGGCAGGAACGCCCGTTGCGCCACGTCGCGCACCTGCGCCGGCGTGGTCGCCTTGATCGCCTCGTAGTAGCGCAGCAGGTCGTGCCAGTCGCCGGTGGTGATCTCGTAATACGACAGCTGTGACGCCAGACCGGCGTTGCTGCGCAGCGGGTAGAGGAACGACGCCTCCATCTGGTTGCGGATCTTCTGCATCTCCGTCTCCGGAACCGCCTCGTCCCGCAGCCGCGCCAGCTCCCGTTCGACCCCGGCTTCGACCTCCGCGGCGGTGTGGGGGGCGCGCGGCTCGGCATCGATGACGAACAGGTTCGGATAGCGATCCCCCGGCGCCTCGAAGCTGTTGACGTCGGAGGCGACCTGCGTCTCCATGACCAGTCGGCGGAACAGCCGGCCGGTGCGCCCCGAGGTCAGGAGCGAGTCGATCACCTGGAACACCGGATCGTCCCGATGCGGCCAGACCGGCTTGTGAAAGGCGATCAGGACGCTCGGCTCGGCGTCGAACTCGACCGCGATGCGGCGTTCGCCGGTCTGCTCCGGCTCGACGGTCACCGGTCCGGTCGCTGCAGGTCCGGCGGGAATGCCGCCGAAATATTTCTTCAGCAGCCGCTCCGCGGCCGCCGGGTCGATGTCGCCGACCAGCGCCCCGACGGCGTTGTTCGGCAGATAGTACTTGCGGTGGAAGTCGATGCCGTCCTGGCGCGTCAGGCGGGCGAGGTCGGACATCCAGCCGGCCGTGGACACGCGGTAGGGGTGGGCCTGGAAGGCGGTCAGCAGCAGCTGCTCGTACAGCTTGCCGGCCGGCTGCGTGTCGATCCGGAAGCGCCGCTCCTCCATGACCACGTCGCGCTCGGAATAGAACTCCCGCAGCACCGGGTCGCGCAGGCGCGCCGACTCGATCAGGCACCATAGCTCCAGCCGGTTGGCCGGCAGGCTGACGACGTAGGAGGTCAGGTCCTGGCCGGTCGAGGCGTTCAGCCCGACCGCTCCGTTGCTGGTCAGGATCTGGCTGAGCTCGTCCTTGACCACCACTTCCTGCTGGCGGCGGCGCAGCGCGTCGATCGCCTTGCGCGCGGCCGCCACTTTCTCCGGGTCCGCGCGCTCGCCCCGATCCTCCTCGGCGTACAGCGTCTGCATGGCGCGATCCATGTCGTCGAGGATGGCGGCTTCCTTGATGGCGTCGCGCGTGCCGATGATCGAGGTCCCCTTGAACGCCATGTGCTCGAACAGGTGCGCCAGCCCGGTCTCGCCCCCGGGATCGTCGACGCCGCCGACCCGGAAGCGCAGGGTGGCGGAGAACACCGGTGCTACGCCGCGGCGCATCAGCAGGAAGCGCATGCCGTTGTCGAGGGTGATGCGGGTGACCCGGCCTTCGAGCGCCTGGGCGCGCGCCTCGGGTGCGGTGAGCGCCACGACGACGATCCCCAGGAGGAGCGTGGCGGCGAGGCCCGCCCGGCGCCGGCGGCGGTTCACTTTGCCGGCTCGACGATGGTGCGGTGCTGGATGACGAGCGCGAGATCGATCTCGATCCGGTTGTCGACGCCCTTCACGCCGCCGACCAGGGCGGTGAGGGCCGCGGCCAGCTGCCGCGCCTGCAGCAGGGCGACGCGTCCGCTCAGGGTGACGATGCCGCCGCTCGCCTTGACTCGCAGCTCCGCTGCGTAGGCGAACTGCCGGAAGTCCGCCAGGTACTTGACCACCGCGTCCGTCAGGCCCCGGTCGTCGGCACCGGACGGGGCGTCGGCGGGCATCAGATGGTTTGAGATCCGCCGCACGCCAAGCACGGTTCCGGCGGTCGCTTCGGCGTGTACGCGGGTGGCGTAGGTGTCGACCGTGCCGCCGATGGTCGCGACGCCGTCCTCCACGGACACCCGCAGGTCCTTGATGCCGAGCGCCGCGCGCGTATCGGTGAGTTGCGTCTCGACGGCATCGCGCAGCGCCGCGTCGGTGACCTCGCCGCGCGGCACTTCCATTTCGTCGGTGACGTTGATGATGCCGGCCGTCGCCGCCGCCAGCCGCAGCGCCCTCGACTTCAGCGCGCAGCTGCGGATCGGCCCCGAGAACACCGCGCCGCCGTTGACCAGGTAGAGCGCGAAATTCTCCTGCGACAGTTCCGGGTCCTTGCGGAGCTGCTCGACAAGCCGCTCGCGCAGGGTGTAGTCACCAGGTCCGGCGATGTTCCGCTTCTGCCCGGCGGTTGTCCCGGCCGGGGCCGCCGGCGATGCGGTGGGGGCGGCGGGGTGATTCGCGCCGGCGCCCGACCCGGCGCCGGGTGCCTGGGCGCGGGCCGGCCGGCTCGCCGGGCCCGCCGAACCGATGAGGAGGCCCAGGAGAGCCAGGGTCGCGCAGGTTCGCGGTGCGGTGCGGACATCCGAGCCGGTGCGGCGATCGATCATGGCCGCCTATTCTCACACAGGGTCGAAGTTCCGGCCAAATCAGGGTCCCGCGGCGGCCCGTTTCACGTCTGGGCGCGTCGGACCGACTCGACGACCGCGGCGGCGTCGAGCAGCGTCCGGGGGTCGCCCGCCGCCGGCTTGGCGACGCGCCTCCAGACCGTCGCCACCGCCTCGCGGGTCGGCGTCAGCGTCTGACGGCGTTCCTCCGGTCCCGCCTCGATCGCCCGGTCCAGATCCCGCAGGGCCTTCTGCAGCTGGTCGCGGGCGGCGATGGTCGCTCCCTGCTCGACCAGCTCCGCCCCGATTTCGAGGGCGAAGCGCGCCCGGCTGAGCGCGCCGGCGGCACTCAGGGCGGCGAGGGCGGCGCGCGCCTCGGCGACCGCCTCCGCCCCCGTCCGCATGTCGCGTCGGACCATGGCGCCGCGGCCGCGCTGCACCGCCCGGCGCGCGTCGACGATCCGCGCCAGCAGCACTGGCGCCAGGACGGCCGCCTCGCAACGCCGCACCGCCTCGATGCAGGCCGCGGCGTCGCCGCGTGCGGCGTCGGTGAGTGCCGCGCGGCTCGCCTCCTCGGCCTGACGCAGGACGGTGTAGTCGTTGAGCCGCGGCAGGATGGTCCGGGCGCGCTCCATCGCCCCGGCGGCGGCCGTCAGATCCCCTTCGCCGGCGGAGTCGCGGGCGACGGCGAAGCAGCGGTCCAGCGCCTCGAGACCGCTTTGCGATTGAAGATCCACGAGCAGCTCCTCGGCGCGAATCAGCTGGGCGCTGACGCGTCCGGCGTCGGTCCCCTTGGCCGCCCCGGCGGCCTTGGCGAGCGCCTTGTCGGCCTTCGCCAGCAATTGTTCCAGGGCCTCGGAGGACGAGGCCCGCAGCGGGGCGGCGGCCGCCGGAGAAGCCGGCGCCGGCGGTGGGGGGCCGGCCGGCGGCGGCGAAGCCGCGAGCGATGCCGCGGCGATCAGGGCGAGGGTCGTCGACGCGATCGCCCGCGCGAGCGGCCCCCGACCCCGCCGCGACCCGGAGGAGTCGCCGCCGGGCTCAGTAGCCGAGGTCATGCAGGCGGCGGTCATCGATGCCGAAGTGGTGGGCGATCTCGTGCAGCACGGTGCGGCGCACTTCGTCGCGGATGTCCCGGTCATTGCGGCAGATCGCCTCGACGTTCGCCTGGTAGATGGTGATTTTGTCGGGGAACACCATGCCGTAGCTCGATGTCCGCTTGGTCAGCGGGTGACCCTGGTACAGCCCGAGCAGCAGCCGCCCGCGCCCGGAACGCCTCGCATCGCGCGGCGACGGCAGATCCTCCACGACGACGGCAAGGTTGTCGAGCTTGTCCTTGAAGTCGTCCGGCAGCGATTCGATCGCCTCGGCGACCAGGGCTTCGAAACGGGCGCGGTCCATGCCGCAGCATTGTACCGCTCCGCGACGACGGCTCCGATTGACAAATCGGCATTGGGCGGTATAAATGCACCCGTCTTTCACTCCAACGTCGTCGGCGTTGTTTCGGCAGGAGAGTCGCCGTGCCCGTGCCCGGTTGCCGGCCTCGCGTGATGGGATGGAGCGCGCTGGTCATCGTTCTCTCGGCGCTCGCGGCGCTCTCCGCCGCCTGCGCCCGGCCTCCGTCCGTGTCGTTCGAGGTCGCCGTCGCGGGCGGCGAGCCGGCCAGCCTGGCGGTCACCATGGAGCTGCGCGGGGTGCCGCGTGACGGCCTCGTGCTGCGCGGCTTCGCCGACGCGGCGGTGCTCGGGATCGAGCGGCTCGAGGCGCAGGGGCCCGACGGCGCGGCCATCGAGGCGACCCGGTCGGTCGAGACCGTCCCGATCAACAAGCGCGCCGTCGACATTCCCCGGGTCACTCTGCGGGGCCCCCTGCCGGCGACGCTGGTGGTCCGCTATGCGGTCACCCCCGGGAAGCGCGAAGGGGATGCCCACATGGGGTTCACCGGTCGCTGTCACGGGTATCTCGGGGCCGACTTCGGCTTCGTCCTGGGGCGCAATTTGTTTCTGCTGCCGGCCGATGCCGAGGCGCTCCGGGACATCACCGTCCGCTTCGCCCTGCCGGAGGGATGGGCGGCGGCGACGCCGTGGGCCCGGGACGGGGATCGGTTCCGCGCCGGTCTCGACGGCCGCTATGCCGGCGAGCACCTGATCGCCGCGGCGGTCGGGCTGGGGCGGTTCCGCGAGCGCAGCCTCGACGCGGGCGGCACGACGGTGCGGCTCGCCTTCGAAGCCGGCATCCCGCCCGCCCAGGAAGAGGAGACAGCGGCGCGCCTGCGGACGGTCGTCGAGTCGGTGCGTCGTCTGTTCGGGCGCGCCGCCGGTTCGGAGTACGTGGCCGTGGTGATGCCGAAGGCGCCCACCGGCGACGACATCGCGGTCGAGGGGTGGGCGACGGGGCAGGGCGGCACGCTGGCGCCGGCCACCGGCAGCCGGCTGACCGCCTTCGCCGAGAACCTGATCGAGGTCTACACCCGTTTCGCGCCGTACCGCACCGAGATCGGACGCACCTGGAAGTTCTGGACGGTCCGCTCCGACGAGTTCTGGCTGGTCGACGGCATCAAGGGGCTGTACGCGCCGCGCGCCGTCGCGGCGGCCGGCCTGATCCCGGCCGACGCGGTGATGACCGGCATGGCCGAGGCCTACCTGACGTCGCTGGGAGTCACGGGCGTGGAAGACAATCTTGAAGCGCTCTACGCCACGCCCGGCAGCAAGAAGATCGAGCGCGAGGTGCGCGCGCCGTTCGTCCTGGCGCACGTCGATCACGAGGTGCGCGAGGCGACCGGCGGGCGGGAGAGCCTGGACGACATCGTCCCGAAGTTGTTCGCCGGCCGGCGCGCGCCGTCACTTTGGTCGCTGCTGCCGGCCCGCCGGGAGGGCAGCTGGGACGAGTTCAGGGCCCGCTATGTGCGCGGCGCGGAGATGGTGCCGGTGGGGCAGTTCTACGCCATGGCGCCGATGGCTCCGAAGCCGGAGCCGCCGGCCGGGCCGCCGGTGAAGCGGCTCGTCGTCCATTACACCGGCGAGACGCATGGTTATCTCGAGAACTGCGGCTGCAAGGTCAACCAGGCGGGTGGTGTGGCGCGCCGGGCGACGACCCTCAAGGCGCTGGCGAAAACCGACCCGGGCGCGCTGCTTCTGGACGCCGGCTCGGCGTTCGTCATGCCGGAGAAGCAGAACAGCCTCGATTTCCTGACCATGCAGGAGCAGTCGCTGTACTTGAAGACCATGGACCTGATGCGCTACCAGGCGGCGGCGGTCGGCCTCAGCGAACTCACATTTGGACTCGAGTATTTCCGCCGCCAGACGCAGGGGCTGGCCCTGCCGTACATCGTCGCCAACGTCAAGGCCGACGGCCGGCAGATCGCGCCGGGCGTCGTCCGGCTGGTCACCGGCGGGGTCCGGGTGGCGGTCATCGGCATCTTCGAGCCGCCGTGGGGGAAGAACGCCGGCCGCGTGTACGAGGACCACAGCGGTACGCTGGCCATCGAGGACCCGATCGAGGTCCTGAAGCGCGAGGTCCCCGGCCTGAAGCGCGACGCCGACCTGGTGATCGCCCTCGGCCGGATCTCGCCGCAGACGATCCGGCAACTGGCGGGGCAGGTGCCGCAGCTCGACATGGTGATCTCCGGCGACTACCGGGCGCCGGCCGAGGTGGCCGGGGCGGACGGTCACGTGCACGCCGAGGACGAGTCCGGGTTCGTCGGTCGCCTGCTGGTGGCGTACACGCACCTGACCAACTACGGCTTCAGCAGCGTGAGCATCGGCCTGGATGGCGACGGGCGCGTCGCCTCCGCCGAGTTCACCGATCGGTGGCTGTACGACGACACCCCCGACGACCCGGTCGTGCGCGAGCTGCTCAACGACTTCTACGACCGGGTCGGCCGGGAGGCCGCGGCGCGCGAGAGCGTGCCGCCGCTGTTCGCCGACGACCCGGCGCGCCTCAACGGCGTCTACGTCGGGGCGCTGAAGTGCGCCGAGTGCCACGCCGAACAGATGGCGCAGTGGAGACGCACCGCGCACGGTGCCGCCTACAAGACGTTGCTCGACCGGCACCGGCACTTCCAGCCGAAGTGCATCTCCTGCCACGTCGTCGGGTACGGCACGCCGCATGGCTACAAGCTCGGCTCGCCGGAGGCCTCGCTGGCGAACGTGCAATGCGAGGTGTGCCACGGGCCGGGCGCCGATCACGCCGGGGAGCCGACGGCGCAGAACATAAGAAAGGCGGTCCCGGAGAAGGTCTGCCTGGAGTGCCACACCCCCGACCATTCGGACCATTTCGTCTACGCCGAACGGCTGCCGAAGGTGAAGCACGACTACTACGACTGAGTGTCCTGCCGGCCCATCCCGGACCGGCTCTCACGCCGCCGGTCCCACTCGGACCGGCTTTCGCGAAGGAGGCCCGCCCGTGCACAGAACCCTGCGTTACGCCGCCCGCGCCCTCGCCCTGATGCTGTTGATCGCCGCCGTCCACGCGGTGGTCGCGCCGACGCTGCCGGTCAACGATCCGTACATGTCGGCGTTGTCCGACATCACCGCCGGCGCTGCGATGGCGATCCCGATCAACTGCCCGAACAACTCCTGCGGCGGGAAGAAGGGCTGCCGCTCCGACCACGGCTTCTACTGCACCCTCGGTACGGGCGGCTCCTGCGCCACCAGCAAGTGCCTGTAGGAAGGTCAGGTTTGGCGCGCTAGGAGCCAGCCCAATACTCGGTCAGGCTCCCAGCGCCAGGATGGCGTTCCACTCCCGGTCGTCGATCGGCATCACCGACAGCCGGGAGATGCGGACCAGCGGCAGCGATGCGAAGCGGCGGTCGGCCTTGATGGCCGCCAGCGGCACCGGGCGGGCGAGTTTGGTCTCGGGGATGATGTCGACGGCCGCCAGCTTGCCGCTGCGATCGGCGGGGTCGGGGTAGGGGTCGCCGGCGGCGCGCGCCACGCCGACGATCGCCCGCTCGCCACCGGTGTGGTAGTAGAGGATCCGATCGTTCTTGCGGACGGCCTTCAGATGTTTCTGCGCCAGCGGGTTGCGGACCCCGGCCCAGCGGGTTCGCCCGTCGCGGCGCAGGTCATCGAACGAGTAACTCGACGGCTCTTCCTTGAACAGCCAGTTCATCGGTCCTCCGAGGGAGCCCGGCCGAATACTCGGACAGGCTCCAGGTCAGGCCGGCAGCGACAGGACGGCCGGGGCGCGTCGACCGGCGGCATGGCCGAGCAGCGCCTGGCGGGCCCGCCATTGCTGCGCCGGATCGAGCGTCGTCAAGAAGCGGACTTCGCGATGTTCGCGCATGGCGATCGGCACGCCGCCCTGGTAGAGAATCCGGCGCGCGGCCACCGGCGGGATCTTCGCCCCCGGCGTGAGGATGCCGACCAGGTTGAGGGGATCGGCGGCGCTCACCGCGACGAGCCGATCGGCCGGGCCGCGCCGGCGGACCTCCCGCAGCCGCGTCACCGCCTCCGGCAGCGCGAACTGCTCACCGGAGAAGCCGTCCACGAACCGCCCGCCCCGGATGTCGCCGCGCGCTTCCAGCCGCCGGAAAGCGCTCAGCAGATCGCGCCAGCGTGGCGCCAGCGATTCGCGTTCGAGGATCTTCCGGAACACCACCCCGTAGCGCTTCAATAGGAGCAGGCCGAATGCCTCGGCGTCGTCGCCGTCGGGGGGTGCGCCGGCCTCCCGCGCCCGGTCGCCGCCGGCGGCCGCGCCGGAACGCAGCAGGGACCAGCGACCTGCCGCCTCGAGGCCGAATCGCGCCGCCGCCCGCCCGCGCCGCCCGGCGGCGGCGGGGCCCCGTTTGCCGGCCGGCATGATCAACGCGCGCAGACCGCTGAACCCGTCCGAGGTCACCAGGCCGGCGCCGACCAACCGGCCGAGCGCCTCCTCGATTCTGACCGGCAACAGGCCGGTCGCCGCGGCCAGCTCGGGATAGAACAGCGCGCCGCGACTGGCGAGGATGTCGGCGACGGCGCGCGCCTCCGAAGGCAGCTCGGGGTCACCCGCACCGCCCGCGCGGCCGGCGAGCCGCCAGAAGCGATCGAGCCGCGTCCGCGCCAGCAGGGCCACCGGGGTCGAGCGGACCGGTCCCGCGATCGGGCGGACGGGCCCGGCGGCTGCACCGCCGCCGTCCGGGGCGCGGTCGCGCGGCGACCGCAGCCGGCCCCAGGCGACCCGGCCGGACAGGCAGAGGGCATCCAGCCAGGACGGGTCGTACGCCTCGATGCGGGCCGGCAGGATCGAGCGCTCCCAGGCGCCGGCGGCGGCCTCGAACCCTTCGAGCATCTCCACGGCCCGCGCCGTGCCGGCCGGGCCTTCCAGGCGGGTGCCCTCCTCGACGTGCTGCCAGGCGAACAGGAAGCGCAGGAACTCGGCGGCGCTGACCGGCTCGATCTCGCGCCGCAGTCGCTCGAGTGTCTGCCGATGAATGCGCGCCAGCAGGCGGCGGGCGCACCACTCCATCTCCCCGCTCCCGGGGGTGAACCTGCCGCGCAGGACGAACCCCTCGGCCTCCAGCCGCGCCAGCGCGGTTGCGACATCGCCTGCGGGGAGCCCCAGGGCGCCCGCCAGCGCCGCGGCGGTCGTGGGACCGCACCCCTCGAGCCGGCCGCGCAGGATCTCCACCAGCGCCTCGTCACGGGCCCATCCCTGGCCCGGGGACCGGCCCCGGGGATGATCGAGCCCGGGGGGCGGTTCGATCGACGGCTCCGTCACGGCCCCCGGCAGGACGGCGCGCCATTCCGGCAACCGCTCGGCGGCGATGAACAGTCGCCGCGCGATCCCGGGACGATCCCCGGAGCCAGGGGGCAGCGCCGCCGCCCGCCCCTGGCCGACCAGCGCCGCGAGCAGCTCCCGCCAGCCGCCGCCATCGCCGCCGCTCCCGATCTCCTCCTCGTTCAGGGCGCCGAGGAGAACGAGCGCCTCGTGCAGCTCGTCGGCGTCGCGCGCCTCCGGCCAGGCCTCCCGGCGGACCCGTTCGATGGCGGCGGTATCCAGCGCACCGATGTCGGAGGCGCTCTTCGGATCGATGAAGCGCCGGTTGATCACCGCCTGGGTGCGCCGCTCTTCGAGCGGGGCGTCGTCGAGATACCCGTACGGCCGGACCGTGAGGACTTCCCAGGCAAGGGGTGACGGCTCCCGCAGGTCGCGCGCCAGCAGCCGCAGACTGCCCGATTCGATGGCGCGCAACACCTTCAGGAAGCCGTCCAGGTCCATCGCCTCCTCGAGGCAGTCGCGCACGGTCTGGAAGACCAGCGGATGGTCCGGCACCTCGCGGTCGCCCGCCAGATTCTCGGCGCAGGCGGCCTGGTCGGGAAACACCAGCGACAACAGGTCGTCGGCCAGCATCCGGAGGAGCGGCGCCGGGGTCCGGCGGCCCCGCCGGAAGCGCGGCACCGCCAGGGCCCGCGAGGCGTTCCAGCGCCAGCGGACCTGGAACATCGGCGCCGCCAGCAGCGCCTGCACCAGGACGTCGCGGGCGGTCTCCGGGCGCAGGTAGCGGAACACCTCCTCGAGCGGGAAGGAATGCGTCGGTCCCAGCGACAGGACGATGGCGTTGTCATTGGTCGCCGCCTGCAGCTCGAAGTTGAACTTGCGGCAGAAGCGCTTGCGCAGCGCCAGGCCCCAGGCGCGGTTCACCCGGCTGCCGAATGGCGCGTGCAGGATCAGCTGCATCCCGCCGCTCTCGTCGAAGAAGCGCTCGAGGATCAGCGTACGCTGCGTCGGCAGGGCGCCGAGGGCGGCGCGCGCCGCCGCCAGGTAATCGACGATCGGCCGGGCGACATCGGCGGGGAGACCGACCTCGTCGCGCAGCCAGGCGAGGGCGGGCCCGCCGCCGGCGTCTCCCGCATCGCCGCCGTTGGCGACCCCTCCTGCATCCCCGCCATTGGCGGCGGGCAGGCGCGTCTCGATCTCGCTTCGCAGGCGGCTGACCGCCGCCGACAATTCAGCCGTCCGGGCGGGCGCCTCGCCGAGCCAGAACGGCATGTTGGGCGGCGTGCCGCGCGCGTCCTCGACGCGCACCTTGCCCGGCTCGACCCTGAGGATGCGCCACGACGTGTTGCCGAGCTGGAAGATGTCGCCCGCCAGCGATTCGACGGCGAAATCCTCGTTGACCGATCCGACCTTCACCCCGGCAGGCTCGAGGACGACGTCGTAGTCGGCGGTGTCCGGGATGGCGCCGCCGCAGGTGATGGCGACGAGGCGCGCGCCGCGCCGGCCGCGCAGGTGGCCGTGGACGCGGTCGTGATGGATGTACGCCCCCAACCGGCCGCGCCGCGCCGTGTACCCCTCCGCCAGCATGCTCACCACCGCGTCGAAGTCGGGGCGCGACAGATCGCGGTACGGCCAGGCGCGCCGGCAGGCGGCGTACAGGTCGTCCGCGGACCAGTCGCGGCAGGCGACCTCGGCGACGATCTGCTGCGCCAGGATGTCGAGCGGCTGGCGGGGCGCCGCCACCCGGTCGAGCTCGCCGCGGCGCGCCGCGTCGAGCAGCGCCGCCGCCTCGACCAGCTCGTCGCGGCTCTGCGGGAACAGCCGCCCCTTCGGGGTGCCGCCGACGCTGTGCCCCGAGCGCCCGACCCGCTGCAGGAAGGCGGCGATCGAGCGGGTGGTGCCGAGCTGGCAGACGAGATCGACGGCGCCGATGTCGATGCCGAGCTCGAGCGAGGCGGTCGCCACGATGGCGCGCAGCTCGCCGGCCTTGAGGCGCTGCTCCGCCGACAGCCGCGCGTCGCGCGACAGGCTGCCATGGTGGGTCGCGACGATCCCCTCGCCGAGCCGGTCACTGAGGTGCCGGGCGACCCGCTCCGCCATCCGCCGGGCATTGACGAACACCAGCGTCGTCCGGTGGGCGCGGATGAGTTCGGCGAGGCGATCGTAGACCTCGGTCCAGACCTCCGCCGCCATCACCGCCTCGAGCGGCGAGCGCGGCAGCTCGATCGCCAGGTCGCGGTCGCGGACGTGACCGACGTCGACGACGGCGCAGCGCGGCCGGCCGTCCGGATCGACGCCGGCGGCGCCCAGCAGGAAGGACGCCGCCTCCTCGATCGGCCGCACCGTCGCCGACAGACCGATGCGCAGGAGCGGTGCCTCGAGGATCGACTGCAGCCGCTCCATCGACAGCGCCAGGTGCGCGCCGCGCTTGTCGCCGAGCAGGGCGTGAATCTCGTCGACGATCAGGACGCGCGCCGTGCCCAGCATGCGCCGCCCGCCCTCGCTGGTGAGCAGGATATAGAGCGATTCCGGCGTGGTCACCAGGATGTGCGGCGGGCGCTTCGCCATCGCCACCCGCTCCTTCGCCGGCGTGTCGCCGCTGCGCACCATCACCCGGATCGGCACCGGCGGCAGCCCGAGCGCCCGCAGCTCGTCCTCGATCTCCGCCAGCGGGGCGGTCAGGTTGATGCGGATGTCGTTGGTGAGCGCCTTGAGAGGGGAGACATACACCACCTCGGTCCGGTCCTCGAGCTTGCCCTCGAGGCCGCGGCGGACGAGGTCGTCGAGGACCGCGAGGAACGCCGCCAGCGTCTTGCCTGAGCCGGTCGGGGCGGCGAGCAGCAGCGGCCGGCGCTCCCGGATCAGCGGCCAGGCCCGGGCCTCTGCCTCGGTTGGGGTGGTGAAGCGCTTCCCGAACCAGGCGGCCACGGCCGGGTGGAAGCCGGCCACAGCGGGATGCGAGGCGTCGGAGCTCATGGCGGCGATCTTAGCGCAGGACTCGACGCCGGACGCAGGCTCCGAGTTCGCGGTCGTGGGATGGTATGCTCGCGCGGCGGCGCGGGAGGACGGCGGCATGGGCGAACAGCCGGGGCGTGCGCCCGGGCGGGACAACTTAATCCTCTACATCGATCGCCTGCCGGCGCACGGCGAACGCGTCGCCTACCGCTGGCGCGAGGGGGTCCGCTGGCGGTCGCGGACCTTCGGCCAGGTGCACCGGCGCGTCTTCGCCTGCGCCGCCCGCCTCGCCGCCGCCGGCGTTCGCCCCGGCGACCCGGTGCTCATCCAGGGGCCGGACGGCCCCGACTGGGTCGAGGCGCTGCTGGCGACGCTGCGGCTCGGGGGGGTGGCGGTGCCGCTCGACGTCGGGGCGGCGGCCGAGTTTCGCGCCAAGGTGGCGGCGAAAGTGGGCGGGCGGCTGCTGATCGCGCTGCCCGGCACCGAGCCGCCGCCGGGGACGGCGCGCCTCGATCTCGGAGCGTGGCCCGAGACCGCCGGCGGCGTGCCGGATGATCCCGCCACCCAGTGGCTCGCGGCCGATCCGGCGCCCGCCGATCGGGCCGAGGTGATGTTCACTTCCGGCACCACCGGCGAGCCGAAGGGCGTGGTCCTGACGCACGGCAACATCCTTTCCGATTTCGCGTCGGTGCAGAACGCCTACCTGAAGCGGCAGCGGCTGGTCCGGCTGGCCGGCACGGTGCACTGCATCTCGACGTTGCCGCTGTCTCACATGTTCGGGCAGGCGATGAACGTCTTCCTGCCGCTGTTCATGGGACTGAGCGTGGTGTTCGCGCCGGCGCGACCGCGCGACGTGATCGAAGCGGCACGCCGGCACGGCGCCTGGGCGCTGTTCTCGGTGCCGCGCCTCCTCGACCTGCTGGCGGCCGAGGTGCGGCGCAGCCTGCGGGAGCGGGGCCGGCTGGAGGCGTTCGAAGCGCGGGCGCAGCGGATCGCGACCTGGCCCTTCTACCTTCAAGCGCTGGCCGCCTGGCCGGTCCAGGGAATGTTCGGCTGGCGCTTCCGGCTGATCGTCTCCGGCGGGGCGGCGCTGCCGGAGCCGGTGCAGCAGTTCTGGGAGCGCTGCGGCACTCTGGTCGTGCAGGGCTACGGCCTGACCGAGACCGCCCCGGTCATCTCGATCTCCAACCCGTTCGAGCGGCGCGCCGGCAATGTCGGCCGCGCCCTGCACGGACAGGAGATCCGGCTCGGCGAGGGGGGCGAGGTGCTGGTGCGCGGGCCGAATGTGACTCCCGGCTATCTGGGCGAGGGTCGGGAGGCGTTCGACGGCGACTGGTTCAGGACCGGCGACGTGGGTGAGATCGACGAGCGTGGCCGGCTGCGGATCCGCGGCCGCCTGAAGGACGTCATCGTCACGCCGGAAGGGGAGAACGTCCACCCGATCGACGTCGAGGCGGCCTTCGCCGGATTGCCCGGTGTGCGCGGCGTCAGCATCATCGGCCTGCCGCTCGAAGGCGGGGAGCGGGTGCACGCCGTGCTGATCCTCGACCGGGGCGCCGACCCGGAGGCGATCGTGACGGCGGCCAACGAGAAGTTGCTGCCGCGCCAGCGGGTGCGGGGTCACACGACCTGGCCCGACGATGACTTCCCGCGCACCGCCACCGGCAAGGTGCGCAAGCCGCTGCTGCGCGAGCGGGTTGCGGCGCTGCACGGCGCCGCCGCGGCCACCGGTGCCGGCGCGCCGGCGGCGGCCGGGATCGGCGGCGTCCGCCGGGTGGTGGCCGAGGTGGCCCGCGTCGAGCCCGGCGCGCTGAAGGAGACCACCAGGCTCGTCGAGGGGCTGGGGCTCGCCAGCCTCGACATGGTCGAGCTGGCGGTGGCGCTCGAGGAGGAGTTCGGCGTCGCGGTGCAGGAAGACCGGCTGGCGACCGCCACCGTCGGCGATCTGGAGCGGATGATCCGCGATGCCACCTCGCACGCGACCCCGCTCCCGGGAGGCGCGGCGATGGCCACCGCCGTCCCGGAGACGCCTCCCGTCGTCGAGACACCGGGAGATCGCGAGCCGCCCGAATCCGGGGCGGCCTCCGCGGCCGCCATCCGCGGCGCGCTCCGGATGCCGCGCTGGGCGCAGCTGTCGCCGGTTCATCTGGTCCGGCGGCTGCTGGAGGAGACCGCCTTCCAGGCGGTCGTCCACGTCTGGGGTCGCCCGACAGTCGAGGGGCTGGAACATCTCGGGACGGCGGCGCCGCCGTATCTGCTGGTGGCGAACCATCTCGCCTACCTCGACACGGGCCTGTTCAAGACCCTGCTGCCGCGCCCGCTGCGCGGTCGCATCGCCGCCGGCATGACCACCCGGTATCACCGGGGCTATTACGGCGAGATCCCGGCGACCCGCGGGCGCTACGCCATCGAGTGGATGCAGGTCCGGCTGCTGGAATTCCTGTTCAACACCTGGCCGCTGCCGGAATCGACGGGCGTCCGCGCCAGCCTCGATTACGCTGGCGAGCTGGCCGATGCCGGCTTCTCGCTGCTGATCTTCCCCGAGGGGCGGCACGTCCTGAGCGGCCGGATCGAGCCGTTCCGCAAAGGGATCGGCATCTTCGCGCGCGAGCTGCGGCTGCCGGTCGTGCCCTGTTTTGTCGAGGGGACGGTGCAGGTGTTCCCCGACGACGCCTGGTGGCCGCGTTTCGGGCGGACGCGTCTGGTGCTCGGACGGCCGTTCCAGGTCGATGCGGACGCCGACGCGGGCGCGATCACCCGGCAGATCGAGGCGGCGGTGCGGCAGGTGGCGGAGCGCGCCGCGCGGCGGTAGGATCCCCACCTCACCATGCGCGGCAATGGAATCGCCGGCGCCGTGACGCGGGCGACGGTGGCGATCCTGGCCATCGGCCTGGGCGGCGCGTCTTCATCCCCCGACGCCCTTCCGGCGTCGTCGGCCCCGGACGCCCGTCCGGAGTCGTCGGGCCCGGATCATTCGACCGGTGCACCGCCGGCCGGGACGGCTCCGCTGCGGGCGCGTCTCGCCATCCCCGACACCACCATCGAGTGCCAGTTCCCCGCCATGCTCGACGGCAGCGTCTCGACCGGCGCCGTGGTCGCGTGGGACTGGTTCGAGGACTACGGTCGCGGGCGCGAGACGCATCTTGGCAGCGGGCCGATGGTCAACGTCGTGCTGCCGCCCGGTGAGCACCGGATCACGCTGCAAGTCACCGATGACCGCGGCGCGATCGACACCGACGAAGTGACGCTGACCGCCGCCGACACCGTCGCGCCGGACATCAGCGTCGAACTGGCGCCGGCGCTCCTGTGGCCGCCGAATCACCGCCTGGTCGACATCCATGCCACGGTGCGGGCCGGCGACGCCTGCGGCTCCGTCCGCATCGCCCTGCGATCGATCGACAGCGACGAGCCGGACGACGCCCCCGGTCCCGACGACGGGGCGACGGAGGACGACATCCAGGGGGCCGACGGCGGCGCCGAGGACATGGTGTTCCAGCTGCGGGCCGAGCGGCGCGCCGGCGGTCAGGGGCGGACCTACGAGGTCACCTACACCGCCACCGACGACGGCGGCAACAGCCATTCGAGCAGCGCCACGGTCATCGTGCCGCCGGAGATGTACGGCACCGCCGAGCCGATGATGCTGGCGCTGTACGACCACGGATGGGGGACGGTGGTCGCCTGGAGCCCGGTTCCCGGGGCGCGCGCCTACGACGTGGTCCGCGGCCGTCTCGACGAGTTGAGTGTGCGCGACGACGAGACGGTCGATCTCGGCCGGCTCGACTGCCTGGCCTCCGGCCTGGCGCGGGCCGACACGGAGGGGTTCGAGGACGCCGCCATCCCGCCGCCCGGCGGGGCGTTCTTCTACCTGGCGCAGTACCGGGGCGAGGCCGGCGCGAGCGGCTACGGCACCGAAAGCGCCGCCCGGCAGCGGGTGGCAGGCCGCGCCTGCCCGGCGCAGTAGCGGGCCGCCCCGCCGGGCGGCTGCCGGCGCCGCCGAAGTCCCGCGGCAGAATTCGATTGACAGTCGCGGTACTTCGCCGTACTCTCCGGCCGCCATGAGCATGCCGCGTTCCACGATTCGCAACACCGCGCATCACGGCCATCGCCACCACGCCCATCGGTGCGTCCGCGCACCGAGGGAGATGGCCGGCCGCCGCTCACGGTAGTCCCTCCCCTCCGCCCGGACGCACACCAACACCGACCCTGAGACTGATCCGTCCGCCCGTCAGGCCGCCGCCTGGCGGCGCCGGCCGGTCCCGGTTCCCAAAAAGAGCGGCGACGCGCACGCATCACCGAAGAAGGTCGCTCGCATGGCTTCCGTCAATCTCAAGCTGGCCCTGCCGAAGGGCCGGATCACCGACGAGGTGGTCCGGCTCCTGGCCGCGGCCGGAGTCACGCTCCTCAGCAACGGCCGGTCCTACCGGCCGCGGGCCTCCGACCCCGACATCGAAGTCAAGGCGGTCAAGCCGCAGAACGTGCCACGCCTCCTCGAGATCGGCGCCCATGACTGCGGCTTCACCGGTCATGACTGGGTGGTCGAGAGCGGCGCCGACGTGGTCGAGGTGTTCGACACCGGGCTCGATCCGGTCACCCTGGTGGCGGCGGCGCCGGAGGAGACCAGGGACCGCCTCGACGCGCTGGACCGGCCGCTGATCGTCGCCTCCGAATTCGAGACCATCACGCGGCGCTACATGGAGCGCCGCGGCAGGGCGTACCAGTTCATCCGCACCTTCGGGGCGACCGAGGTCTATCCGCCGGAGGACGCCGACCTGATCCTCGATCTGGTGGCGACCGGCATCACGCTGCGCCAGAACCACCTGGCGGTGGTCGACGAAGTGCTCGCGTCGTCGACCCGGTTCATCGCCTCGCGGGCGGCGCTCGCCGACCCCGGCAAGCAGGAGAAGATCGGCCTCCTGACCACGCTCATGAAGGCGGTGCTCGAGGCGCGCCGGCGGATCCTGCTGGAGATGAACGTGACGTCCGAGCGGCTGCAAAGGGTCGTCGACGTCCTGCCGGCGATGAAGTCGCCGACCATCCAGGAACTCTACGGTGGCACGGGGTACGCCGTGAAGGCCGCGGTCCTGCGCGCCGACCTGCCGGACCTCATCGCCCGCCTGCGCGCCGCCGGTGCGACCGATCTGATCGCCTACACGCTCGAGAAGGTGATCCCGTGAAGCGGCCCGATCCCGCCCGCGCCGCCGTCCCGCCCGAGCCGGTGCCGGAGGTCGCGCGGCTGCGCCCCTACACGGTTCCGGCCGCCGGCCGCCGGCCGTTCCTGCGGCTCGATTTCAACGAGAACACCGCCGGCCCGTCGCCGCGCGTCGTGGCGAGACTGCGGTCGCTGACGGCGGAGGAGATCGGCTGCTACCCCGACGAGACCGAAGCGCGCGCCGCGGTGGCGCGGCATTTCGGGCTGGGCGAGGGACAGGACGTCGTGCTGACCTCGGGGGTCGACGAAGCGATCCGGCTGGTCTGCGACTGCTTCGTGCGGGCCGGCGAGGCGGTGATCATCCTGGACCCCGGCTATGCGATGTACCGCTTCTACGCCACCCTGGCGGGGGCGGACGTCCTCGAGGTCGCGATCGGGCCGGACCTGTCGTTCCCGGAGCCCGCCGTGCTCCGGGCGGTCGCCGCCGGCTGCCGGCTGCTGATCCTGGGCAATCCGCACAACCCGACCGGGACGCCGGTCCCGGAGGGGCTGGTGGCGGACCTGGCGGACCGCTGCCCGCGGACGCTGTTCCTGCTCGACGAGGCGTATGTCGAATTCGGCGGCACGTCGGCCCTGTGCCTGCTGCCTGGGCGGCCGAATCTCCTGGTGGCGCGGACCTTCTCGAAGGCCTACGGCCTCGCCGGCCTGCGGGCCGGGGCCCTGCTCGGCGATCGCGGCACGCTGTCCTGGATCGCGCGGATGCGGTCGCCCTACGCCGTCAACGGCGCCGCCCTGGCGGCGCTGCCCGCGGCGCTGGACGACGCCGACTACGTCCGGCGGCATGTCGCCGACGTGCGCGCCGCCCGCGCGCTCCTCGAGGAAGGGCTGCGGCGGCTCGGCCTGACGACCTTTCCGAGCGCCGCCAACTTCCTGCTGGCGCGCTTCGGCGATCGGGCCCCGGCGGTGCGCGAGGCGTTGCGCGAGCGCGGCATCCTGGTGCGCGATCGGAGCGACGGCGGCGTCCTGCGCGGCACGCTGCGGATCGGCGTCGGCACGCTGGCCCAGACGGCCCGGTTCCTGAAAGTCCTGGAGTCGATCCTGGCCGACGACGGCCGGCGGCGGCCGGGCGGGGAGCGACCATGATCCGCCGCGCCACCGTCGTCCGGCGGACCAGGGAGACCGATATCCGCGTCCGCGTCGCCCTGGAGGGCAAGGGGCGGGTGCGCGTCGCCACCGGCATCGGCTTCTTCGACCACATGCTGTCGGCGCTGGCGCTGCACGGCGGGCTCGATCTCGATCTGCGGGCGCAGGGGGACGTGCACGTCGACCAGCACCACCTGGTGGAGGATTGCGGCATCACTCTCGGCCAGGCGCTGCGCGAGGCGCTCGGCGATCGGCGCGGCATCGAGCGGACAGGGTTCTTCGCCTTCCCGATGGAGGAGGCGCTGGCGCTGGCGGCGGTCGATCTGGGGGGGCGTCCGTTGCTCGTCTGCCGGGCCTCGTTCCGCCGCGCCCGCCTGGGCGATCTGGAGGCGGACACCATCACCGAGTTCCTGCGTGGGTTGACGCGCGGGCTCCTGGCCGACCTGCATGTCGTCCTGCCGTATGGCTGGAACGATCACCACAAGGCGGAGGCGCTGTTCAAGGCGATCGGCAAGGCCCTCAAGCTGGCGGTCAGCCGCGACGGCCGCTACCGGGACGTCATCCCGAGCACCAAGGGGATGTTGACGTGATCGGCATCGTCGACTACGGCGCCGGCAACCTGCACAGCGTGCGCGCGGCGCTCGACCGCCTCGGGGCGCCCTGGCGCATGGTGACGCGGCCCGACGAGCTGCGCGATCTCCGCGGTCTCGTCCTCCCGGGCGTCGGCCGGTTCGCGGCGGCGATGGGGCGGCTGCGGCGCCGGCGGATGGTCGAGCCGTTGCGCGCCTTCATCCGCTCCGGCGCGCCGTTTCTGGGGATCTGTCTGGGGATGCAGCTCCTGTTCGAGGGCAGCGATGAGGACCCGGGGGTGGCGGGACTGGGTATCTTGAAGTCGCGGGTCGTCCGCCTGAAGTCGCCCCGGCTGCCGCACATCGGCTGGGCGCTGGCGTGTCCGCAAGCGCCCGCGGCTCCCGCAACGACTTCCGGGGATCCGCTGTTCGAGCGGCTGCCGGAGCGCTTCTATGCCTACTTCGCCCACTCGTTCGCGGCGCCGGCTGATGCCTCCGCCGGCGCGGCGCGCACCGACGCGCCGGCGCCGTTCGCCTCGGCGGTGCGGGCCGGTCGCTCGGCCTGGGGCGTGCAGTTCCATCCCGAGAAGAGCGGCGCCGCCGGCCTGCGACTGCTGGCGAACTTCGCGGTGCTGTGCGGCGTTCCGGCCGACAGCATCGAACGACGGATGAGCGGTCTCGAACCGCCGGCCGCCGTGCCGGCGGGCGCGGCGCCGCGGGTGCGGCGGATCATCCCGTGTCTCGACGTGGCCGGCGGCAGGGTCGTGAAGGGCGTGCGCTTCCGCGATCTGCGCGACGCCGGCGACCCGGTCGAGAGGGCCCTCGCCTACGACCGCGACGGCGCCGACGAGCTGTGCCTGCTCGACATCTCCGCCAGCGTCGAGGAGCGCCGCCCGCTCGCCGATCTGGTGCGCCGGGTGGCGGCGGCCCTGTCGGTGCCGCTGACCGTGGGCGGCGGCGTGCGCGATCTCAAGGAGATGCGCCGACTGCTGCTCGCCGGTGCCGACCGCGTGTCGATCGGCACGGCGGCGATCCTCGACCCGGAGCTGATCCGACGGGCCGCCGGCGCCTTCGGCGACCAGTTCGTGGTGGTGTCGATCGACGCCCGCCGGGCCGGCGCGGGGTGGGAGGCGACCACGCACGGCGGCCGGCGCGGCACCGGCAGGGATGCCATCGCCTGGGCGCGGCAGGCGGAGCGCCTCGGGGCGGGGGAGATCCTGCTCAACGCCATGGACGCCGACGGCACGCGCTCCGGCTACGACATCCCGTTGACGCGTGCCGTGGCGCAGGCGGTCCGCGTCCCGGTGATCGCCTCGGGCGGGGCGGGGACGGCGGCGGACATGGCGCACGCGCTCCAGGAGGGGGAGGCCGACGCCGCCCTGGCGGCGTCGATGTTCCATGACGGCGACGCGACCATCGCCGTGACCAAGCGCCGGCTCGCCGCCGCCGGCGTGGCGGTGCGACCGTGAGGGGGCGATGATCATCCCCAGCATCGATCTCATGGGCGGTCGGGCGGTGCAGCTGCGGCGCGGCGCCGAGAGGGTCCTCGAGGCCCACGAGGATCCCCGCGACCTGGCGCGGCGTTTCGCGTTTCACGGCGAGGTGGCGGTCGTCGATCTGGACGCGGCCCTGGGCCGGGGGAGCAATCGCGCCCTGGTGCGCGAGCTGTGCCGGCTGGCGCCCTGCCGGGTCGGCGGCGGCGTGCGCACCGAGGCGGACATCGTCGAGTTGATCAAGGCGGGGGCGACGCGGGTGATCATCGGCACCGCCGCGACCGAGGAGCTGCTGCGCAGGGTGCCGCGCGACTGGGTCATGGTGGCGCTCGACGCCCGGGACGGCCGCACGGTCGACTCGGGCTGGCGGCGCGACACCGGCGAGACGCCGGTGGAGCGCGCCCGCCGCGTCCAGGAGTTCTGCTCCGGGTTCCTGTTCACCCAGGTCGAGGTCGAGGGGACGCTCGCGGGCGTGCCGCTCGAGCCGGTGCGGGCGCTGCGCGCCGCGACGCCGCTGCCGCTGACGATCGCCGGCGGCGTCGGCGGCCTCGAGGACATCCGGGCGATCGAAGCCCTCGGCTGCGACGCGCAGCTCGGCATGGCGCTGTACACCGGCCGGATCGATCTCGACCGCGCCCTCGTCGATCGGCTCGACTGGAGCCGGGCGCCGCTGCCGACGGTCGTGCAGGATGGCGACGGCCGCGTGCTGATGCTCGCCTTCAGCAGCCGCGAATCGCTGTCGGCGGCGCTCGTGGAGCGGCGCGGCGTGTACTGGTCGCGCTCGCGGCAGAGGCTCTGGCGCAAAGGGGAGACTTCGGGGAACACCCAGCGGCTGACCGCGGTGCGCCACGATTGCGACGCCGACGCCCTGCTGTTCACGGTCGAGCAGGCGGGGCCGGCCTGCCACACCGGCCGGCCCGGCTGCTTCGGGGGCGGGGCGCAGCGCTTCGGGCTCGACAGCCTGCGCCGGATCATCGCCGCCCGCCGGGGCGCCGGTGCGGGCGGCTCCTACACCGCCGCGCTGCTGGCCGATCCGCCGCGGGCCCGCGCCAAGGTAATCGAGGAGGCGGCGGAGGCCTGCGAGGCGCGGCGGCATGGCGACCAGGTATGGGAGTTCGCCGATCTCCTGTACCACGCCCTGGTGCTGATGGAAGCGGAGGGGATCGCCCTCGAGGAGGTCGAATCCGAGCTGCGCGGGAGGCATCGGTGAGGCGCGGCGGGGACGCGCCGGGCCGCCGGTCGCCGCGCGCCGTGGCCGCGGTCGTCGCGCCGGCCATCGCGCCGGTCGTCGCGCAGATCTTGGCGCGCGTCCGGCGCGACGGGGACGCGGCGCTGCGCCTGCTGACCAGGCGCTTCGACGGCGCGCGCCGCCGGCGCGTCGAAGTCGGCGCGGCCGAGCGCCGCGCCGGGGCGCGCCGGGTCGATCGGCAGACCCTGCGCGCGCTGCGGTTCGCCGCCGCCCGCATCGCCGCCTTCGCGCGGCTGCAGAAGCGCTCGCTGCGGCCCGTGCGGGCGGCCGCCGGCGGCGTCATTCTGGAGCAGCGTCTCCTGCCGATCGACAGCGTCGGGGTGTACGTACCGGGCGGCCGCCACCCGCTCTGCTCGACGGTGCTGATGGGCGCCCTGCCGGCCCGCATCGCCGGCTGCCGGCGGCTGATCCTGTGCACGCCGCCGCGCCGCGACGGCACCCTGCCGCCGGAAATCCTCGCCGCCGCGGCCCTGGCCGGGGTCGACCGGGTGTTCGCCGTCGGCGGCGCCCAGGCGATCGCCGCCATGGCTTTCGGCACGGAGAGCGTCCCGGCCGTCGACCTGATCGTCGGCCCCGGGAATCGCTTCGTCGCCGCCGCCAAGTCGATGGTGTCGTCCACCGTCGGCATCGACTTCGTCGCCGGCCCGAGCGAGCTGCTGGTGATCGCCGACCGGAACGCCGACCCGCTGCTGGTGGCCGCCGATCTCGCCGCTCAGGCCGAGCACGACCCGGCGGCGGCCCTCCACCTGGTGACCATCGGCGGCGGCATCGCCCCGGCGGTGCGCCGCGCCCTGCGCCGCCTGGTCGGGGCGCTGCCGGCGGACAGCCCCAACCGGGCGGCGGCGGCGCGCGCGGCTTCCGGCCTTAGAATCATCGTCGCCGCCGATCGCGCCGGCGCCTGCGCGGCGGCCGATCGGGTCGCGCCGGAGCACCTGTCGATCCAGGCGGCGGCGCCGCGTGCCCTGGCGCGCCGCCTGCGAAACTATGGTTCGCTGTTCGTGGGCGGGGCCTCGGCGGTGGCGTTCGGGGACTACGTCAGCGGCCCGAACCACGTCCTGCCGACGGCGGGGCACGCGCGCCACAGCGGCGGGTTGTCGGTGCTGCGCTTCCTCAGGGCGGTCACGGTGCAGGAGGTCTCGCCGGCGGGCGCGCGGCGACTGGGGCGCCCGGCCGAGCGGCTGGCGCAGGTGGAGGGACTGCTCGCCCACGCCGCCTCGATCGGGCTGCGCCGGGAGGCGGGTCTAAGAATGCGCCGGGAGGCGGGTCGCAGGGTGCTTAGGAAGACGAGGCGCGGATGACTGCAACGCGGCGACTGCGGGCGGTACTGTTCGATTTCGACGGCGTCCTGGTGGACAGCGAGGCGTTCCACTTCCGGGCGTTCCGGGACATCCTGCGGCCGCTCGGCGTCCGCCTGACCCGCAAGACGTACGACGAGCGTTACATCGCCTTCGATGATCGCAATGCGATCATGGCGATGCTGCGCGATGCGGCGCTCACCGAGCGGAGCGTCGACGATCTGGTGCGCCGCAAGCGCAGGCGTTATCGCCGTCTGTGCGGCGCCCGGCTCCGCGTCGGGAGGGCCGAAGCGACCTTCGTCCGCGCCGTGGGCGAGCGGGCCCCGATCGCGGTGGTGTCCGGGGCGGCGCGCGACGAGATCCTGCTGGCGCTCCGCCGGGGCGGCCTGGCGGGGGCGTTCCGAGCCATCGTGGCGGCCGGCGAGGTGCGGCGGCCGAAACCGCATCCCGACGGCTACCGGCTGGCGATGCGGCTTCTGCATGCGGGCCGTGGACGAGACTGCGTGGCGATCGAGGACTCGCCGGGCGGCATCGCCGCCGCCCGCGCCGCCGGGCTTCAGGTGATTGGCGTGACCACCAGCTACCCAGGGGCGGCACTGCGCCGGGCCGGGGCGTTCAGGATCGTCCCGGCGGTGACCCGGCTCGACCCGGACGACCTGCTGCCGGACTGAATGAGCGGTCACGCCCCGCGGACGGTGCGATCTTAGGGCGCGGCGTAGGCGACCTGGCCGCCGACGATGGTGTAGCTGACGCCGGCGGTCGGGATCTCGGCCGCCGGGATGGAGCGCAGGTCCTTGCCCAGCACGGTGAGGTCGGCCCAGTAGCCGGGCGCGATCCGCCCCTTGGTCTTCTCCTCGTAGCCGGCGTAGGCGGCGCCCCAGGTGTAGGCGCGCAGCACCTCGTCGAGCGTCATCATCTGCTCGGGATGCCAGCCTCCGGCGGGCCAGTCCTTGAGATCCTGGCGGGTCACGCCCGAATGGATGCCGACCAACGGCCGCTCCGGGTCGACCGGGAAATCGGAGCCGGCGGCGATGACCACGCCGGCGTCGAGGACCCAACGCCAGGCGTACAGACCCCGGCCGCGCTCCGGCCCGACCCGGTCGTCGGCCCAGTACATGTCGCTGGTGGCGTGGCTCGGCTGCATCGAGGCGATGATGCCGAGCGACTTGAGGCGCGGCACATCCTCCCTGGCGATGCATTGCAGGTGCTCGATGCGCGGCCGCGGATCGGATGGTTTGACCGCCTGCAGCGCCTTTTCGTATGCGTCGATGGTGAGACGGATGCCGCGGTCGCCGATGGCGTGCGTGCAGACCTGGTACCCCTTGCGCATCGCCAGCTCCGCCCGCCGTTCGATCTCCTCCGGTGGCGTCACGAACAGCCCACGGTTGCCCCGATCGTCCGCGTAATCCTCGAAGAACACCGCGCCGCGCGACCCCATGGCGCCGTCGATCATCAGCTTCACGGCGCGCAGCGTCAGCCGATCCTTGTAGTTGATGAGCGGCGGCTGCTCGACCATCGCCTCGAGCGGGCCATCGCCGATGCCGTTCCACATCAGATACACCCTCACCGGCAGCCTGCCCTCGTCGGCCAGCTCGCGGAAGGCGGCGGCCTCCTCCTGGCTGACGGCGGCGTCGTGCACCTCCGTCAGCCCCCCCTCGGCGCAGCGTCGGAGAGCCGTCAGGATCGCCTCCTTGATGGCGTCGCGTGACGGCTTCGGTCGGGCCTTCACCACCAGGTCCTGGGCGTTGTCGATGAACACCCCCGTCGGATTGCCCCGCCCGTCCCGCTCGATCACGCCGCCGACCGGATCCTTCGTGTCGCGATCGACCCCGGCGGCCTGCATCGCCGCCAGGTTGGCCCAGCCGGCGTGGCCATCGACGCGGTCGAGCCAGACCGGCCGGTCGGGCGACGCCGCGTCGAGCGGACGGTGGTCGGGAAATGCCTTCCCGGGCCAGCGATTCTGATCCCAGCCGGCGCCGTACACCCAGGCGCCGGCCGGCAGCTCCTTGGCGCGCTGCGCGACGCGCCGGGCGATCTCCTCGACGCTGTCGACACCGCGCAGGTCCAGGTTGGCGAGTGTGTCGCCGAGCGAGTGGATGTGCCCGTGCGCGTCGATCAGGCCGGGGAGGACCATGCCGCCCTTGACGTCGATCCAGCGCGTCGACGGCCCGGCGAGGCGCGCCACCTCCTCGTTGCTGCCGACGGCGGCGATGCTGCCGCGGCGGATCGCCACGGCGCGCGCCTCCGGATGTCCCGGATCGAGCGTGACCACGGCGCCGTTGGTCAGGACCAGGTCCGCCCGCACCTCATCCCTCCCGCCGGCGCAGGCGAGACCGGCGACGGCGGCCACGACCAGGGCAACGGCGAGACAGGGGACCGTGGAGTTCAGGACGATCTTCGCAAACGGGACGCGGCAGGCGGTCATCGATTCTCCTGTGCATGGTGGGCGGCATCATAGCCGAGCGTCGCGGCCCCGGGCAACGAGCCCCCGGGGCGTCAGGCGCGCTCGGCGAGCAGCACACCGCCGAGGACCAGGGCGCCGCCCAGCAGGAAATTCGGGGTGAGCGATTCGCCCGCGAACCGCCAGGCGACCAGCGCGGCGATGACCGGCTGGATGTAGGTGAAGGCGGCGGTCTGCGACGGATCCAGCCGGGCCAGGGCGAAGTAGTACAGGAGGTAGGAGATCATCGTGCCGAAGACCACCGCATACCCGAGCCCGAGCAGCGCCGGGGCCGAGACCGCGCCCCAGTGTTGGGCCGCCGCCGCCGGCGCGGCGATGATGACGACGGCGCCGCCGCCCGCGACGTAGGCGAGCGCCGTCGTCCGCAGCGGGCCGAGCTCGCGCAGCACCGCCTTGCCGGCCACGGTGTAGGCGGCAAACGACAGGGCGCCACCGAGGGTGATCAGATCGCCGCCGACCAGCTCCTGCCGCCAGTCGAATCCCTTCTCCAGAGCCACCAGCGCCACGCCGCCGAAGGCCAGAAGCAATCCGGCGCCGCGCGCCAGCGTCAGCGATTCCTGCCGCCCGACGACGGCGATCAGCAGCACGAACACCGGGATGGTGGCGAACAGCAGCGCCGAATGCGATGCCGTCGTGCGCGACAGGCCGATGATGAACAGGAGCTGATTCAGGGTGATGCCGAGCAGGCCCAGCGGCGCGGCCCGGCGCAGCGCCGCCCAGGTGAACGCCCCGCGTCCCTGGCGCGCCAGCAGGAGGAGACAGAAGAACGGGGTCGCCCCGGCGGCGCGGGCGAAGGCGACGGCGAGCGGGTCGACCTCGGCGAGCGTGCGCTTGGTGATCGAATAGCTCACGCCCCAGATCGTCGTGCCGGCCAAAGCGGCCGCGACGGCGCGGCGGCGGGATGCGGCTTCCGGCATCAGTGGCGCACGAGGGGAAGCGCCGACTCGATGCTGAAGTCGGGATCATCCGCCGCGTCGTGGCAGGTGACGCAGACGCCCTGGATGATGCAGAACGAGCATTGATCGGTGATCCCGTAGATGGTCGCCTTGCGGAGCGCCGGGGCCGCCTTGATGTGGTCGGCGCCGGGGCCGTGACAGACCTCGCATTGCACGTTGGTCATTTCAACGGTCACCGCCGCGTCGCCGAACCCGCCGGGGTGGCCGAAGCCGGTGGTGTGGCACGGCTGGCAGGTCCGGTCGGCCTCCCGCTCGACTTTCAGCAAGCGGGCGAAGGCGGCGGCGTGCGGCGTCCGGCTCCACTGGTCGTACTCCTTGCGGTGGCAGTCGCGGCAGGCGCCGGCGCCGACGAACGCCACGCCCGACTTGAACTTCTCCAGCCGGCGCGTGTTGATGACCTCGAGCCGCTGGCGCTGCTCGTCGCTATAGCGGAACAACTTGTCCAGGTCCACCCGGTCGCGGTGCGCCACCAGCGCCAGCGCTTCGTCGACATCGAAGTTGAGCACGAACTTGCCGGTGTGACAGCCGGAGCAGAGTTTGGCCATCGCCTGCGGGTCAATGCCGGTGGCGCCCGCGCCGCTCGCGGCGTCGGCGGAGCCGGCGTGCCCGCCACCGGCGCCGTGGCAGATCTCGCACTGCACGTTCACCATGTGCGGGGTCGCCTCGATATCCGCGAAGCCGCCGTCCTGGCCCACGCCGGTGACATGGCAGCGGACGCACTCCGGGTCGCGCCACTTGTCGCCGGCGGCCAGGCTGTCCCATGCGAGACTGTGCGGTGTCAACAGCCAGTCGCGGTACTCGCGCAGGTGGCAGGCGCGGCAGGTCGCATCGCCGCTGAAGCGGCCGGCCGGGAGCGCCGCCGCCAGCGCCCGTGGCTCGTCGCCGAGCAGCAGTCGGAGCTGCAGGCGGGTCAGCTCGGCGCGGTCGGGGCGGTCGCCCGCCTCGTGGAAGCGGATGAAGCCGCCGCGGTCGATGAAGAACAGATCGGGCGTGCGGCTCGAGTCGTACTTGGCGAAGATCTCCCGCGAGCGGTCGACGATCACCGGGAAGTCGATGCCCCCCTCGCGGAGAAAGTCGCGCAAGGTGCCGCCGACGTCGCGCGACGTGACGCCGATGGCGACGACCCCGCGCGAACGGAACTCCCGCAGGGCGGGCACCAGGCGCGGAAAATCCTTCTGACAATGCGG
Source organism: Acidobacteriota bacterium (assembly GCA_018606725.1). Taxonomy (GTDB): domain Bacteria; phylum Acidobacteriota; class Polarisedimenticolia; order Gp22-AA2; family Gp22-AA2; genus JAGYID01. The sequence goes on from JAGYID010000027.1 coordinate 30,518, forward strand.
GCACTCCTGGTCGAAGAAATCGAGGACGACGACCTTGCCGGCCAGCGCCGCGAGGTCGATCGGGCGCCCGTCGAGATCCCGGGCGGCGAACAAGGGGGCCTTCGGATCGCGGGTGTAGTCGAGGTCGAGGGGCCGGCCCGCGGTTGCGGCCAGGGTCGGAAAGCCGCGCAGGAAGGCGACCATCGCCTCGAGGCGCGGCTGGTAGCGGGCGCCGAGGAAGCCATCGAGGCGGAAGCGGACGATTCCGTCCTTGTCCACCAGGACGACGGCCGGCAACTCGCCGACCCCGTAGGCCGGCGCGATGGTGCCGGGATCGCGCAGCACCGGCAGGGTGATCCTCTGCGACGTCGTGAAGCGCTTGAGATCCTCGAGCGAGCCGCGCCCCAGCCCGAGGAAGACGGTGGGGGCGTAGGCCGGGTCGTCGCGCAGCCCGGAGAGCGCCCGCGCCAGGTCCGCCGCCATCGGCGCCCCGGGCCGGAACAAGAGCAGCGCCAGCGGCCGGTCCTGCATGCTGCGCTTCGGCAGCCATGCACCGGACGCGTCCTGCGCGGTGAAATCCGGAGCGGCCCGTCCGACCATCGGGTGGAAGGCCCCCTCATCGGGGCCGATGGCGGCGTTTCCTGCGTTCCGACCGGCGGGGCCGCAGGCTCCGCCCGCGACACAAAGGCCGCCCCACAGCAGAACCAGCAGGAGGGCCTTTCTCGGGGTCACTGGATGCCGGGCGAGCATCGTCTCTCGGACAAAGGAGCACGAGTATACTACGCGGCGATCGCGAGGAGTCGGCCGCCCTGCCGGGGCAGGCTCCCCGGCAGGAGGAGCGCGTGGAAAACAAGGTCGAGGAACGGGCCAGACGGCTCCGCATCACTGTCGGAGTGATGGGTTCTGCCGGCGGCGACTTGAGCGACGAGACCATCGCCAAGGCATACCGGATGGGCCAGGTGATCGCCCGGCGGGGCTGCACCCTGGTCACCGGCGCCTGTCCCGGTCTGCCGCACGAGGCGGTGCGGGGGGCCAAATCCGCCAACGGCATCGTCGTGGGCATCTCGCCGGCGCTCAATTTCGAGGAGCACGCCATCAAGTACCGCTCGCCCTACGAGGGGTACGATGCCCTCATCTACACCGGCAGCGGACTGATGGGACGCGAGATCGAGAACATCCGCTCCTGCGACCTGGTGATCTTCATGGGCGGGCGCTCCGGCACCCTGGGCGAGTTCGCCATCGCCTACGACGAAGGGAAGGTGATCGGCATCCTGCGCGGCACCGGCGGCATCTCGGATCACATGGAGACGATCGTCGAACTGGTGCAGAAGGACACCGGCGCCCACGTGCTCTACAGCCGCGAGCCGGAGGATCTGCTCGACAAACTGCTCGCGGTTTACACCGAGAAGCTGTTGCCGTACTACAAGACGATCCTGGCCAATAGCGCACCGGACGGGCGACCCGAGGATTGAGCCGCGGGCCGGCGGCGGGGGAATGACGATGGCGGAATTCAGGAAGGTCGCGACCATGGCCGAAGTCGCCGACGGGACCATGCGGCTGGTCCAGGCGGGCGACACGTCGATCGCGTTGTGCCGCCTCGGCGGCGCGGTGTTTGCCACCGCCAACACCTGCCCGCACCGCGGCGGATCGCTGGGGGAGGGGTCGGTCCAGAACGGCGCGATCGTCTGCCCCTGGCACGCCTTCCAGTTCGATCCGAAGACCGGCCGCTGTCTCAACAACCCGGCGCTCGCCGTCGCCTGCCACCAGGTCCGCATCGAGGGCGAGGACATCCTCGTCGAAATGTAGGAACCTGGCCGTGGCCGCGGCGGCCCGTCGGCAGGGCGTTTCGCCGGCCGCCAGGTTGCCCCGGGCGACCGCTTCCTTATAATAGCCGTCGCCATGAGACACCGTGCCGGACCCCGCCGGATTTGCCGTGCAGCCGCGGCGCTGCTGATCGCCGGCGCCGGGCTCCTGCTCCCCGCCCCGGCGCGCTCCGAGATCCTCATCAACCCTCAGGGGTGGAAGTTCCCGAACATCATCACCGCCGCCAAGGAGGTCATCCGGGTCTCCGACCGGACCCCCCTCATCGAGGGCAAGGAGACCATCCTGCGCGGCTACCGCAAGTCGGACGGCACGCACTTCATGACGTACGAAATCGAGGGACGGGTGTTCGGCGTGCAGATCGACACCAACGGCAAGCCGCCGTTCGAGTACAGCATCATGGACACCGATGGGGACGGGAAGTTCGAGAGCAAGATCGTCGCCGACAAGGACAGCCAGGACCGCGCCTACGTCCCGCAGTGGATCGTCGATTACTACTACTCGGTCCACACCGACTTGAAGCCGCCGGACGCCATGGCCGGGAACCCCGGGAAGGCCTCCAAGGCGCCGGCTCCCAGCCTGAGGAGCGTCCCGCCCCCGGCCGAACCCGCCGCCGCGGCCGCCCCCGCGCCAGCGGCCAAGGCCTCACCGCCGCCACCCGAGGCCCTCAAGCAGCCCAATCCCTAGCCCGGATTTCTCACCGGGGTTCGTCGCGAGACCGCGCAGATGGCCGTCATGACGGGCTCCCGCAGCGGCGAGGACCCGAAACGTATTCGACATAC
>JAGYID010000183.1 GCA_018606725.1 Acidobacteriota bacterium
CTGCGCTACCTGGAGCCGACCGGGACCGGGGAGCGGACGGTCAAGAGCGACATCACCAACAAGGCGCTCCTGGGCTTCGCGGGCCTCTACCGGCAGGCAGGGCTCGACTACCCGGTGATCCCCCTCCTCGGCGCCGGCTACTTCAACTTCGGGTTCAACGGCAAGGACAGCCAGGTAACGGCGCTCCTCGGCGGCGCGGTCAACCTGTTCTCGATGACCGACCCGCGCCTCTTCGGCCGCAAGCTCGACGCCACCGTGCAGGGCATCGTCTTCGCGATCGGGCTGACCGACCAGCTCTACATCGAGGGGAACCAGCGGGAGGAGAGCAACGTCGACCTCCGCCCGCAGAGCCTGTCGGGGAGCCTCGGCACCCAGCTCGGGAACTTCGTCCGGCTGAAGGGGACCTACGACCTCGAGTACGACCGCTACAACCGCGATGTCGATACCGACACCTTCACCGTCCCGTCGACGACCTGGGTCCAATCGCCCGGGATCCAGTGGGAGTTCAACCGCGCCGCCTGGACGATCACCGCCTCCGCCCGGCGCAGCTTCCGTAGCGCTTGGGAGCCGTGGGGCGACGAGACGCCGCCGTCCCCGGGGACCGCCGCCGATTACCCCGGCGTCGCCTGCGACACGCCGGGCTCCTGCCTCGCCGACTTCGACCCGCGACAAGATACCTACGATCAATACGAGTACAGCGTGTCCAAGCAGTTCCTGAGACATTTCCACAAGGTGCGGCTGGCGGCCACCTGGCAGCAGGGGACGCGGCTCGACCGGTTCAGCGAGTTCCAGTTCGGTTTCTTCGGCAACCGGGCGCGCGGCTTCGCGGGTTCTGGGGTGCGCTACGACAGCGGCGGCATCGCCACCGCCGGCTACGCCTTCACCATCGCCGACATCGTGCGCTTCGACGCGACGCTCGATTACGCCCGGGTGCGCGACTCGCTGACCTCGGAGCGGTTCCGCAGCTTCACCGGCGTCGGCATCGCCGGCCAGACCATGGGTCCCTGGGACACCATCCTGCAGTTCGACATCGGCGTGGCGGTCCAGTCCGACATCCCGGATCTGGCCGGCAGCACCGAGTTCCAGATCGGTCTGCTGAAGTACTTCTAGGAGAGCACGCTCAGTCCCGCGGCGATGCGTCGCCTGACGATCTCGATCAGGGCATCGCGCGACTCGAACGAATAGGACGAGGCATCGACCGGTTCTCCGAACACCACTTCGATGGTTCCCGGCCTGGCGGCGAGACGCCCCTTCGGCAGGACCGCGTGGCCGCCGCGGATCGACACCGGGATGATCGGCGCCCGCGCCTGGATGGCGAGAACGAAGCCCCCCTTCTTGAACGGCTGCAGGACGCCGTCGGGGCTCCTCGTTCCTTCCGGGAAGACGACGATGGACGTCCCCCGCCGGATGCGACGCGCGGCCCGATCGAGGCTCCTGATGGCGCGCTCCCGGTCGAAGCGGTCGATGAAGATGAAGCCCGCCAGCCAGAGTGCCCACCCGAAAAGCGGCACATACAGGAGCTCCCGTTTGGCGACCATCCGAAAGTCGCCCGGCATCGCGACGACGAGGGCGGGGATGTCGAACAGGCTCTGATGGTTGGCCACGAAGACAGCCGGACCCGCGGTCGTCACAGCAGGGTGCTGGGTGGCCGTGACGCGCACCCCGTAGGTCCAGAGCACCAGCCGGGACCAGAGGCGGGCCAGCGGCATGAGGGCGGCGCCACCGGGGACCAGCAGGCAGAGGACGATGGCGATCGTCCCAAGGACGGCCGTGTACAGGACGACCAGCGCGGGCGCGATGAGGGTCAAGGGGGGCTCCGACCGCCACGCCTCGCGTGGGCGGTGGGCGAGTATAGGAGGCCCCCGGAAAGACTGTCAACGGACGGCCCCGGGATTCCTTGACGGAGTTTGACGCATTCGATAGACTCGGCGCGCTTTATCGGGTTCCTCGCAGTGCCCGGAACACCCCCGATCGAGGATCATGGGCGCCGCCCGATGAATGGAGTGCTGGCTGTTGGCCTGGGGCACGTCGGCGCCATCGCGTCGCTGTTCGGCGAGACGATCCGCGAGGCGCTGCGGAGGAAGCCGGAATGGCCTGTGCTGATCGACCAGCTGCACCATCTGGGCGTGCGGTCCTTCTGGATCGCCACGGTGACCGCCCTGTTCACCGGCATGGTGCTCGCCCTGCAGACGTCCTACTCGCTGGCGGCCTACGGGGCGAAGTTCTTCGTCGGAGATGTGGTGTCATTGTCGCTGGTCCGCGAGCTGGGGCCGGTGCTGACGTCCCTGATGGTCGGCGGCCGGGTCGGCGCGGGGATCACGGCCGAGCTCGGCACCATGAAGGTCACCGAGCAGATCGACGCCATCCGCGCCATGGCCGCCAGCCCGGTGCGCAAGCTGGTGGTCCCGAAGGTGCTGTCGATCCTGGTCATGCTGCCGATCCTGGTGATCCTGGCGGACCTCGTCGGCATCCTCGGCGGCCTGATCATGGCGGTGACCACTCTCAACCAGGACTCGGGCTTCTACATGCAGCACGTGGTCACGGCGCTGTCCCTGCATGACGTCATGAGCGGCCTCGGGAAGACCTTCTGCTTCGCCCTGATCATCTCGCTGGTCGCCTGCTACAACGGCCTCATCGCCACCGGCGGGGCGGACGGGGTCGGCCGGGCCACGACGCAGACGGTGGTCGTGACCTCCCTGTGCGTCCTGATCTCGGACTTCTTCCTCACGAAGTTCTTTCTCTACTTCTGACGCGCCGTGGCGGATCCATTCATCCGGTTCGAGGACGTGCACAAGGCGTTCGGCGACAAGCAGGTCTTGCAGGGGATCACCTTCGATATCCGGCGCGGCGAGACGATGGTCGTCCTCGGCGGCAGCGGCAGCGGCAAGTCGGTGCTGATCCGGCACATCATCGGCCTGCACCGGCCGGACCGGGGTCACGTGATCGTCGACGGGGAGGACATCGTCGATTACGATGAGGACCGCCTGTTCGCGGTCCGCAAGAAGATCGCCATGCTGTTCCAGGGGGGCGCCCTGTTCGATTCGATGAATGTCCTGGAGAACCTCGCCTACGGCCTGCGGGAGCACACCGACCTGCCGGAGGAGACGATCCGGGCACGGGTGCGCGACAAGCTGGCGCTGGTCGGCCTGGAGGAGATCGAGGCGCTGATGCCGGCCGAGCTGTCGGGCGGCATGAAGAAGCGGGTCGCCCTGGCGCGCTCGATCGCCATGGATCCGCAGTGCATCCTGTACGACGAGCCGACGACCGGCCTCGACCCGGTGACCGCCAACACCATCAACGAGCTGATCCGCAGCATGCAGGCGCGGCTCCAGGTGACCAGCGTCGTCGTCACGCACGACATCGAGAGCGCCTTCTTCGTCGGCGACCGGGTCGCGTACCTGTACGAGGGCCGGATGCATTTCGTCGGGACCATCGAGGAGGCCCGCGCCTCGCGCGAGCCGCAGCTCCGCTATTTCCTGAGCGGCGGAAGGGAGGGGGCCGATGCGGCTGTCTAGGATGAGCAAGGAGGTCAGCGTCGGCGCGTTCGTGTCGCTGGGGGTGATCGTGTTCGCCGTCGGGGTCATGGCGATCAGCAAGGAGCGCCGGCTGTTCACCCCGAAGGTCCACTACTGGAGCCGCTTCGACAACACCTCGGGGCTGGCGGATGGCTCCCCGGTGCGCCTGGTCGGCGTGCAGATCGGCTCGGTGAGCAGCATCGAGTTCCCACAGGACATCCGCGAGACCAAGATCAAGGTCGCCTTCACCGTCGACCGCGCCTACGCCAGCCGCATCCGCGTCGGCACTCAGGCGTTCCTGAAGTCGCTGACCTACCTGTCGCAGGAGAAATACGTCGAGCTCACCCCGGGCGACCCCGACAAGGCGACCTTGCCGCCGAGCGGCTTCGTCGAGCCGGGCGTGTCGATGTGGGAGGAGACGCTGCAGCAGGGGCAGAGCATCGCCGACGACGTCAAGGAGATCACCGCGTCGCTGCGCGACCTGCTGGTCGCCATCAACCGCGGCGGCGGCATCGTCCAGGAGATGATCCACAATCCCGAGTTCGGCCGGCAGGGCGTGACCAACATG
>JAGYID010000090.1 GCA_018606725.1 Acidobacteriota bacterium
CCTCGCGGGGCCGTCGCGGAGCGCGGCGGAGCGAGCGCTTTGTAGCCGAGCCCGCCGTGCGGAGCGTGCCCCGCGAGGCGCAGCCCGCCGCCCCATGATCGTCATGGAGATTTCAGCGGGCCGGGCGTCGTTGACTCGTTCGGGGGATGCGATTAACATCCGGGCGCGATGCCGCCCAGCTCCGAAACCCGTCTCGCGCCCGGTCTGCTGTACATCGACGGACAGTGGGTGCCCGCGGCCGCCGGCGCCACGTTCAAGACGATCAACCCCGCCACCGAGGAGACGCTCACCGAGGTCGCCGAGGGGCGCGCCGAGGATATCGACCGCGCCGTCGGCGCCGCGCGCCGGGCGTTCGCCGGCGGGGCGTGGCCGAAGCTGTCCCCCGCCGAGCGCGGCCGGATGCTGTGGGCGATCGGCGATCGGATCGACGGGCATGCCGAGGAGCTCGCCCGCCTCGAGACGCTCGACTCGGGCAAGACGATCACCGAGGCGGCGCGCGTCGATGTGCCGATGGCGGCGGATTGCTTCCGCTATTTCGCCGGCTGGGCCACCAAGCTCGAAGGCGCCACGGTGCCTGCGCGTGCCGGGCTGTTCAACTACACGCTGCGCGAGCCGCTCGGGGTCATCGGGCAGATCATCCCGTGGAACTTCCCCCTCCTGCTGGCCGCCTGGAAGCTGGCGCCGGCGCTGGCCGCCGGCAACACGGTCGTGCTGAAGCCGGCGGAGCAGACACCGCTGACGGCATTGCGCCTGGCGGCGATCGCCGCGGAGGCCGGCCTGGCGCCCGGGGTTCTCAACGTGGTCACCGGATTCGGGCCGGGCGCCGGCGCCGCCCTGGTCGACCATCCCGGGGTCGACAAGATCGCCTTCACCGGCTCGACCGCCGTCGGGCAGGAGATCATGCGCCGGGCCAGCGCCACCCTGAAACGGCTGACCCTCGAGCTCGGCGGCAAGTCGCCCAACGTGGTGTTCGCCGACGCCGACATCGACGCCGCGACGCGCGGCGCCATGAACGGCATCTTCTTCAACAAGGGCGAGGTGTGCACCGCCGGCTCGCGGCTGTTCGTCGAGGAGCCGCTGCACGACGCCTTCATCGAGCGCCTGGGGGCGCAGACGGCGAAGCTGCAGCAGGGCGACCCCCTCGATCCGAAGACGCGTCTCGGACCTCAAGTCAGCGAGGCGCAGATGGGCCGCGTCCTGTCGTATGTCGAGCGCGGCGTCGCCGAGGGCGCCAGGCTGGTCTGCGGCGGGGCCCGCGCTCCGGGGCGCGGCTACTTCGTCCGCCCGACCATCTTCGACGAGGTGCGCAACGACATGACCATCGCGCGCGAGGAGATTTTCGGACCGGTGCTGTCGGTGATCCGCTTCAAGGACATCGAGGAGGTCGTGCGGGCTGCGAACGCCTCCGCCTACGGACTGGCCGCCGGCGTCTGGACGCGCGACATCAAGAAGGCCCACCGGACCGCGCGGGCGCTGCAGGCCGGCACGGTCTGGATCAACACCTACGGACTGTACGACAGCGCCATGCCGTTCGGCGGCACCAAGATGAGCGGCTTCGGCCGCGAGCTCGGACAGTGCGGTCTTCACGAATACACTCAAACCAAGTCGGTCTGGGTCGATCTCTCCTGACCCCGACGGAAGGATGGCGCCCATGGCGGACACCCTGATCAACGCGCGGAGCGAGGACGGCATCGCCGTGCTCGAGATGAACGATCCGCCGGCCAACACCTACACCTACGAAATGATGCTGCAGCTCGACACCGCCATCCTGAAGGCGCGGATGGACGACGGCGTGCACGTCATCCTGCTGCGCGGCGCCGGCGACAAGTTCTTCTCGGCCGGCGCCAACATCAAGATGCTGGCCAGCGTCACACCGCAGTTCAAGTACTACTTCTGCCTGCACGCCAACGAGACGCTCAACCGTCTCGAGCAGACGCCCAAGCTGGTCATCGCCGCCCTCAACGGCCACACCGTCGGTGGCGGCCTGGAGATCGCCATGGCGGCCGATTTGCGCCTGGCGCGCAAGGACGCCGGCAAGATCGGCCTGCCGGAGGTCACCCTCGGCGTGCTGCCCGGGACCGGCGGGACGCAGCGGCTGGCGCGCCTGATCGGCAAGTCGCGCGCCATCGAGCTGATGGCCACCGGCCGGACCTTCGCCTTCGAGGAGGCCCGCGACATCGGGCTGGTGAACCAAGTCCTCGACAGCAAGGACTACTGGGACCAGGTGATGGCGTACGCCCGGCAGTTCTGCCCGCCGCACAAGGCGTCAAAGGCGGTGGGGCGAATCAAGCGCTCGGTCTGCTCGGGAGCGGAGGTCCCGTTCAGCGAGGCGCTGGCACTGGAGCGCGAGCTGCAGCAGCAATTGTTCCAGTCGGAGGACGCCAAGGAAGGGCTCAACGCCTACGTGGAGAAACGGACGCCGCGCTTCAAGGGCGTCTGAACCACACCGCTCCGGCGCCGGCGCGCCCGGGCCTCCGCCCGGGCCCCGGAGGGCGGGCGAGGTCATCATGAAAGCGGTCTTGATCCGAGCGCACGGAGGGCTCGAAACACTGGAGGTCGCCGATCTGCCGAAGCCGGAGCCCGGCCCCGGCCAGGTCCTGCTGCACGTCAAGGCGGCGGCGATCAACCACCTGGACAGCTGGGTGCGGCGCGGCATTCCCGGCATGAAGCTGCCGCTGCCGATGGTGCCGGGATCGGACGCGGCCGGGATCGTCACCGCGGTCGGGCCCGGCGTGCACGCGCCCGCGGTGGGGACGCGCGTCTTCGTCTCGCCCGGCTACTCCTGCGGCTGGTGCCCGGCCTGCCTCTCCGGACAGGAGCCGCTGTGCCGCGACTATGGCATCATCGGCGAGCACACCAGCGGGACCATGGCTGAGTTCGTCGCCCTGCCGTCGTTCAATGTGATGCCATTGCCCGAGGGGCTGTCATTCGAGGAGGGGGCCGCCTTCCCCCTGGTCACCCTCACCGCCTGGCACATGCTGGTGACCCGGGCCGCGGTGAAGGCCGGCGAGACCGTCCTGGTGCACGCGGGCGGCAGCGGCGTCGGCACGGCCGCCATCCAGATCGCCCGGCTGCACGGCGCCCGCGTCTTCACTACCGTCGGCTCGAAGGACAAGGCGGTCAAGGTGCGCGAGCTCGGGGCCGACGAGGCGATCGACTACAAGACGCAGGACGTCAGAGAGGAGGTCCGGCGGCTGACCGGCAAGCGCGGCGTCGACATCGTCGTCGACAGCGTCGGCCAGGACACCTGGGACGCCTCGCTCAAGTCGCTCGCCAAGGGGGGCCGGCTGGTCACCTGCGGCGCGACCTCCGGCTATCAGGGGACGACCGATATCCGCTACGTCTTCTCGCGCGGCCTGTCGATCCTGGGCTCGACGATGGGCTCCCGAAACGAGCTGCTGACCGTCGCCAAGCTCGTCGGCGAGAAGCGCCTCCGGCCGATCATCGATCGGGTCCTGCCCCTGGAGAAGATCGCCGAGGGACATCGCGCCATCGCCGAACGATCCGCCTTCGGCAAGATAGTGGTCCGGCCGTGAGAAAGGCACCGGCCGACCCGCGCGCCGCGCGGCGCCCCCACGAGGTCGCGGTCGAGGCGCGCGGCGGCATCGCCGTCGTCACCCTGAACCGGCCGCGCGTGCGCAACGCCATCGACCTGGCGACGGTGCGCGCCCTGCACGATGTCCTCGATCGCCTGGCGGCCGACCCGAAGACGCGCGCGCTGATCCTGACGGGCGCGGGCGGGACGGCGTTCGCCTCCGGCGCCGACATCCGGGATCTGCAGCGGCGCCGCGCGAGCGACGCCCTGGCGGGCATCAACTCGACGCTGTTCATGAAGATCGAGCGCCTGCCGATCCCGACCATCGCCGCCGTGCGCGGCTGGGCGCTGGGGGGCGGCTGCGAGCTGGCCCTCGCCTGCGATCTGCGCATCGCCGGGGAGTCGGCGCGTTTCGGCCAGCCGGAGGTCGGGCTGGGCATCATCCCGGCGGCCGGCGCCACCTACCGGCTGCCGCGTCTGGTCGGGATGGGGCGGGCGCGCGACATGATCCTGACCGGCCGGATCGTCGGCGCCGAGGAGGCGCTCGGCATCGGCCTGGTCAACAAGGTCGTGCCCGACGACCGGGTGCTCGAGGAGGCGTGCCTCGTCGCCGCGGCGATCGCCCGCCGGGGCCCGCTCGCCGTGCGGGCCGCCAAGGCGGCGCTGCTGGCGGCGGCGTACGGTCCCGAGGCCGGCTTCGTCGCCGAAGGTCTGGCGCAGGCGATCCTGTTCGAGTCGCACGACAAGGCCGAAGGGCTGTCGGCGTTCCTGGCGGGGCGCCCGCCCCGCTTCAAGGGGCGCTGAGATGGTCGTCGACGCGCACCTGCACGTCCAGCCGTGGACCCAGTTCCGCGGCGAGGCGCTGGCGACCATGACCGCCCGGCGCCCGGACCTCGACCGGATCCGCGACCTGTTCGAGAGCCCCGCGAAATTTCTCCGCTTCCTCGACGAGGAAGGGGTCGACCGCGCCGTCCTGGTCAACTACGTCAGCCCCGAGGTCACCGGTTTCACCGACGAGGTCAACGCCTTCGTCGGCGACTTCTGCCGCGGACACGAGGATCGCCTGGTGCCGGTCGGCGGCGTCCACCCGCGCCTGTCGCGCGACCCGGCCGGCGACCTGGAGCGCGCCGTCGCGCAGCACGGCCTGCGGGTCCTCAAGCTGCACCCGCCGCACCAGCTGTTCCGCCCGAACGCCTACCGCGACGGCGGCGGGTTGCCCGCGCTCGAGGCCCTGTACGCCCGCGCCCAGTCGCTCGGGCTGCCGGTGCTGTTCCACACCGGCACCTCGATCTTCCCGGGGGCGCGCAGCAAGTACGGCGATCCGATGGATCTCGACGACGTCGCGGTCGACTTCCCGCGCCTGACGATCGTCATGGCGCACGGCGGCCGGCCGCTGTGGACGGAGAGCGCCTTCTTCCTGCTGCGCCGGCACCCGAACGTCTACATGGACGTCTCGGGCATCCCGCCGCGATCGCTCCTGACCTGCTTCCCGCGCCTGGCGGAGCTCGCCTCGAAGACGCTGTTCGGAAGCGACTGGCCGGGGCCCGGAGTCCCGGGCGTGCGGCGGAACATCGAGGAGTTCCGGGCTCTGCCGCTGCCGGAAGCGGCGCGCGACATGATCCTGTCCGGCACCGCCGATCGGGTCTACCCGGCGCGCTGAGCGACCCGCACAGGCTCCCGGCGGTTCAGTGTTCCGACCGCGGCGGCGGGAGCGGCGCGTCGGAGCCCCAGACGACGCTGCCGTCGCGCGGGAACAACTCGACCAGGCGCTGCCGGTCGGCGGGGGCCAGGCGGACGAATTCGATCCCGACCGCGTAGCCGATACCGGTGTCGATGTTGGCGCGCACCCCGGCGACTCGGCCGACGATGTTGATCGGCTTCTCCTCGGTATTGCGGTAGATGCGGAGCGGCAGGTGCTCCGCCTCGCGGATGCGGGCCAGGGTGTCGAACCCCATCCCCCCTTCGCTGACCGAATTCGAGTATCCGAGAAATTCCTGGAAGAAGCGACCGCGCGCCACCGGCAGGATCACCGGGTAGCGGGCATGACGCCGCAGGCGGACGCCGAGCATGCCGGCGATGTATTCCTGAAGGTGCTGCGGCTCGATCTTCGCGTCGAGGACCTCGGTGCAGCCGGCCTCGCGCAGCAGGTCGCCCTCCTGCGGCGTCGCGCACAACGCCAGGATCGGCGTCGACCGCGTCCGGCCGTCGCCGCGCAGCCGGCGGCACAGATCGGCGGGCGGCAGTCCGATGTTGTCCGGTCCGATGATCACCAGATCGGGTCGATCGGTGCCGGCGGCTTCGAGGAAGGCGGAAGAGGTGCCGGCGACGAGCGCGCTCAGGCTGGCCCGGGCCATGAAATGAGGCCGGCCGTCGTCGATCCGCGCCCGGACCGACTCGGTCCACAAAACCTTCTTGAGCAAGGAAAGCCTCGCCCTTTCGCGGTCCCCCCCGGGCCACGATTTGCCGCAGAGGGTAGCACACAAACCGCACCGGGGGGTCGCCGCTTTTCCTGTAGAATCGGCGCTTTCGTGGGAGTTGACCGATGACGCGATCCGTCCGGCGGCCCGGAGTGCGCCGGCCGCCCGGGCGCCGGCCGCCCGAATCGGCCCGCCTGGCGAAGCTGCCGCCGTATGTCTTCGCCGAGCTCGATCGGCTGAAGGCGGAGCAGCGCGCCCGCGGCATCGACCTGATCGATCTCGGCATGGGCAACCCCGACCTGCCGGTGCCGGCCGCCGCCGTCGAGGCGATGGATCGGGCGCTGCGCGACCGGGCCAACCATCGCTACCCGCAGTTCTACGGACTGCCGGCGTTCCGCGCCGCGGTCGCCGCCTGGTGCCGGCGGCAGTACGGCGTCGCGCTCGACGAGGCGAACGAGGTCGTGCCGCTGGTCGGCTCCAAGGAGGGGATCGTCCATCTCGCCATGGGCCTGCTCGGCCGCGGCGACTTGACCCTCATGGCGCAGCCGTCGTACCCGGCGCATTTTCGCGGCACCATCCTGGCCGATGCCACCCCGTACGCCATTCCGCAGCGCCCGGCCGCCGAGCTGTTCGGTCGATCGCGCCCGGCGCGCGCCGGCGATCGGCTGTTCGATCCGGGCGACCCGCTGCCCGACCTCGACGCCATCCCGGCCCGGGTGCTGCGCCGGGCCCGGCTCCTGATCCTGTCGTACCCGGCCAATCCGACCGCCTGGTGCGCTCCGGTGGCGTTGTTCGAGAAGGCGCTCGCCCTGGCGCGCCGGCATGGTCTCGTCCTGGTGCACGACTTCGCCTACGCCGAGGTCTATTTCGACGGGGCCAAGCCGCCGAGCCTCCTGGCGCTGCCGGGCGCGAAGGAGATCGCCGTCGAATTCCACAGCTTCTCGAAGACCTTCAGCATGGCGGGCTGGCGGATCGGCTTCGCGATCGGCAATGCCGGCATCCTGCACACGCTGATGAAGTTCAAGAGCAACTGCGACTACGGCGTGTCGCAGGCGGTGCAGCAGGGCGGCATCGCGGCGCTGGGCCTCGGCGACGCCGAGCTGCAGCCGATGCGCGACGCCTACCGCCGCCGCCACGACCTGTTCGTGGCCGGGCTCAATCGGCTCGGCTGGCGGCTGCGCCGGCCGCGGGCGACCATGTACCTGTGGGTGCCGGCGCCGCGCCGGCTGACCGGCGAGCGCTTCGCCCGCCTGCTCCTCGAGAAGGCCGGCGTGGTGGTCGCGCCCGGCACCGCATTCGGCGCCGGCGGCGAGCGGCACGTCCGCATCGCCCTGGTCGATAGCGACGAGCGGCTGGGCGAGGCGCTGCACCGCATGGAGGGGGTGGGGATCGCTTGCACGTGATCGTCTGGGAGTTCGAAGCGCCCAGGAACCTGTCCGGGTATTGGGCTGGGCCGCGTTCCGGACGCCGTGGGGCCGGATGCGAGGCGTCCGCGACGCAGGCGATGCGGGGGCATCGGCGAGGAGCGGCAACGATGCAGACGGCCCCACGCCGCCGGAACCCGAAGGGCGCATGGGGGTTGCGGCCGCAGCCCGCGTCGCTCGTCGTCGACGACCGACCAAGGTCATTGTCCTCCTCGCTCCTTGCCTGCGATCCGCAAGCCCCATGCGCGCGGCCCGGCCGAATACCCGGACCGGTTCCTAGCACCGGCAGGCCGAATTCGAGCGGGTCTACAGCCCGGACGGCGACTGGGGGCGGCTGTTTCGCGGCGCCACGGGCTACATCGGCACCGAGCTCCTGCGCGACGACGAGCGCGCCGGGCGCTATCTCACCATCGACCGCTGGCGGCGGCGCGCCGACTTCGAGACGTTTCGCGAGTCGCACCGCGCGGGATACGAGGCGCTCGACGAGCGCTGCGCGGCGCTGACGCGGCGCGAGCGGCTGGTCGGCCGGTTCGAGGTCCCCGACCCGGCCTGAGGATGGCCGGCGCCGGCCCGCGGTCGGGTCTCAGGGCGTCGCGCCGCAGGCGCCGGCCGGGAACGGCCGCCGGGCGCCGCCGCTGCTCCGCCCCGCCGGCCCCTCGCCGCAGGCATCGCTGCCGGTCACCAGGTAGTAGTGATCGCCGCCGTCGCGCGGCTGGATGTCGAGGAAGCGCGACCCGGCCCCGTCCGCCGCGCCGGTCACGCCGCACAGGAGCGGCGCGTGCGAATACCATGCGCCGATCGTCCCTTCGTAGATGTTGTAAGCGGGAGTGGCCGTCCCCTGGTCTTCCCAGGTCAGCCGCAGGCCGGCGCCGCTCCGCTGCACCGTCACCGGGCGGTACGACCCCGGCGGCGAGACGGTCTCGACGTCGAGCCCGAAGCTGATCCCCGCCAGGCCGTCGATCAACGGCGAGAACTGCAGGACGCGATCGGCGGCGCCGTCGCCGTCGTCGTCCGGAAGCGCCACGACGCGGTTGCCCCCCTCGACGGCGTAGAGCACGTCGTCGCCGTCGAAGGTCATGCCGTAGCCGGCGTCCAGCCGCAGGCCGGTCGCGTACGGGGCGCCGGCGTCGGCGACCCCGTCGCCATCCCGGTCCACCAGCCGGTCGATCAGCCCCTGGAAAATGTCCGTGGCGTAGACCTCTCCCGGCCGGCGGGCCTGCAGCGCGGCGTACTGGTAGGCCGGGGTCGCGAAGACGCCCGACAGGTCGGCGACGCCGTCGCCGTCGAGGTCCCGGTAGGCCAGGATGGCGCCCATCCCCGCCTCGGCGTTGAAGTCGAGCACGTAGACGGTCCCGGCCTCGTCGACCGCCACCGACAGCGCCGACTGCGGGGCGGCGCTGAAGGTCGTGCCGCGCTCGGGCACGAAGTCACCGTTGCGGTCCAGGAATTCCATCGCCCGGCCGGAGAACAGGTCGGCGGTCAGGAGGCATTCGGCTCCCGAGCGGCGCAGCGAGGCCACCGGCGCCGCATTATCGAGACCGGTCGGATACGTGCTGCTGCGGTCGGCGACGTAGTCGCCGTCGTCGTCCCACAGGGCGACGGTCGCGCCCGATTGCGTGCCGAGGACGATGCCGTGATCGCGCCTCGACGCCAGCGCTCCCTGCCCGGTGCCGAAGGTGAACAGGGCGGTCATCCCATCCCAATGCAGGTCGCGATTGACGTCGGCGACGGCCTGGATGACGCCGCTGGAGTTCGAGCCGGCGAACAGCACCCGCCCGGGACACGTCCCGGCGGGGACCGCCGGCACCGAGCAGTGCACTGTCAGGTTGTAGCTGCCGACTGTCGTCCCGCCGGTGCCGTCGAATTCCGGATCGCCGATCGACGCCACGGCGACGTAATAGGCGCCGCTGACAACCAGATCGGCTCCCGCCACCGGGTCGACGGCGCCGCCGCCGCCGTCGCTGTACGACAGGCGGTTCCCGGACGCGTCGAAGATGGCGAGGGCCGCCCGCAGGGTCGATCCGATCCGGATCGCCTCGATGCTCGCCTGCACGCTGGTCGGCTCGGTGATCGACAGCGCGTAGTAGTCGACGTCGCCACGCGGCACGATCGAGCCGGCGATCACTCGATCGCAGTCGGTCGGCGTGGCCGAGGCGCGGGTGTTGTTCGGTTCGTTCGGGTCGGGGGCGCCGACATTGGTGAGCAGGTCGATTCCGCCGACCGTCTGCCCGGCGCTCACCGTGATGACCGTGCGGTCGGTGCCGACGTCGAACCCCGACTCCTGCGCCCCGTTGTAGAACTCCGCCGGGAAGTCGGTGCGGAAGCTGTTCCAGGTGAAGTGCGTGTTGCGATCGGTGAAGGGGTTCACCGTTCCGACCAGCGGCTCGATCCGTACGTCGTAGCTGCCGGGGTCGAGCGCCGGCAGCGTGTACTCCCCTCCCGGCCCGCCCGGCTGCACGTCGGACACGGCGGCGACGATCGGCACGTCGGGCGCCGCCGCCGACACCGCCACCACGTTCGCCCCCTTGATCCGCGTAAAGTCGGCGCCGTTGAGGACGCGGCCGGCGATCCTCCCCTTGCCGGTCTGCAACGCCGCGTTGGGGTAGATGAACGAGGCGCCGGCGATGTCGTCGGGCGCGAGGGAGCGCCCCTGGATGGTGCCGCTGGCGTAGGGGAACATGGTCGCCTGGTAGGCGAACTCGCCCGAGGCGCCGGGCGGGAAGCCCGCGTCCTCCAGCCCGTTGGCGTCGAAGCGCCCGGCCACCGGGCTGTGATCCAGGCCGAGGCAGTGCCCCATCTCGTGCGTGGCGATCTCCCCGAGATCGAAGGTGTTCGTCCCGAGCGGCTGGTTCGGGTTGGCGGGGGTCGCCGTGCTGAAGGTGTACAGCCGCTCGTTCATGACGATGTCGCAGTCGGTGACGTGGCCGTCCGCCCCGACGTAGAAGAACGACACGGCGATCGCCTGGCTCAGGCGGCCGCCGTTGTCGGTCTGGGCGAAATAGATCCGGTTGATGCCGTCGTTGGCGAGCGCGGCGCCGGCGTCGATCGGATTCGCCAGATCGAAGCGCGGCGTCAGCTCGGTGATGGTGATATCGGAGGTGACGACGTTGGTCCAGCGGGCCATGCTATCGGTCAGCGCCGTCAGGTCGGTGCCATCGGTAATCCGGAACGAGGCGTCCTTCTCCAGGCTGAACTTCAGGCTGCCGCCGGTGACGAATACGCCGATGTCCCCGAGACCCAGGTCGATGAGGTTGGTCTGGATGAAGCCGTAGGCCGCCGGCCCGACGAGCAGGGCGGCGAGCATCGCCGGCAGCGACAGGCGGACCGCGAAACCCGGGCGGGTGGAGCGGAGCGGCGTCATGGTGTGGCGCGCTCCGCCGCCGGCCTGCCGCCTTCGGCCGCCAGGCGGGTGACCTCGTCAAGGAACGCGCCGAGCTCCGCCGGCCCCCCCCGGCGCGGCTCCGGCCGGACCACCCGGCCGTCATGGCCGACGTACAGCGCGTTGCCGGTCCGATCGCGCACGACGTCCCGGCCGCTGTAGGGATCGCGCGCCACGTCCATCGCGCCGAGATTCCAGCCGACCACCGCCAGGTGGGCCGCCGCGCCGAGGCCGGCGGTCTCGAGGAAGATCACCACCCGCTCGCCGGCCCGGAAGGCCGGCGCGCCGGAGGCGATCATCAATTGACCGTCCGCCCTGCCGCCCGGCACCTCGAAGGTCACCGAGGCGCGCGGACCGCCCTTGAGGGCCCGGTCGATCGCCACCGTGACCCGGGTGACGATGATCCGATGATCCTCGCTCCAGCCGCCTTCCGCGGACCGGACCTCGCCGAGGGCGATCACCTCCGCCCGCCCGGTCATCTCCTCCAGGCTCAGCCACGGAATGACGGTCGCGGACGCCGGCCGCGGCGCCGCCAGCGCGGTCGCGACGACGAGGCCGGCGACGGCGGCGAGCCACCGCCGCAGGCGCGCCGGGGGATTCGAAGTGGGTTTCATCTGCAGCCGGCTCAGCGGGTTACTCCAGAGGGTGCGGCGGGAATATACGGCGGGGGCGCTGGACCGACAATAAAGATGATAGGAGCGGTCTGCTGCCGATATGCAGCAGGGCGGGGCTGGGGCGCCGGGCGTCGTCCCGACTATTTCACTCGAGCGGGAACCACCACGGCTTGCGGCGCGCCTCGATATCCCAGTGGACGTGCTTGGTCTGCTGGAACTCCTCGAGCCCTTCCTCGCCCAGCTCGCGCCCCATGCCGGACATCTTCATGCCGCCGAACGGCCCGGCCGGGTTGTCCACCAGAGGGTCGTTGACCCAGACGTTGCCGACCTCGATCTCCTCGAAGTAGCGGCGCACCTTCTTCGCATCGCTGGAATAGAGCGTCGCCCCCAGGCCGTACGGCGAGTCGTTGGCGAGCCGAAGCGCCTCGTCGAAATCCCCGAAGGAAATCACCGGCGCGACCGGCCCGAAGATCTCTTCCTGCAGGAGGCTCATGCCGGGCCGCACGTCGGTCAGGACGGTCGGCTCGTAGAACCAGCCCTTCTTCAAGTGCGGCGGCCGCCGGCCGCCGGAGACCAGCTTCGCCCCCTCCTTCTGGACGGCGGTGACGCGCGCCTCGATGCCATCGCGCTCCCGCCGGCCGATCAGCGGGGTGACCTCGGTCGCCTCGTCGAGGCCGGGGCCGACGACCAGCTTGCGGGTGATGTCGGCGAAGCGCTCGACGAACCGGCCGGCGACCGAACGCTCGACCAGAACGCGCTCGGCGCTGGTGCAGACCTGCCCGGCGTTGAGGAATGCCGTCCAGGCGACGGCGCGGGCGGCGCCGTCGAGGTCGGCATCGGCGCAGACGATCGCCGCGTCGGATCCGCCCAGCTCCAGGTGCAGCTTCTTCATCCGCTCCGCGCCCAGCCGATAGATGTGCTGGCCGACGGCGGTCGAGCCGGTGAAGGCGATGCACGGCACGTCCGGATGGCGGACCAGCGCATCGCCGACTTCGGCGCCCGAGCCGGTGATGATGTTGACGACCCCTTTCGGCAGGTGATCGAAGACCCGGTGCAGGTCGAGGGTGAGGAGCGGCGTCTGCGTCGCCGGCTTGATCACCACGGTGTTGCCGGCCGCCAGGGCCGGCGCCACCTTCCAGACCAGCAGCATCAGCGGGTAGTTCCACGGCACGATGCAGCCGACCACGCCGAGCGGCTCCTTGA
>JAGYID010000184.1 GCA_018606725.1 Acidobacteriota bacterium
CGCAGCAACGACAAGGTCTATGCGGTGCTGACCCGCAGCGACAACGGCATCGTGTTCCAGGGGCACCGGCTGCCGAACCTGCCGCCGTCCGTGGCCGAGGTGATGGTCCGGCCGCAGACGCGCGGCAATTACCTGCGTCTCTGGTACCGCGGCATCGCCGAGGAAATGCTCGACACCGCGACCATGGTGTCCGGCTACAAACTGCTGTCCGTCGACGTGGAGGAGTGAGGCCGTGAGGAATCTGTACAACAAGCCGGCGCCGCCGCGCTGGCGGCGCGGAACGGCGGTGCGGGCTCTCGCCGGGGGATTGATCGACGCGGCGCTGGTCGCCGCCGCCCTGATGCTGCCGGCCGGCCCCGCCCGGGCGGTGAGCCCGGTCCTGTGGACCACCGAGACCTACGACGATTTCGACAAGGGCAAGCCGGAGGGAGCGGCGGTGGCCGGGACGGGCGAGCTCCTCCTGGCGCCCGCCCTGCGGTCGGTGAGGGTGCCCCCGCTGGACTCCTCGGGCGACCCGTTCCTCTGGTCGGCGGCGCTCGACAGCAAGGGCACGCTGTACGTCGGCGGCGGCTCCGGCGGCCGGGTGTACCGCGTCCTGAAGGGGGCGCAGGGCGCCCTGTACTACGAGACTGGCGATCTGGCCGTCTACGCGCTGGCGGTCGACCAGGCCGATGTCCTGTATGCCGCCACCGGGCCACAGGGCAAGATCGTCCGCATCACCGGCGAAGCGAAGGGGGAGGTCTACTACCAGCCGGAGGACCGTTACATCTGGGACCTGGTCGCCGGGCCCAAGGGCGAGATCTATGCCGCCACCGGCGAGCGCGGCATCATCTACAAGATCACCGGCAAGGGGAAGGCGGAGACCTTCTACGACAGCGAGGAATTTCACGTCGTGTCGCTCGCCCTCGATGGGGCCGGCAATCTGCTGGCGGGCACCGATGGCAAGGGGCTGCTGCTGCGCATCAGTCCGCAGGGCAAGGCCGCCGTGCTGCACGACTCGCGGTTGCGGGAGGTCAACGCCATCGCGGTCGACCCGAAGGGGACGATCTACGCCGCCGCGCTCGGGACCGAGGGCGAGCCGGCCGTTCCGCTGCCGCAGCCGCTGCCCCAGCCGACGCCACGCGAGACCCCGCCGCCGCAGGCCGGTGTCCAGCCGCCGATCACCGTCCCGGGCATCGAAGAAGGCGGCGGCACCACGCGCATCACCGTCACCGCCACCAGCGTCGCCACCGCCGCGCCGGGCGCCGCGCCGCTGCCGAAGAGCGAGGTCGTGCGGATCGATCCCGACGGCACCGTCACCACCGTCTGGTCGGCGGCGGCGGAGATCGTCTACTCCCTCGCCCTCGATCCGTCCGGGCGGCCGATCCTCGGGACGGGCGAGCCGGGCCGGGTCCGGCTGCTGACCGGCGACCAGCAGAGCACTCTCCTCGCCCGCCTGCCGGAATCCCAGATCACGGCGCTGGCGGCGGCGAACGCGCAGATCTTTGCCGCCACCAGCAACGTCGGCAGGATTTACGCGCTCGACGGGAGCGCCGGTGAATCGGGGATGTATCTGTCGGCGGCGCGCGACACCCGCACGACGTCGCGCTGGGGACGCATCTCCTGGCGCGCCACCGTGCCGCAGGGAGCCCGGGTCGAGATCGCCACGCGCACCGGCAACAGCGCCGTTCCCGACACCACCTGGAGCGACTGGTCGCCCGCCTACGCCAGTCCCGATGGCAGCGCCGTCTCCAGCCCGCCGGGCCGCTTCCTGCAGTGGCGTGCCCGGCTGCTGCGCGCCGGCGCGGGGTCGGGCCCGTCCCTGCATGCCGTATCGGTCGCTTACGTGCAGGCCAACCTGCCGCCGGTCCTGAAGAGCCTCTCGGTGCTGCCGCCCGGAGTGATTCGCGAGCGGCTGCCGTACGTCCGCGAGCAGGACCCCGAGCAGCTGGCCTTCAGCGGCATCCGGATCGGGAGCGCCGGGGCCGACGATGGCGCATCGTCCGAGGAGGCAACGCGGGTCCCCGACAAGAAGGTCTACGTGCGCGGCATGCGCGGCATCGACTGGGAGGCCGATGATCCGAACGGCGATACCCTGTCCTTCGATCTGTTGTTCCGCGGCGAAGGCGAGAACGCCTGGAAGCCGCTCGCGAAGGGGGTGCGCGAGACCTACCTGGCGTTCGACTCCACCATGCTGCCGGACGGCCTGTACCGGGTGCGGGTGCAGGCGAGCGACGCGCCGTCGAACGCAGCCGGTCAGGCGAAGGAGGCGGTGCGCGACAGCGACCCGCTCATCGTCGACAACACACCGCCCTCCGTCCAGGTCGCCGCCCGCAAGACCGGCCGCGACGTGACTCTGGAGGTGACCGCCACCGACACGCCGGGTCCGGTCGCCCGCGCCGAATATTCCGTCGACGCCGCCCGCTGGATCCCGCTGACGCCGACGGATGGCGTGTCTGACTCACGCAGCGAATCGTACGGCGTAACCCTCCAGGGGTTGCGGCCCGGCGAACACACTGTCATCGTCAAGGTCACCGACCTCCTCGGGAACGTCGGCGCCGGCAAGGCGACCTTCACCGCCGACTGAACGATGCGCCCGCGCGACCCCCGTCACCCGTCGCCCGCGGTCGTCCTCCTCACGCTCCTGTTGGCGCCGACGTCGTGCGGCGGACCGCCCGCGGTCACGGGCGGCCGTTTCGTCTATCCCCTGGCGATCGAGCCGACGACGCTCAATTTCGTCACCGCCACCGACCCCCTCGCGCACCTGGTGACCTCCCTCATCGGCGATGGCCTGGTGGATCACGACGCGGCGCTTCGCCCGGTGCCGCGTCTGGCGCGGGCCTGGGAGTTCTCCGCCGACGGCCGGCGTCTGACCTTTCACCTGCGCCCGGAGGCGCGTTTCCACGACGGCCGCCCGGTCACCGGCGCCGACGTCCGCTTCACCTGGGAGCGCGCCATCGATCCCGGGAGCCGGGCGATGGGACGGTTGTCCGATCTGCTCCCCGTGGCCGCGGTGGACGTGCCCGACCCGCACACCGTCGTGGTGACCTACCGCACCCCGTATGCCCCCGCCCTGACCGCCTGGGAAATGCCGATCCTGCCGCGGCATCTTTATGAAAGCGTGGACTTCGAGACGTCGCGCTACAACCGCGCCCCGATCGGCAGCGGGCCGTTCCGCTTCCAGTCGTGGGAGGCCGGCCGGCGGATCGTTTTGACGGCCAACCAGGATTGGTGGGGCGGCCGGCCGCGCCTGGGAACCGTGGTGTTCGCGATCATCCCGTCGCCGGAAACCGCCCTGCAGGCCCTCCTGGCCGGCGAGGTCGACTATGCCACCCTGACCCCGGCGCAGTGGGACGGCGAGGGGGCGCGCGCCACTTTCACCCGCCGCTTTCGCCCCGTCCGCTTCGAGTCCCTCTACTACTACTACGTCGCCTGGCGGGGCGACGGGAGCAACCCGTTCTTCGCCGATGCGGCGGTGCGGCACGCCCTGTCACTCGCCATCGATCGCGACGCTTACGTCCGCAACGTGTTGCGGGGGGCGGGGCAGCCGACCGAATCGCTGTTCCACCCCGCGCAGGGGATCCCCGTCGGCGGCCCGCCGGTCTGCGACCCGGCCGCGGCGGCGCGGCTCCTCGACGGCGCCGGCTGGCGGATCGATCCGCGCACCGCGCTGCGGGCGCGCGCCGGCCGGCCGTTCCGTTTCACCCTGCTGATCTACGCGGGCGCCGCCGAGCCGCTGCAGATCGCCCAGGTGCTGCAGGACTCGTTGCGGCGGCTCGGGATTGACATGACCATCGAGCGGCTCGACTGGCCGTCGCTCTGGTCGCGCCTCAAGAGCGGCGCCTTCGAAGCGGCGCTCTCGGGGGGTCTGCCGGACCTCGATCCCGACACGGTCTACGGCCTGCTGCACTCGTCGCAGATCGACGGGGGGCAGAACTACGC
Source organism: Acidobacteriota bacterium (assembly GCA_018606725.1). Taxonomy (GTDB): domain Bacteria; phylum Acidobacteriota; class Polarisedimenticolia; order Gp22-AA2; family Gp22-AA2; genus JAGYID01. Next base: position 3,922 of record JAGYID010000184.1, read on the forward strand.
GGCCTTCCGCGATCAGCAGATCGACGCCTGGCTCGATGCCGC
>JAGYID010000185.1 GCA_018606725.1 Acidobacteriota bacterium
TGGCGTCGGGCGCTCGATCGCGCCACGGCGCCGCTCTCGGATGCCATCGTGGTGCGCAGCGACGCGGAGCGGCGCGTCGCCGTCGAGGAGCGCGGCTATGGACCGGGAGCGGTCCGGACGATCCGGGCGGCGGCCGATGTCGAGGCGTCGCTGCCGGACGAGCGGCGGCGGGAGCAGCTCCGCCGGGAGCTGGGGGTCTTCCCCGGTGATCGACTGCTCGGCTGCGCGGCGCGCCTGTCCGGGGACGGCGCGCGCGCCGTCGAGCGGTTCCTGGCGGCGGCGCACCATGTCGCCGCGGCGCAGCCGCGGTCCCGCTTCATCGTGTTCGGCGACGGCCCGGAACGCGCCGGCCTGGAACGCTGCGCGACGCGCGCCGCGGTGAGTCATTGCACGATCTTCGCCGGGGCCCGCGAGCCGCGTGAGGCGGTCGCCGCCTGCGATCTGTTCGTGCAGACGGCGGCGGAGAGCGCCGCGGCGTGCGACGGTCTCCTGCAGACGATGGCGGCCGGCGTGCCGGTGGTGGCGGTGCGCTCGGAGGTGACGGAGGAGATCGTGCAGGACGGGGTGAGCGGCATCCTGGTCCCGGGCGGCGATGCCGGGGCGCTGGCGCGCGCCTGCCTCGACCTCGTTCAGGACGGGGAGCGCGCCCTGCGGCTGGGTCGCGCCGGTCGCGACCGGGTCGCCGCCGCGTTCGGGGTGGACGCGATGATCGCGGAGGCGACGTCGGTCTGGCGGACGCTGCTGCGCGACGCGCAGCGGACGGCGCGGGAGCGCGAGGCCGCGGCGACGGCGGGTGGCTCGCCGTGATCGGCGGCGCAGTGTGGGGCGACCTCCCCGGCTGGCCGTTCGCCTTCGGCCTGGCGCTGCTGTTCTCGCTTTACGCCACGCCGCTGCTGCGCACCGCGGCCATCCGCTTCAACATCGTCGATCGGCCCGACGGCCGCCTGAAGACCCAGAAGGAGCCGGTCCCGTACCTGGGCGGCATCGCCATCTATCTCTCGTTCCTGCTGGCGCTGACGGCGACGGTGCGCTTCGATTCGACCGAAGTGCTGGGCATGCTCCTGGCCGGCGCGATCGTGCTGATCCTCGGTCTCGTCGATGACCTGGGCGGGCTGGCGCCGCCCGTCAAGCTGGCCGGCCAGCTGGTGGCGGTCCTGACCCTGGTCAAGGCGTCGATCTACATCAAGCTCACCTTCCTGCCGCCGTGGCTGGCGGTCGGGCTGTCGCTGGTGTGGCTCCTGGCGATCACCAACGCCTTCAACCTGATCGACATCATGGACGGCCTGGCGGCCGGGGTCGCGGCCACCGCCTCGTTCGTCCTGCTGCTGGTGGCGGTGGTCAACGGGCGCGGCGCCACCGCCGTGCTGCTGGCGGCGCTGTGCGGGGCGCTCTGCGGCTTCCTGCGCTTCAACTTCGAGCCGGCGCGGATCTATATGGGCGACACCGGCAGCATGTTCCTCGGGCTGATGCTCGGGGCGCTGGCGATGAACAACTCCTACACCTCCAGGAACCTGGTCGCCGCGGTGGCGCCGGCGGTCATCCTCGGCGTGCCGATCTTCGACATGCTGTTCGTCATGTACATTCGCTACCGGCGCGGGCTCCCGGTGATGCTCGGCAGCCCCGATCACGTCGCCCTGCGGCTGCGCAAGTGGCGGTTGTCGACGCGCCAGACGGTCCTGGCGTCATACGCCGCCACGGCGATCCTGGGGCTCATGGCGATCGGGATGATGCTGGGGGACGCCCGGACGGCGGCGATCATCCTGGGCGGTCTGGTCGTTCTCGGGGCGGGCGCGGGGCTCGCGCTGAAGCGGATCGACATGTCACTGTGAGCGGCGCACTGCGGCACGAGGCGAGACGCGCATGAGCACGTCCTGTCCGGTGGTCATCCTGGGCGCGGGGCTGGCCGGCCTGTCGGCGGCGCGCCATCTGCCGCCCGGGGGGGCCACGGTGATCGAGCGCGAGGCGGAGGTCGGCGGCCTGGCGCGGTCGCACGTCGAGGACGGCTTCACGTTCGACTGCACCGGTCACCTGCTGCACCTGCGCGACCCGGCCGTGCAGGGGCTGGTGGAGCGACTGCTGCCGGAGGCGTTCGCGCGTCACGAGCGCCGGGCGCTGATTTTCTCGAAGGGAGTGCTGACCGCCTATCCATTCCAGGCGAACCTGCACGGTCTTCCCGTGGACGTGGTCAAGGAGTGCCTGAGCGGCTTCGTCGAATCGCAGCTGCGGCGGGAGCGGGACGGCGAGCCCGACGTCGATCGCCTGAGCTTCCGCGACTGGGCGATCCTGACCTTCGGCGAGGGGATCGCGCGGCATTTCATGATCCCGTACAACTCGAAGCTGTGGCGCACCGACCTGGAGGAGATCGAGTGCGGCTGGGTGTCCTGGTCGATCCCGCGCCCGACGCTGCGGGAGGTCCTCGACGGAGCGTTCGGCCGGACGGTGCGCGGCATGGGGTACAACCCGACCTTCCTGTACCCGAAGCGGGGCGGCATCCGGGCGCTGCCGGAGGCGCTGGCGCGCGGCCTCGAGGAGGTGCGGCTGGGGCGCGATGTCGTGTCGGTCGATGCGGTCGCGCGGACCGTGCGGCTGTCCGACGGATCGACGCTCGCCTGGGAGGCCCTCGTCTCGACCATCCCGCTCGACCGGCTGCTGGCGATCACCACCGGCCTGCCGGCCGATCTGCCCGGCGCCGCGACGCGGTTGCGCGCGGTGCGGGTGCTCAACATCAGCCTGGGGGTCGACCGGGCGTCGATCGCGCCGGCCCACTGGATCTACTTCCCCGAGCCGGAGTACTCGTTCTATCGCGTCGGCTTCCCAACCAGCCTCGGCGACAGCCTGGCGCCGCGCGGCTGCGCATCGCTCTATGTCGAGCGATCGCTGCTGCGGGACGAGCCGTTCGACGAGGCGGAGGTGGTCGACCGCGCGGTCGACGATCTGCGGCGCGCCGGTCTCCTGTGGCGGGGCGACCGGGTGGTCTACCGCAAGGTCACCGTCCTCGACCCCGCCTACGTGATCTACGACCGCTTCCGGGCCCGCCAGCTGCCGGCCATCCACCGCGCCCTGCGCGACGCCGGCATCCACTCGGTCGGCCGCTTCGGGGCGTGGGAATACTCCTCCATGGAGAGCGCCATCAAGGCCGGCATGGAGGTCGCCTCGTCGCTCCGGGACGCCGCCGGCGGCGGGACGACACGGCGGCGGGAGGCGCGCTGACATGTGCGGCATCGCCGGCATCGCCACCAGCGACGCGCGCCAGCGGCCGGACGAAGCCGCGGTGCGCGCCATGGGGGAGGCGCTGGCGCACCGCGGGCCGGACGACGCCGGCCTGCACATCGGCGACGGCATCGGTCTGGCGAGCCGGCGGCTGGCGATCCTCGACCTGTCGCCGTCCGGCCGCATGCCGATGGCGAGCGACGACGGCGCCGTGCTGCTGGCCCTGAACGGCGAGATCTACAACTTCGTCGAGCTGCGCGAGGAGCTGAAACGGCGCGGCGTGCGCCTGCGCACCGGCGGCGACACCGAGGTGCTGCTGCGGCTCTACCTGGCGCACGGGATCGACTGCCTGCACAAGCTTCTCGGCATGTTCGCCTTCGCCCTGTGGGACTCCCGGCGGCGGACGCTGTTCCTGGCGCGCGATCGGATCGGCGTCAAGCCGCTGCGCTACCGGGTGGGCGCCGACGGAATCCGCTTCGCCTCCGAGCTGCGCGGTCTGCTGGCGGAGCCGGGATTCGCTCCGGCGCTGGACCCGGAGGGGATTCACCACGCGCTGGCGCTGCGTTTCTGCCCGCGCCCGGCCTCGGTCTACGCCGGCATCGAGCAGGTGCCGCCGGGACATGTCCTGGTCTACGAGCAGGGCACCGCGAGGCTGCAGCGCTACTGGTCGATCCCCGAGGCGGCGCCGTCGGGCGAGAGGCTGGCGACGCTCGCCGAGCGTCACGTCGCCCTGATGGACGACGCCGAGCGGCCGCGCGCCCGCGAGACGTCGCGCCTGTATGGCATGGAGCAGCACGAGGTCGAGCTCGATGCCGTGAGCCTCGACGATCTCGAAACCATGGTGCGGCATTTCGACATGCCGTTCGCCGATCCGTCGGCCGTCCCCGCCTGGCAGCTGGCGAAGGAGGTCGCCCGGCACGTCAAGGTCGCGCTGGTCGGGGACGGCGGCGACGAGCTGTACGGCGGCTACGATCGCTACCGGGCGCACCTGATCGCCGACCGTTTCGGCTGGCTGCCGGGCCTGATCTCGCGCACGCCGTTCGACGCCCTGCTGGAGGCGGTGTCGTCGGAGCGCACCCGGCGCAACCTGCCCGGCCGGCTGCGCCGGCTGCTCGAGGGATGGGAGCTGCCGGCGCGCGAGCGCAACGCCCTGTGGATCGCCAACCCGGGGGCGCGGCGGATCACCCGGCTCTACCAGCCCGACTTCGCGGCGCGCGTCGCCGGCATCGATCCGACCCGGGCGCTCGGGCCGATCCCGAACGCCTGGGGCGCGCCGGATCTGCTCGCGTCGCTGCTGCGCGCCGACCAGGAGGTCGTCCTGCCGGATGACCTGCTGGTGAAGGCCGACCTGACGTCGATGGCCTTCGGTCTCGAGCTGCGCAGCCCGTTCCTCGATCACCGCGTCGTCGAGTTCGCCGCCACCGTGCCGGCGCACTTCAAGGTGCGCGCCGGACGGGGCAAGTGGTTTCTGCGGCGGGTCTATCGCGGGCGCGTCCCCGACGCGGTCCTGCGCGCGCGCAAGGCCGGCTTCGGCATGCCGATCGATCACTGGTTCCGCGGCGACCTGCACGCCGCGGCCACCGACCTCCTGCTGGCAGCGGGGGCCCGCTCGCGCGATTACCTGAACCGGGAGGCGGTGGCGGCGGTCCTGAAGATCCACCGCTCCGGGCAGCGCAACTACGACGAGATGATCTGGACGCTCCTGGTGCTGGAGATCTGGCTGCGCGGCCGTGCCGCCGCCACCGCGAGACGGGCCGCATGAGCGGGCCGGTGCAGGTCTGCCACGTCATCACCCGGCTCGAGCTCGGGGGCGCGCAGGACAACACCCTGTACACGGTCCGTCATCTGCGCGCGCCGTTCCGCGCCAGCCTCGTCTGCGGCTCCGGCGGACTGCTCGACGCCGAGGCGCGCGACC
>JAGYID010000091.1 GCA_018606725.1 Acidobacteriota bacterium
GCCGCGCTCGCGCCAGAGCATCACCGCCACCCCGCCCGCCACGACCACGGCGACCCCGCTCACCCACATCGGAATGGCCGTGTCGGCCGCCGTCACCCGCACGCCGAACAACAGCCGCAGCAGATGAGCGAGCGCCACCGCACCCAGAAGGATTGAAGCGGTGAGAGTCGCGGGTTTTCGATTCATAGGTCCTCCTCAGCGTCTGCCCGTTTCGTTCTCCTGCACGATCAGCGCTTCTTTCTGCGCCCTCCGCAGCGTCTTGATTCGATACTCGAGTTTCTGCGCCCGCGCCCTGGAGCCGATTCTCCTGACAAACACGAGCCGGAGCGGCGCTCTGCCGCGAAGATACTTCGCGCCTCTGCCGTCGCCGCGCACATGCTCCGAGAGGCGTCGGGACACATCTGTGGCGATCCCCGTGTAGAGGGCTCCGTCACGACAGCGCACGATATAGACAGACCACCGAGCCACCGGCTTCCTGCGCGTATGCACGTCCTCCCAAAGCTTCACTGCTGGACCATCAGGATTCATAGCCAATGCTTCCTGAGAACGATGAAGGTGATGTAGTGGGTGACCAGGAGAGCGGGGACCCAGAATGCCGGGATCCAGTAGGCCGGGCCCATGTAGACGGGGGCCCCGTAGATCGTCGCGAGCGTGATGGCCAGAAGCAGATCCAGCGTTCCGAAGATGTTGAACGCCCAAACCATGTGACGAGCGATCTTCAAGTCCTTGGCCACGGCTGGAATGGAAACGAAGGCGAGGATGGCGGTGAGCAAATCGCCGACCGCGGCCGGATGCGCGAACTGCGGAGGCATTCCCGGGTAGGTGGCTCCCCGGGTCAGGAACATGAGTCCGAGGTGCCGGAACGAGTGCAGCAGGAGTATGGGAAGGAGGATGCTGCGCGGCGCCAGCTCTCCGAGTCTTGGCAACAGGTAGAGTCTGGCGGCGAAATAGAACACTCCCGTGCTGGCGATGAGATTGAAGGTGAGTAGCCCATCCAGGAGCGGTTGCACTCAAACCTCCGTGACTTGGCCACGTCTCGCGGACGCCTGACGCCCCGGTTAAGCCGCGCCAGGCGGGCGTGGGCGTCAGTCCGCTGGGAGCCCGCCGCCTGCCGCCGTGTTCATGCGGCGGTTAGACGGCATGCAGGGCATTGAACGCCCTTGGCTCCGTTGCTGCCCGTTCTGTAGGGATGCTTTCGCACCGAACGCTCGAATGAACCTCTCCTTTATTCCTGCCGGTCAACGCATCGCATCAGGCGCGGCGAGCACTCTCCCGTCGCGCCGCTCTGGCGCCTCCCGACCCGCCCGCCGTCGCCAGCATGCGGTTGTTAGGCTGCCCGCCCCTTAGTTCTTGTCTGCTTCAACGGCCGTGAACGTTCGTTCGAGGTTCAGCGTTTTCTTCGCCACCTTGTCAACGACCGCGGCCTTTACCTTGTAGACGCCGAGAGGATCCTTTGGTTCGATGACGATTCCAATGTTCCCCACGCTGAGTTGCATGGAGCCCTTCTCGGGCGGCGGCTTGCCTACCCATAGTTCGCCATCCTGCGGGTCGCCATACGGCTTGCCGTCTGGCGCATAGGCGGTGAATCGGACGCTCGCCTGACATGTACCCTTGCTGTCGGACGCGCAACCCGCAAAGAAGATGACTCCGACGACGGGGAAACCGCGCTTAGCGGTCGCGGTCTGGCTATAAAGAACGGACGGTCCCGGCTTCTCCCAGGCCGCGAAGAGTTCTTCGGGCTTGTCCGTCAAGACGAGTTGGGCCCCAAAATCACCCGCCGACTTGGCCCAAGCCGTATCCGGAACGATCTTCCCGTTCTCCTTCCATTGGGCCGTGACCAAGCCGACCGAAATGAATGCCACGACTGCGCCCGTTCTCACTTTGGAGATCATGTGCGGCCCTTTTGTTGATTGACAGCCCAACGACCCGGCTAAGCCGCGGCGCGCGAACGCAACCGCGCACTCGCCCCGGGCCTCCCGCGCGCCGACAGCTTGAGCTGATGTTAGCCCGCCCGACGCGAGCCCGGCTTCTTGAGGGCCGCGATCGTGGCGCGCAGCAGCGAATTCACGCGCTTTGGATCGCGAAACACTGCTGCCACGTCTGGGTCGAGGACGACCACCACCGCATTCTTGGTGATCTGCCGAGCAAACCGGTTCGGCCGCGATTCGGAGTAATTGAACCGATACTCGCGCGCGAGGTCACCCTGCGCGTGGCGATTTCTAGGACCGCGTCGCTTCTTCATAGTCTTTACGCTCATGTCGCGTTGCACCTCGAGCGCTAATCAGGCGGATGACTCCAGAGCGCTCGATGAAAGAGACCAGCAGAAGGCGGCCCCTGGCCGAGTGGCCCACGATGATTTCTCGGCGCTCCCCTTCTGAGTGGTGAGGATCGTCGTGGATCCGCGCCAGCGGATCGCCGAATACGGTGAGAGCTTCCTCGAACGACACGCCGTGCTTTCGAAGGTTTGAGGCGGCCTTCGCTGGGTCCCACGTAAATCGCGTCGTCATCAGACCAAAGCATACCACCCTACCATTCTTGGTCGACTCCCGGACGGGCAACGCTCCCGCTCAGCCGCGGCGGGCGCACGTCATCGTGAGTTTAGCTCCACACCTGCCGCCCGCCGGCGGCTGCAGCGGGTTGTTATGCGGCTCCACTTGGCCGCGCTTGATCGTCATAGGCAATCCTGGACGATCAGGCAATACGAGTAGATCGCACACATTGGATACGTGCCCACGCTTGCAACCGCAACCAGCACTGCTGCGGCGGCCCACATCGACTTGGCGACGCGGCGCGAGGATGCAAACCAACATGCAAAGAACGACACTAACGTCGGCAGGACAAAACCTATGCCGATTGCAAGAATTCCCCGGATGGGCACAGACGCGAGAACGTGTGATTCGTGCCACACGACCTCAATACCGGTCGCGACGGCGATCACCGTGATGACACCCGCAAGAGCCATCGTCGGCGTAACAGACACATTGACCCGACGTCCGAGCAGCCAAGCCACAACAGCGCAAAGCGCTGGCAACGCGTAATACTCAGGAGCGGCGATCATGTCCTGTCCGCATAACGCCCCGGTTCAGGCGCGGTGGGCGAACGCCCAACGCCCCGGCACAACCACTCCCAACCCGCCCACCGTCGCCTGCAACTGATGTAATGGACTCCTCCCGCGACTCACGCGGCATCGAATGTGCCAGAGTCGCCTTGCGTCGCTGAACGCTCAGAGAAGGAGGAGCCCTGCCATGGAATCTACCACCATCGCCGTTGATGTGGCCAAGGAAGTTCTCGAGGTGGCGGTGTCGGTCCGGCCCGGTCAGCCAGCAGAAGCGGCTGTTGCGTGCCGCCTTCATGAAGTTCTGCACCGACCAGCCGCCGGCCACGGTGCTCCTCGAAGCCTGCGGCTCGGCGCACTACTGGGGACGCCGGCTGCAGTCCCTCGGCCACCGCGTCGTGCTCCTGCCGCCGCATGCCACCCGGCCCTACGTGTTCCGCAACAAGACCGACCGCACCGACACCCGGGGGTTGCTCGAGGCCTACCGCAACGAGGACATCCACCCCGTCCCGGTGAAGACCGTCTCCCAACAGGCTCTCACCGCCCTGCACCGTCTGCGCTCCACCTGGCTAGCGGCCCGCACGGCTCGCCTCAACACCGTCCGCGGCTTGCTGCGCGAGTTCGGCTGCACCATCCCGGTCGGGGCCCACCACGTCCTCCCCAAGGCTTGGAACCTGCTCGCCGACGCCGATTCCGGCCTCCCTGATGCGCTGCGCCCGGCGCTCGCCGAAGCCTGCTCCGAGATCCGTGAGATGGAGGCTCGCATCCAACTCGTCGAGCGCCAGCTCGAGGCGCTCGACGACCAGACGCCCGCCGTCGTCCGATTGCGCACCATCCCCGGTGTCGGCCTGATCACCGCCACCGCCCTGGTCGCCTTCGTCGGCGACGTCCAGCGCTTCCCCTCCGGCCGTCACTTCGCCAGCTACCTGGGCCTGACGCCGCGCGAGCGCTCCAGCGGTCTTGTCCGCCGGCTCGGCTCCATCAGCAAGCGCGGCGACGTCTATCTCCGCATGCTGCTCATCCACGGCGCCCGGGCCGTCCTCTGGGCTGCCAAGAAGCGCCGCACGGCCGGCCACCTGCGCGCCTGGGCGCTTCAGATCGAGCGCCTGCGCGGTTACAACAAGGCCGCCATCGCGCTCGCCAACAAGCTAGCCCGCATCGTCTGGGCCGTCTGGAAGCACGCCGTCGACTATCGGGAGGTGACCGCCGCCTGATCCGGAAGAGGGGATGGACGAACACGCACCACTGACTGCTGTGAGCACCATGTGGTGATGGCGTCTCGGTTCTGACCGACGCGAGGAAAAGCCGATAACAACCGTGGCCCTCTGAGGCCGCTCACACCGATTGGCTCCCCGCGCGCGCATTCCATCATGGCCCGGAGCGCTCGACGCTCCACTCAGAGGCCGAAGATACGACTGCAGTCGGAACCGCGCCCTTCACTGCCCGCGCTCACTGGGGTCTTGCGGGAGGAGTCCAGATACGGTTGTTAGGTGGCGCCGTCACTTTGACTTTCTCCCCATCGCGAAGAACAGGGCCGGGAGGGTGACCCGCGTCGAGCGATCCGGCCGGACCGGGGAAGGATGCCGCGTCATCGCCTGACCGTCTCCGTCAATTGCATCGCTCCCTATTCCCCACCTAGGCCGAGCTCGTCGTACTTGCTTCCGTTCCAGCGATACTGGGTGGCAGATGAATCCTCGACGGACATCCGGACGATGTCCCTGTCCATCGGCACATAGTCGACTTCCTGATTTCCTGACGCGTCGGTTCGGACCATTGCGCCCCTCTCCCCCTTCTTGATGGTCTTCAGCGTCAACCATGTCGGCTGGGGGCATCCCGGATCCGCCGGATCAACGACGCTCCCGTCGGCGACAACGAATGGAGCGTACTTTCCGCCGCGCGCCTGATTGAACATGACGATGGCCCACTTTGTCTCCGCACCGACGAGAATCACGGCAACGTCAGTCAACCCATCATCCGTGAAGTCGCCCCAGGCAACGAACGGCAGCGCCTTGCCCGCCCGCTTTGACCATGCACCGGCACAGTCGGAGGATTTGGGGACTCTGGCTTCGGGAAAAGCGGCGTGCACCGCTTCGAGCAGCGGCGCCGGCAACACAACCTCCTTTCCCTGTCCTTTGTCCGCAACCTGTGGCGCGAGGTTCTCTTTCACCACATCGGCTTGACAGTAATTTGCCCGCGTGGCCAGAAGCGAGCAGACGGTAGCGCCAAGAAGGAAACCCCACATCCATCGAGTTCGCATAGACTCGCGCTCCCATGGGCGGAATGTTGCCAACATTTCTCTTCATAGTCCCGCTTCAAGCCACCTAACTCAAATTAGAGAGTTCTGTACTTGTCCCCAAACATGGTGAGCGTGCGAGCTATCTCCCTGCACATGGCGCGACCCGCCGGCGAATGGCGATGGGCGATGCTCCCGGGACGACGTCGTTTCCGAAAGGCTAGCCTGCGCGCGGTTGGGGCGTCAAATGCGGGGCGCATGGCCGTCAAGAGTTGTGACCGGCTGGCGCGGCGTCCGGACGGGCCGGCGGCGCAGGGGGGAGGCCGCCTGGCATAGAATGACGGCCGCTCGCCGGGCGGGATGGCGAGCGGCGGCGGCCGGGGTGGCTGCCGCGCCCGCACACCGGAGTCCCCATGCCCTCGCAGCCGCGACGCCTGATCGTCTACCTGCCTCATCACCTGCCGATCTGGAGGCTGCCGGGCGCGCAGCTGGAGAAGATCCGGCGCCGGGTGCTGCGGACGTTCGTCCTGGAGACGCCGCTCACCGAGGACGCCTTCGTCCGCGCGCTGCCGGGGGCGGAGATCCTGTTCGCCTGGGGGCTGGCGCGCCGCCACGTGGAGAAGGCGGCCGATCTGCGCTGGATGCACACGCCGCTTGCCGGTGTTGACCGGGTCCTCAATCCGGAGCTGATCGACGCGCCGATCCGGGTCACCTGCTCGCGCGGCGTCAACTCGGTCGCCGTTGCCGAGCAGGTGTTCGGGCTGCTCCTCGGCCTGACCCGCGGCATCGCCGATGCGGCGCGCGCGCAGGCGGAGCGGCGCTGGGCGCAGGAGACCATCTACGGACGCACCCCGCCGCTCGATCTGCTGCCCGGCAAGGTGCTGGGCGTCCTCGGGCTGGGGGACATCGGCCGCGAGATCGCCATCCGCGGCAAGGGGTTCGGGATGACGGTCTGGGGGCTGACCCGGACGCCGCATCCGAAGCCGGAGTGCGTCGACAAGATGTTCACCGCCGGCAAGGAAGACCAGATCATCCGCAACGCGGACGTCCTGGTGCTGGCGCTGCCGCTGACGCCAGCGACGCAGGGGGTGATCGGCGAGCGCCGGCTGCACCGGATGAAGCGGACCGCCATCCTTATTAATATCGGCCGCGGCGCGCTGGTGCAGGAATCGGCCCTGATCAGGGCCCTGCGCGAAGGCTGGATCGCCGGGGCCGGGCTGGACGTGTTCGCCACCGAGCCGTTGCCGCCGTCGAGCCCGCTGTGGACGCAGCCCGACGTCCTGATCTCGCCGCATGTCGCCGGCACCCACCCGGACTACATGGCGCAGGCGGCCGACCTGTTCCTGGCCAACGTGAAACGCTACCTCGCCCGCGAGCCGCTGCTCCACGAGGTCGACAAGCAGGCAGGGTACTAAACGTGCGGATCGGCTTCCGGTCGCTTCAGCCGCGACCGGAGTGGCGCTCGACGGTCGCCAGGATCTCCTCGAAATCCTCCAGCGAGTCGAGGACGACGCGCCGGCCCGATCGCAGCCGCAGGAACAGCGCGGTCGGACGGGCCGAGGTCGCGGCGCCGAGCAGCGGCCGGCGGTGCTGCCAGACCCGCTCGACGTCGCTCCACGCCACGCGCCGCGCCGGCACTCCCAATTTCTGGAACAGCGCATTGCGGTGCTCGAAGCCATCGGCGTCGAAGACGTAGCGATCCGCCCAGGCGCCGGCGAGATTGACCAGGCTGAGGACGGCGAGCGCCGCCAGCCCGAAAGTGCCGGCGGTCGGGCGGCCGTTGGCCGCGAAGGCGACGGCGCCGCCGACGAACAGCGCGGCGCCCGCGGCGCCGACGATCCGGGTGGTCAGGGTGCGGCGGTAGACGCGCGGCGTGGCGGGGCCGGGCGCAGGACCCGGCGCGGGGCCAGGCACGGCGACCGGCGTCATCCCGGCGGCCAGGCGAAGCGGCGGCCGCCGAGCAGGTGCAGGTGGATGTGGAACACCGACTGGCCGGCTTCGGCGAGCGTGTTGGCCACCAGCCGGTACCCCTTGTCGTGGATCCCCTTGTCCCTGGCGACCCGGGTGGCGACCAGCATCATGTGGCCGAGCAGCCCCTCCTGCTCGGCGCCGACGTCGTTGAGGGTCTCGTAGTGCGCCTTGGGGATCACCAGACAGTGCGTCGGCGCCTGCGGGCCGATGTCGTCGAACGCGACGACCAGCCGGTCCTCGTAGACGATCTTCGCCGGGATCTCCTTGCGCCCGATCTTGCAGAAAATGCAGTCGGCCATCGCTCCTCCCGCGCGCGGGGCGGCCTCGCCCCGCGCCCTCACTTGATTCGCTCGACGCGCGCGCCCAGGGCGTGCAGCTTGGTCTCGATCCGCTCGTAGCCGCGATCGAGATGATAGATCCGGTCGATGACCGTCTCGCCCTCGGCGGCGAGACCCGCGACCACCAGGCAGGCGGAGGCGCGCAGGTCGCTGGCCATCACCGGGGCGCCCGACAGCGGCGCCGGCCCGGCGACGATCGCCGACTGGCCGCGCACGACGATGCGCGCCCCCATGCGGCGCAGCTCGCCGACGTGCATGAAGCGGTTCTCGAACACCGTCTCGGTGATCACCGACACGCCGTCGGCGCGGGTCGCCAGCGCCATGTACTGCGCCTGCAGGTCGGTGGGAAAGTCGGGGTACGGGTGCGTGGTGACGTTGGCGGCGCGCAGTTGTCCGTCGGGCCGGACCTCGATGCTGCCCGCGCCGGCGGTCAGCGGCACGCCGCACTCCTTCAGCAGGGCGACGACCGCCGACAGGTGCGCCGGCTCGCACGCCTCGATGACGACGTGGCCGCCGGTGATGGCGGCGGCCATCAGGAAGGTGCCGGCCTCGATCCGGTCGGGAATGACGCGGTGCAAAGTACCGCGCAGCCGGGTCACGCCGTCGATGACGATGGTCGGCGTGCCGGCCCCCTCGATGCGCGCGCCGCAGGCGACCAGGAACGCCGCCAGGTCGGCGATCTCCGGCTCCAGGGCGCAATTGCGCAGCACGGTCCGGCCGTCCGCCAGGCAGGCGGCCATCATGACGTTCTCGGTGCCGGTGACGGTGACCTTGGGGAACTCGATCTCGGCGCCCTTCAGGCGCCCGCACGACGCCACGACGTAACCGTGCTCGATGTCGATCGCCGCCCCCATGCGGCGCAGCGCGTCGATGTGCAGATCGATCGGTCGCGCGCCGATGGCGCAGCCGCCCGGCAGCGACACGCGCGCCCGGCCGCAGCGGGCCAGCAGCGGCCCCAGCACCAGGATCGAGGCGCGCATCGTCCGGACCAGATCGTAGGGGGCCTCCGGCTCGCGCACGCCGTCGTCCTCGGCGCGCAGGGTCGAGCCTTCCAGCGCGACCTGGCGCAGGCCGAGGTGGCGCAGCACCTTCGCCATGGTCAGGACGTCGCGGACCGCGGGGACGTTCTCGAGGGTGACCGGTCCTTCGACGAGCAGCGCGGCCGCCATCTCCGGCAGGACGGCGTTCTTGGCGCCGCTGATGCGGACGCGCCCTTCGAGGCGGCAGGGCCCGGTGACGCGGAGCTTGTCCACGGGCGGATTATAAGCGCTTCTATCCCTTATAATGCCCGGACGGCGCGGCGGGCGGGCCCGTCCTGCGGGACGGACCGTCTCGGTTGTCGCGCCCGATCCCGCGTCGGAGGAGGACGATCGTGCCGCTGTACGAGTTCCGGTGCAAGAAATGCGGGCATCGCTTCGAGTTGATCCAGAACCACGGCGACCCGAAGCCGAAGAAGTGCCCCAAGTGCGGCAAGTCCTCGATCGAGAAACTGCTGTCGGCCCCGGCGATCCAGTTCAAGGGGACCGGCTGGTACATCACCGACTACCAGCGCAAGGGATCGTCCACCAACCTGCCGGACCACGGCGAGAGCGACAAGCAGAAGAAGGATGAGAAGAAGGAAGAAAAAAAGGAAGAGAAGAAGGACGACAAGAAGGAGTCCGCCAAGAAAGGCGGCAAGAAAGACTGAGCACCCGACCGGATGCCGCGACCGGTTCCTAGGCGGATCCGGCCCGGCGCGCCCCGCGGTACAACCCCGCCCAGTACGGATCCTCCAGCGAATCGACTCGCACCACCGGCGCCCGGTAGGTCGTGGCGCTGACGAAATCGCCGCCGCCGAGGGCGAGGCCGACGTGCGTGATGCTCTTCTCCTCCGGGCCGAAGAAGACCAGATCGCCGGTGCGCCTGGCGTCGGGGCCGACCGGCCGCAGGCGCTGGTCGGCGATCTGCAGATCGGCGTCGCGCGGCAGCAGGAAGCCGTGCAGCCGATAGACCAGCTGGGTCAGGCCGCTGCAGTCGAGACCAAACGGCGTCGTCCCGCCCCACAGGTACGGCAGCCCCAGAAAGCGCATCGCGGTGGCGGCGATCGCGTCCGGCCGGTCGAGGGACGGCGGGCGGGCCCCGGCCGGTGCGACGTCGCCGCCATGCACCCAGCCGGCGCGGCCGTCCGGCAGCGCGACCTTCTTCCATTCCCAGGCGTCCTCGAGCAGGTCGAAGCGGGCCAGCAACGGCGCGCTGACGATCGGCGCGGCGCTGGTGACGTCGGGCTCGCGATACACGTTGGCGAACAGGCTGACCACCTCGAGGGCGCTGTCGCGGCGCGTGCCGCGGAACGGCGGCGCGCTCTGGCGCAGGGCGACGGCTCGCATCCAGCCCTGGTAGCGGTCGGGGGTCTCGACCAGCGCCCAGCCGTTCCGCGTTTCGTCCACCTGCACCGTCATGCCGAGGACCGCCTGGCTGACCACGGGGCTGTGCGCGTCGGCGGCCTCGAACATGTTGACGACGGGAGGGAGGACGATGGCGGCAGCGACCGCCGCCGCCGGGTCGGTGGTCCGGCTGCGGCGCAGCGCGTCCCGCCGCGCCGCCGATAGCGCGCGGCGCTCGGGATGCGCGCCGAGGCTGACGACGCTGCGGCGACGCTCGCGCTCCGCGCCGGCCTCCCGGCGAGGCTGCCGGGCGGAGACCGCCTGGTTTCGACGAGGGAGGGTCGATCGCCGCTTCGAACCGCCGGTCCTGGAAGAGCGGCCGCGCTTCGGTCTGCGGCTCATCCTTGGGCGCGGCGGCTGCGGCGGCTCGGCGCCCGGCGCCGGCGCTTCGGGCGAGCCGCCGGTTTCTTTCTTGCGCCGCCGGGTACCGGCGACTTCTTGGCGCCGCCGCTGACCGGCGGCTTGGCCGCGCCGCCGTCCAGGTCGAGGTCGCGCAGGTAGCGGCGGAAGCTCTCGCCGAGGTCGGGGCGCTGCAGGGCGATCTCGACGGTCGCCTTCAGGAAGCCGAGCTTGTCGCCGGTGTCGTAGCGCGTCCCGCGGAAGCGGTAGGCGCAGATCTCCTGCTGCTTTAGGAGAGAACGCAAGCCGTCGGTCAGCTGGATTTCGCCGCCGCGCCCCGCCGCGGTCCGCGCCAGGTGCTCGAAGATCTCCGGCATCAGGATGTAGCGCCCGATGATCGCCAGGTCGGACGGCGCCTCCGCGGGCGGCGGCTTCTCCACCAGGTCGGTCACCTTGAACAGCCGGTCGCCGGCGGGCCGCGCCGCGACGATGCCGTAATCCGAGGTGCGCGCCCGGCTGACCCGCTCCACGGCGATCACCGAGCACCGCCGGGCCTGATATATGTCGACGAGCTGCTTCATCGCCGGGACTTCGGAAGTGATGACGTCATCGGCCAGGAACACCGCGAACGGCTCCTTGCCGATCACGTCGCGCGCCATCAGGATGGCGTGCCCCAGCCCGAGCGGTTCCTTCTGGCGCACGTAGGTGATGTCGATCAGATCCCCGATGGCGCGCACTTCCCGCAGCAGATCGAGCTTGGCGCGCCGCTCCAGCAGCTGCTCCAGCTCGTAGGCGACGTCGAAGTGGTTCTCGATGGCGGTCTTGCCGCGCCCGGTGACGATGACGATCGAGGTGATCCCCGAGGCCACCGCCTCCTCGACGACGTACTGGATGATCGGCTTGTCCACCAGTGGCAGCATCTCCTTCGGCTGCGCCTTGGTGGCGGGCAGGAAGCGGGTCCCCAGCCCGGCGGCGGGGAAGACCGCTTTGCGGATCGGTGCGGGCGGGTTCATCGGGCTCCGTCTCTCATGCGGTGCGGCCGCGGATTATAGACCAGAGGCGCGCCAGCGCCGGCATGGCGTGGACGGCGTCATCGAGGGCGCGTGCGGGGGAGCGGTGGGCGGAGCCCGCGGCCGCGGCGGGGCGGCGGGCGCTGCCGGCGGCGGCCGGGGCATCCGTGACGCCGAGCTGCTCCTTCAGATGACGCAGGCGGGCGTAGAAGCCGGCGGTGTGGAACGACCGGAGCAGGCCGAGCGCCTCGGCGTCGTGGTGATGGCAGAACTCGTGCAGCAGGGTGGTCAGAAACGCCGACGGGCGCACGGCGGCGCCGCGCGCCGGCGTCCGGTTCAGGACGCGGATCCGCCCGAGCGGTCTGCCGCCGCGCGCCACGCGCGGATCGCCGGGGGATGGTTCGCGGCGCCGGTAGTCCCCCTGCAGGCTGTAGACGATCCGCCCGCCGGCGCGGCGGTGCGGCTGGTGCTCATCCGGCACCACCAGCTCGGGCGGGGCGATGCCGGTCTGCGCGCACAGGTGCTGCACCAGGGCGACGCCGACGATGCGCCGGCTGACCGCGTCGTGGACTTGCAGGAGCCGCGCCGCCGCGGCCGCCGCCGCGCCGGGATCGGGCAGGCCGATCGTCCGGCGCCGGTTACTCCTGACGTAGTCCGCCTGCCTGGTGCGCGCCATCCGACCTCCGTCGCCGCGGCATTTTCTCACGTTTGGCCGGCCGGCTCCCGCCTTTGACACTCGCGGTGTCCGCGTTTCAGGCCGGCGGCGCCCGCGTTTGACACCCCTGAAAGCGCTGCATTAGACTCCGCGCCGATGCTCGACATGTCCTGGGTTCGCGATCATTTGACGGAGATGGAAACCGCGCTGCGCAACCGCGGGGCGCAG
>JAGYID010000186.1 GCA_018606725.1 Acidobacteriota bacterium
GCCGGTCGGCATGACCGGCACCACGCAGGACATCAGCGAGCGCAAGCAGGCGGAGGAGCAGATCCGCTTCCTCGCCTACTACGACGGGTTGACCAAGCTGCCGAACCGCACCTGGTCGATGGAGAAGCTCAGCGTCGCCCTGGCGGCCGCCCGCCACCAGGGGTCGACCCTGGCGGTGTTGTTCCTCGATCTCGACCGCTTCCAGCGGATCAACGACACGATGGGCCACAGCATCGGCGACCGGCTGCTGCAGGCGGTCGCCGAGCGCCTGAAGCGCTGCCTGCGCAGCAGCGACGGCATCGCCCGGGGCGACCCGCTCGGGACGAGCGACACGGTGGCGCGGCTGGGCGGCGACGAGTTCATCATGTCGATCTCCGACATCACCCGCGGCGAGGACGCCGCCAAGGTCGCCCGGCGCATCCTCGACATCTTCAAGGAGCCGTTCCGCATCGACGAGCGCGAGATCTTCGTCAGCGGCACGATCGGCATCAGCCTGTTCCCGCACGACGGCGACGACGCCGAGACCCTGCTGAAGAATGCCGATGCGGCGATGTACCACGCCAAGGATGCGGGGCGCGGCAGCTTCCAGTTTTTCAGCGCCTCGATGAACGCCGCCGCGGTCAAGCGCATGTCGTTGGAGACCGCGCTGCGCAAGGCGCTCGAGCGCGAGGAGTTCCTGCTGCACTTCCAGCCGCAGATCGATGTGGCGAGCGGCGAGGTGTTCGGCTGCGAGGCACTGGTGCGGTGGAAGAATCCCGAGCTCGGCCTGGTGTCGCCCGGAGAATTCATTCCGCTGGCGGAGGACACCGGCCTCATCCTGCCGCTCGGCGAGTGGGTCCTGCGCGCCGCCTGCGCCCAGAACCGGGCCTGGCAGGACGCCGGCTTCCCGCCGCTGCGGCTGTCGGTCAACATCTCCGGCCGGCAGTTCAAGCAGGACCTGATCGTCCAGGCGGTCGAGAAGGCGATCGCCGCGAGCGGGCTGGACCCCCGCTGGCTCGAGCTGGAGATCACCGAAAGCATCTTGATGCGCAGCGCCAAGGAGACCATCGAGACGCTGGCGCGGCTCAAGACGATGGGACTGCAGATCTCGGTGGACGACTTCGGGACCGGCTACTCGTCGCTGTCGTACTTGAGCCGCTTCCCGATCGACACCTTGAAGATCGACCAGTCGTTCGTGCGCAACATGGCGAAGGAGCCGGGCGATGCCGCCATCACCTCGGCGATCATCGCCATGGCGCGCACCCTCAACCTGTCGGTGATCGCCGAGGGGGTCGAGACCGAGGAGCAGCGCGCCATCCTGAGGCAGCAGGGATGCACGCAGATGCAGGGATACCTGTTCAGCCGCCCGGTGCCGGCGGCCGACTTCGGCAAGATGCTGGCCGAGAGGGCCCTGCGCGGCCCCGCCGCGCCCCCGGCGGCACAGACCCCGCCGGCCGACGCGGCCCCCGCCGCCTGACCCGGATCGTTCGCCGGACGTCCGCCGCGACGCCGGGCCGGCGGCTCCTCAGGCCCGACTGCGCTGCTCGAGACGGCGGCAGGCGCGCTCGAAACGCTCCGACAGGGACCGTCGCGCGTCGGGTGCGACATAGCCGATCCGCTGCCAGGCCTCGCGGGCGCGCTTGAGGTCCTCGGCGACGGCCCGCGCCTTCGTTTCGTGCGCGACGCGGCCGCCGATGGTGTTGGTGGCCATGGCTTCGCGCCACATCGTCGCCAGGCGGGCGGCCGGAGACAGCGCCTCCTCCGCCGCGGCCGGCCCGTTCCCCCCCAGCTTCTCGAGTCGGGCGACCAGCTCTTCCATCCGCCGGAGGTTGCCGTCGCCATCGAACTCGGTGCCCTTGAAGACCTCGGGATGGGACTCGACCAGCCGGCCGAAGGCCGTCTGCAGCCGCTCCTCGAGCGGCGCCAGCTTGTCGCGCGGCACCTGCCCGGCCTTCTGGAAGCGGCCGCGGGCCGCGCGCAGGGCCTCCAGGAGCGCGGCCGGCTCGGCGGCCGCCAGCGTCTCGACCTCGACGCAGACCTTCTCGCGCTCCAGCAGCCGCAGCTCGGCGTCGATCTCGTGGCGTCGCTTGTAGCGTTCGAAGAAGCGGTCGCCGGCGGCCCGGAAGCGCTTCCAGACCTGCTCCGACTTGTTCCGGCGCACCGGGCCGAGGCTCTTCCACTCAGCTTGAAGCTTCTTGACGGCGGCCGCCGCCGGCTCCCAGTCGGTCGAGGCGGCCAGCGCCTCGACCTGCCCACACAGCGCCTCCTTGGCGGCGAGGTTCTTCGACCACTCGTCCTGGCGGCGCGACAGGTCCCCCTTGCGGGCGGTGAAGAACGCGTCGCAGGCGGCGCGGAAGCGCTCCCAGATCTGCTTCTCGCGCCCCGGGCCGGCCGGGCCGACCGTCTTCCACTCGGCTTGCAGCGCCTTGAGCGCCTCCGCGGTCTTCATCCAGTCGGTGCTGGCGGAGAGCGCCTCCGCCCGCCCGCACAGATCCTCCTTGGCCTGGAAGTGGCCGGCGAAGGCTGCCTCCTGCTCGGCGCGGTGGGCGGCGAGCCGGGTCCGGAGCTCCTCGCCGGCCGCCTTGAAACGGCGCCACAGCGCCTGCGCCTGATCCTGCGGGGCGGGGCCGGCCTGCTTCCAGCGTTCCCGCAGATCGCGCAGGCGGCGCGTCGCCTCGTCGAGATCGGCGACCTCCTTGAGCGACTCGGCCTCGGCGCACAGCTCTTCCTGGACCGCGGCGCCGGCCCAGCGCTGCCAGCGGTCGTTGTCGCGCAGCTCCTTCACCTTGGGCGCCAGCGCCCCGTGCAGCTCTTTCATGCGCTCGACAATCGCCCGCCGGTCCTTCCGGGTCGGCACCGGCGGAGGCGACTCGAGCGAAGCGCGCAACGCGTGCAGCACCTCATCGGCCTTGCCGAGGCTTGGCTTCCCGGAGCGCAGCAGCCGCTCGGCCCGCTCGCAGATCAGCGTCAGACGGTGCAGGTTGTCGCGCTCCTCCGCCTCGCGCGCCTCGCGGGCCGCGGCATCCTCGGTGCGACGCCGCTCCTCGGCGAGATCCTCCTCCCACTTGGCGTGGCGGCAGTCGCAGACCTTGCGGGCCTCGTCGAAGCGCCGGCCGAGGGCCGCGACCTCCTCCGCCTCCGCCGGCGGCAGCGCCGCGCCCGGGTCGAGCCGGTTCCATTCCCAGCAGGCCTCGTCGAGCAGGCGCGGCGCGTCTTCGCCATTCAGCGATTCGATCCGCTCGCACAGGACGACGCGGGGCGCGAGGAATCGGGCCGTGAAGGCGGCGCGCTCGCGCTCGCGGGCGAGACGCTGCTCGCGCTCGGCCAGGTTGACCGCCAGCCGCTCGCGCGCCGCCCGCAGGGCCGCCTCCATGCGCTCCGACAGGTCGTCGTCGACATGCGGGATCAGGTCGGTCCAGGCGTCGCGGGCCGTGGTGAGGGCCGTCTGCAGCTCGTCGCACTCACGGGATGTTCCGAGGGACTCGGCCCAGGCGACCAGCTGTGCCTGTCGCTTCCGATCGGTCGGCTTCGGCGCCGCTGCGGCGCGCGGCTCGACTTCCAGCGCATACAGGATGACGCGGGCCCGCTTCGCCGCCGCCGGGCACTTGGCATGCTCGGCCACCTGCCGCAGCAGGGCCGGGTCCGACAGGCGCTCGAGCGCGGCGAGCGCGGTGTCCTCGTGGGGGCTGCGCTGCGCCACTGAGCCGATGTCCTCGGGGCTCTGCAGCGACTCGAGCGCCGCCGCCCGGATGGCGGCGTGGATCGAGCCGCGCGCCACCGAGGCGATCCCCTTCGGTTCGGTCAACCGCCGCAGCGCCGCCCGGCCGACCGCGGCATGCGTCGCCGAGCGCGCGACCACGACGATCGACTTGGCATCGGCGACCGCGTCGAGGGCGGCCAGGCAGGCGGTCTCATCCTCGCCGGTCGTCGCCCGGGCGAGGAGCGCTTCCTCG
>JAGYID010000092.1 GCA_018606725.1 Acidobacteriota bacterium
ATCGTCCGGCCGGTTTCGCGGGTGAGGGTGAGGGCGAACTCCTCCTTGCCGGCGCGCAGCCGCCGGCCGATCTCGACCAGCAGCTCGGCCCGCTCCCACGCGCTCGTCCGCTTCCACGCCGGGAACGCCGCCTTCGCCGCCGCCACGGCCCGCTCCAGATCGGGCAGGCCGCCCTTCGGCACCGCGTCGACCACCTCCTCGGTGGCCGGGTCGACCACTTCGATCCGCTGACCCGAGGCGCAATCGGTGAACGTGCCGTTGATCCACAACTGGCGCATGAGACCTCTCCCTTCCGAGCGGTCATTCTACCGCGACCGGAGCCGGCCGGGATAAGATCGGCCCACCGGCGCGTGGCCGGCGGAGGACCCGATGCCCCAGACTCCGCATGTCGAACGGCACTTCACGGCCGGCGACTCGGTCCGCGACGTCGTCATCGGCATGTCGGACGGCCTGACCGTGCCGTTCGCGCTCGCCGCCGGGCTGTCCGGCGCCGTCGCCCAGTCGCACATCGTGGTGACCGCCGGCCTGGCCGAGATCGCCGCCGGCTCGATCGCCATGGGGCTGGGCGGCTATCTGGCGGCGCGCAGCGACGCCGACCATTACCGCAGCGAGCAGGCGCGCGAGCGCCTCGAGGTGCGTGAGCGGCCGCAGGACGAGACGCGCGAAGTCCTCGACCTGTTCCGCCAGTACGGGCTGACCGAAGAGGAGGCGATGCCGGTCGTGGAGGGATTGAAGACGCGCCCCGAGGCCTGGGTCGATTTCATGATGCGCTTCGAGCTGGGGCTGGAGAAGCCGGATCCGCGGCGGGCGTTGTGGAGCGCGGTCACCATCGGCGGCGCCTACGTCGTCGGCGGAATGGTTCCGCTGCTGCCCTACTTCTTCACCGATTACGCCCCGACGGCGCTCCTGTCGTCGATCCTGGCGACGCTGAGCGCGTTGATGGTGTTCGGGTACGTCAAGGGACGCTTCACCGGCGTCGTGCCGGTGCGCAGCGCCCTGCACACCACTCTGATCGGCGGCCTGGCCGCCGGGGCGGCGTTCCTGATCGCCAAACTGATCTCCTGAGTCACGGGCCCGCACCGCGAGGAGCACCGCGCATGGAAATGGACCAGAAGACTCTCGAGCATCTCCGTGGCCTGGCGCCCAAACAGGCCTACGAGACGGTGCGCCGCGCCGTCCTGGACAACCCATGGGGCGCATCGTCCGAGGACCTGCGCGAGGCGTTCGAGCAGGTCGTCGAGGCCGGCATCCTCACCTGGGACGAGGTGGAGTCGTTCGAAGACAGGGGCTAGGAGCCAGTCCGAGTCTTCGGCCGGGCCGCGCCCGGCGCCGGCTGGGGGCGGCATCGGCCGTCCTCTGGGCGGTCGCCTCCTGCGCGCCGTCACCGGCGTCGACGACCGCCGGCGCCTCGCCGCCGACTGCCACCGCCGCGGCCGCTCCCGGCCCGGCTGCCGCCGGCCCGGCGGCTCCCGCCCCGCCGCGCGCGCTGCGAATCGCCACCTGGAACATCGCCTGGCTCAGCGATCGCGACGGCGAGGGGGAAATCCCGCGCCGCGACCGGGACTACACCCGCCTGCGCGACTACGCCGATCGGCTCGACGCCGACATCGTGGCGGTGCAGGAGGTCGAGAACGAGGCGGCGGTCCTGCGCGTCTTCGATCCCGCCGTCTATCGCTGCCACCTGACCGGCCCTCAAGTCGGGATGCTGGAGCGCGCCGCTGGACACCGACAGCGAGGCCTGCGCCATCCTGCGCGCCCAGGTGCCGGCACTGGAGGCGTGGATTGACGCGCGGGCGCGCGACGGGACGCCGTTCGCGGTCGCCGGGGACTTCAACCGGCGCTTCACGCCGGCCGATCCGCTGTGGACCGCGATCGACGACGGCGACCCGCCCGAGGCGCGCCTGACCGACGCCGCCAGGGGGATGCGTTCACGCTGCTGGGGCGGCGAGCACCCCGCCCTGATCGATCACATCGTCCTGAGCCGGCAGGTGTCGCCCTGGATCATCCCGGGCTCGGTCGAGCAGGTCGTCTTCGAGGACGCCGACCTGTCCCGCAAGCGGACCCTTTCGGATCACTGCCCGCTGGCGGTCACGCTCGACATCGGCGGCCGCGGGGGACAGGACGCCGCGCTCCTCCGTCGCGGGACCGCCGCTCCCCGCCCGGGTGCCGACGCGTCCCCGCCCGCCATCGCCGTTCCCCGGGAGGGCGCGTCCTCCGGGCCGCCGACCTACACCGCCGCCGAGGCGGCGGACCACCTCGGCGAGCTCGCCCGCGTCTGCGGCGTGGTCGCGAGCGCCCGCTACGCCGCTTCGGTCCAGGGCCGGCCGACGTTTCTCAACCTCGATCGGGCGTACCCGCGCCAGGTATTCACGGTGGTGATCTGGGGCACGCACCGGCGCGCCTTCGGCGCTCCCGAGAAGGCGCTCGCCGGACGGTCGATTTGCGTCACCGGGACGATCGAGGAGTATCGGGGACGGCCGGAAATCATCGCGCGGTCGCCGGCTCAGATCGTCCCGGCGCCGTAGGAGCCCGTCCGGGTATCAGGAGCCACGTGCACATCGAGCCGAGCATCCTGATCGTCGCCTCCTCCGTCGGCGGAGGCTTCATGAATGCCATCGCCGGCGGCGGGACCATCCTCACCTACCCGGCGCTGCTGTTCGCCGGCGAGTCGGCGATCACCGCCAACGCCACGTCGACGGTGGCGCTCCTGCCGGGCGCCGCGGCCAGCATGTTCGGCTATCGCCGGGAGGTGCGCACCCACGCCCACTGGCTGCGGGTGCTGCTCCTGCCGAGTCTCGCGGGCGGGGCGATCGGGGCGGTGCTGCTCCTCATCACGCCGGCGATGGCCTTCGAACGGCTGGCGCCGCTGCTCGTCCTGTTCGCCACCGCCCTGTTCGTGCTCCAGGGCGCCATAGCCCGCCGCCGCGGCACCCCGGACCCGCCGGTTGGCCGGCCCCGGGGCGGTCGCGTGGCGTGGGCGTGGCTGCTGCAGCTGCTGATCGGGATCTACGGCGGCTACTTCGGCGCCGGCATCGGCATCCTGATGCTGGCGGTCCTCGGCTTCCTCGGGCTGGCGGACATCCACGCCGCCAACGGCGTGAAGAACTTCTTCGGCATGTGCATCAACGGCGTGGCGGCCGCCTGGTTCATCCTGCGGGGCGCGGTCGACTGGCCGGCCGCCGTCGTCATGATCGCCGGGGCGATCGCCGGCGGCTACGCCGGCTCGCGCTTCGCCCGCCGCATCGGCCGGACGCGCGCCCGGGTCGCCGTCGTCATCGTCGGCCTGCTGGTGGCGGCGCTGCTGCTGTGGCGGCAGTCGATCGGCTAGGAGCCCGGCCGGATGCTCGGACCGGGTCCCGGCCCGGGTCCCGGCCCTTGACGCTGGCGCCCCTCAGGCGTATGAGTTCCGCATACGCATCTCCGCACCTCGACGCGTCGATGCCTTGAGGGGCGCGCAACGCCCCGAGGAGGTCCGCATGCGCTCCCGTCTGCTGGCGGCCGCCGCCGGTCTGTGCCTTGTGCTCCTGCCGACCGCGGCATCGGCCGAGCTTCCCTGGCAGTTCGAGCAGCACACCCGTTACATGGCGCTGGGGGACAGCCTCGCCGCCGGCTATGGCGCCGTGCCGGTGACCCAGGGGTATGTCTATCTTCTCTACCATTCGGGCGCTTACGACACCGTGCCGCACACCCTGTTCTGCGACGCCGGCGTCCCCGGCGCGACCAGCCGCCAGGTCCTCGACCACCAGGTGCCGCTGGCGATCGAGGCGTTCCGCCCGGATGTCGTCACCATCACCGTCGGGGGCAACGATCTGCTGAGGATTCTTTCCGGGGCGAATCCGGCCGACGTGCTGGCGGAGTTCCAAGCCAACCTGACGCAGATACTACTCGGGTTGCGGACCGGCCTGCCGGGGGCGCGCATCTACGTCAGCAATCTTTACACCGTCCCGGAGATCACCGGCGCCGATCAGATTGTCCCGCTGTTCAACCAGGTGGTCGGCGGAGTGGCGGCGAGCTTCGACGTGCGGGTGGCGGATGTCTACGGGACGTTCCTGGGACGGAGCGGTCTGCTCCTCGTCGAGCGGCACGGCGCCGGCCGGTACGAGGTCCATCCGACCAACGCCGGCTACCGCGCCATGGCCGACGCGTTCGTCGCGGCGATCGACTAGCCCGGATTTCTTACCGGGGTTCGTCGCGAGACCGCGCAGATGGCCGTCATGACGGGCACCCGCAGCGGCGAGGACCCGAAACGTATTCGACAGACGTTGACGGGTGCGAGCCGCGAGGACGCCCGTCAGGGCGGCCAGATCCGCGGTCGCAGCAGAAGACTGGTGAGAAATCCGGGCTAGGGCTGCTGTCCGGCCCGCGTGAGCCGCCGTCGGGACGGCGCCCCTACCAGACCCGGCAGACGTTCTCCGGCGCCATCGGCGAGCCGGCGGGGCATTTGAACGCCTCGCGGAATTCCGGCATGTTCACCACCACGCCGTTGACCCGGTACTTGTAGAGCGCGTGCGGGTTGGTGAGGGCGCGCAGGCGGGCCTGCTCGTCGGAGACGTTGGCGCACCAGACCTGGGCGTTGCTCAGGAAGAAGCGCTGCTCCGCCGTGAAGCCGTCCTTCGGCGCCGCCGGCCGGGCTTTGAGCAGCGCCTGCAGTCCCATGTAGGCGATCCGCAGCCCGCCGTTGTCGGCGACATTCTCGCCCAGGGTCAGCTTGCCGTTCAGCTTCACATCGCCGACGGCGACGAACTGCGAGTACTCGTCGACGAAGCAGGCGGCGCGCTTGTCGAACTCGGCGCCGTCCGCCTCGGACCACCAGTCTTTCAGGTTGCCGTCGGCGTCGAACTGCCGCCCCTGATCGTCGAAGCCGTGCGTCAGCTCGTGACCGATGACCATGCCGACGCCGCCGAAGTTGACGGCGTCGTCCATGTCCGGCTCGAAGTAGGGCGGTTGCAGGATGCCGGCCGGGAAGTTGATGTTGTTCTGCAGCGGGTTGTAGTAGGCGTTCACCGTTGGCGGGGTCATCAGCCACTCCCCCTTGTCGACCGGCCTGCCGATCTTGCCGAGCACCCGCTTCAGCTCGAAGGCACGGGCCCGCGCCGTGTTGCCGACCAGGTCGTCGCGGGCGATCTTGACGCTCGAGTAGTCGCGCCACTTGTCCGGGTAGCCGATCTTGTTGGTGATCGCCTGCAGCTTGACGAGCGCCTGTTTCTTGGTGACCTCGGTCATCCACGGCAGCGTGCCGATGTCGGAGGCCAGCGCTTTCTCGATGGCGCCGACCATCTCCAGCGTCCGCTGCTTGGCCTGGCCGCCGAAGGCGACCTGAACGTACAGCTGCCCGAGCGCCTCGCCGATGCTCTCGTCGATCAGGTCGAGACAGCGTTTCCAGCGCGGCCGCAGCTCCTTGGCGCCGCCCAGGGTGCGGCCGTAGAAGTCGAAGTTCAGGTCGACGAACTTTGCCGCCAAGAGCGGCGACCAGGCGCTGACCGTCTGCCAGCGCAGGTAGTCCTTCCAGTCGTCGAGCGGGCGGCTCTTGAGCTGGGCCTCGATCCCCTTGAAGAACTCCGGCACCGCGACATTGATGCTCTGGAACGCCGGCGCGCCGACACCCTTGAGGTAAGCGCTCCACTTGAACGACGGGGCGAGCGCTTCGAACTCGGCCCGGGTCATCTTGTGATAGATCGCCTCGGGGTCGCGGCGCTTGACCAGGTCCAGGGACACCTTCGCCAGCTCGGTCTCCAGATCCATGACCCGCTTCGCGGCCGTCTCGGCGCGCTCCGGCGTCTCGCCGAGCAGCGCGAAGGTCTTGCGGACGTGCTCGACGTACTTGGCGCGCGTCTCGGCCGATTCCGCATCGTCCTTCAGGTAATAGTCGCGGTCCGGCAGCCCCAGGCCGCCTTGGTCGACCCCGGCGATCACCGCAGTCGCCTGCTTGAAGTCCTGCTCCGATCCGAACCCGAACAGCGGTCCCGCCGCGCCGTCCGTTGCCGCCAGCGCCGACTGGTGCAGCGCCGCCACGATGGCGCCGAGCTCGTCCTTCGACTTCATGGCGGCAATGCGGTCGAGGTCCTTCTTCAGCGGCGCGAGCCCGCGGGCCTCGACCGTCTTGTCGTCCATGCAGGCGGCGTAGAAATCCCCGACCTGGCGCTCGACCGGGGTGCGATCCGGGCGCGGCTCCATCGCCTTGTCCACCAGCCCCTTGAGAATCGCCAGATTGCGCTCCTCCAGCTCGGCGAACCGGCTGTAGGTGCCCCGGTCGGACGGGATCGGATTGTTCTTCAGCCAGGTGCCGCAGGCGTAGGCGTAGAAATCGGTGCACGGGTCGACGGTGGTGTCGAGATTGGCGACGCTGAAGCCGGGGCCAGCGGCCGCCGGCGGCGATTTCTGTTGCGGCGCCGCCTCCTGGCCCCGGATGGGCGCGTTCAAGAGCGCCGTTGCGACGGTCATCAGGATAATCGCGACGGTGGCCCTCAGAACCGATACAACGGAGTTCGATGCGCTCGCATGGCGGGTCGTGCTCACGGCAGTCTCCTCGCTCGATGGCGGACGCGTTCCGTCCGCCGGATACCTGCAGGAACGCTCGACTTCAACCGACATCATTCGAGAGGGGAACCGCGCGGGGCCGGTCGCGGCGGGTCCGCCGGACATTTCTAGCGGCGGGTGCGACGGCCTCTCCTGGCGGGACGGCCCGGGCCGCGACGACCGCGGCGCTTGCCGGCGGCGGATTTCTTGACGCGCGCGACGCGCCGGGTCCCGAGCTTCTTGACCCCCTTCTCGAGGCGCTTCAGACGGGTCTCGAACTTGCGCAGCCTCGGTCCAAGCGTTGACTTGAGCGTCCGCGCGACGATCGCTTCCAGTGCGCCTGCAATGTCAGGAGTTCGTGCCATTGTCCTTCCTTTCCAGCTTCACATCCCGCTTCGAGTGTATTTCGCCGGACCGCTTGCGCCGTCACCCCGACGGCCACGGCGACCCGGAAAGAGGGCGCAGCCTACCAGAATCGTCGCGAATCTGTCCACAGCCGGGTGCGGAATGCGGGCGTCAAGGAGAACCGCACGACCCCGTCGATCCGCTCTTCTCAACTCCCGCCGATGAACGTCTCCTCGACCCGATGGCTCTCGTCGAAATAGACGTACAGGATTGGCTCGCTGCCGATGTAGATGAACACTTTGCCTGTAATCGGTCTCACTTTCTTCGCATACCCTTCCACGTAGTAATCCTCCGGGGCGGAATCCCTTTCATAAGTCTTGAATGGCGGGCCCAGAATCGTGAGTACTTGATCCTCGCTCATCCCCGCCCTTACAGCCCTGAAGGCCCGGACGTCGTCCCGGAGCAAGCCGCTGCGCGGCACGACGCTCAACAGCAGAAAGGACGAACCTCACACCCCGAAGCGCTCGGCGCTCCATTCGAGCCCGAGCTCGGATGGCGGGGCCATGTAGCCGGCGAGGGCCGAAGCGGCGACGACCGAGGGGCTGGCGAGATAGCCTTCGCCGCCGAGGCCCATGCGGTTCTGCCAGTTGCGGTTGAACGAGGTGATGGCGCGCTGACCGCACTGCAGGGCATCTTCGCCCTGGCCGAAGCAGGGGCCGCACCATGACTGGCGGATGACGCCGCCGATCGAGCGGAAGGCGTCGGCGATCGAGACGCCGTCGAGGCGCGGCTCGGGCCGCTCGATCTGCCGCCGCACCATGCCGCTACCGGGGAAGACGACGAAGGCGACGCCGCGCGCCACATTCGTCAGGCCGGCCCTGGCGGCGGCGCGGACCACCAACGCCGCACCGAGCAGGTCGTCGTACGAGCCGTTGGTGCACGAGCCGATGAGCGCCTTGTCGAAGGTGATCCGCTCGCGCGCCACCTCGGCCGCGGGGAAGGCGTTGCCGGGGCTGAAAGGCTTGGCGATCATCGGCACCACGTCCGTGAGCTCGAGGCGCTCGTCGCGCTCGAAGCGGGCGTCGGCGCCGGAAATCAACGGAGGGTACGGCAGCCCGATGCCGCGCTCCCGATACCAGGCGTCGGTGATCGCGTCGCGGGCGAAGATGCCGTTCTGCGCCTCGCCCTCGGCCATCATGTTGGCGATGGTGTTGCGGAACGTCATCGGCAATTGCGCCGCGGCGTCGACGAACTCGACAGACATGCCGCAGGCCTGCGCCGACCCCCAGCGGCGCAGCAGCTCGAGGACGATGTCCTTGCCGGTGACCCACGGCTGCAGCCGGCCGGCGAACGCGACGCGCCGCTGCTTCGCCAGGCTGACGTAGACGTAGCCGGTCGACCAGCCGAAGCCGAGAGTGGTGCTGCCGACGCCGATGCCGACCGCGCCGTAGGCGCCGTAGGCGCGGCTGTGCGAGTCGGCCCCCGGGTAGAAGCCGCCCGGCACGATCAACCCCTGCTCCGGGAAATAGAAATGAAAGATGCCATCGCCCGGCGCGGCATAGTGCGGCGCCCCGATGCCGTGCGCCGCCGCGAACTGCCGCGAGATCGCCGTCTGCCGGTCGTCGCCGGCGTCGCCGGTAAACACGAAGTGGTCGCTGGCTATCGCCGCCTGGCGCGGATCGATCGTCGCCCCGCCGGTGATCTGGTTGAAGGTGTGGATAGCGAAGGGTGCTGTGCCGTCGCTGGCCGGCAGCAGGTCGGCGTACACGCGCAGGGTCGTCCCCGGCTTCACCTCCGCGTCGCGATCGACCCGGTGCGCCCAGACGATCTGCTCGGTCAGCGTCATCCGGCGGGCCGCCGCGGCGTCCGGGAGCTCGACGCGCGGGACGGCGCGCGTCGCGGCGGCGAATTCGCGCCGGCCGACCTCGAAGATGCCGCCCGAACGCCGGATCCCCTCCTCCACCTCCGTCAGCGGCAGCGGCCGGTAGGTCTTCCCCTGCGTGACGTTGGCCAGCGCGCGGCCGGCCACCTCGAAGGTGAAGGTGTCGCCGTCGCGGGCGTCCTCAACCGCCTCGGGCGACTGGACGACGTGCAGCCCGAGATTCAGCGCGTTGCGCCGGAAGATGTCCCCCATGTCCCGGCCGCAGACGATCACCATCTCCCGCCCGGTTTCCTCGGCGACCGCCTTGAGCCCGGCCGGCGACATCTCGCGCGACGAGCCGATGGCGAACCGGTCGCCGGCGATCAGAAAGGTCTCGCCGGCGCCGACACGCCGGCGGAAGTCGGGCATCAGGTGCCGGAAGGCCCCTTCCTTCCAGCGGGCGTCGAGCGCCTCGAGACTCTCCGACACGCAATCGGTCGACGGGGTGATCTGGTCGGTGTCGATGGTGTCGCGCTTCCGGCCGGGACGGCCGGGGTCCCAGAAGATGAGCGCGGCGCCCCGGACGATGCGATCGCCGCCGTGACTTGCATCGTCACCGCCGGTCTTCACAGCGCCGCCCGGCGCGGGCAGCGGTCGCGGGGCGAGACGCTCGAGCGCTTCCGGCGTGACTCCGGGCTTCAGTCGGGCGGGGCGGATCGGGCTCACGGGGCCGCCGGCGCGCCCGGGCTCACGCCCCGAAGCCGGTGACGGCGCCTTCGCTCGCTGAGGACACCAGGCGGGCGTACTTGGCGAACACGCCGCGATCGTAGCGGGGGGCCGGCGGCGTCCAGGACTGCAGGCGCTCGCGGATCTCCTCGTCGGGGATCTCCACGTCGAGCCGGCGGGCTTCGATGTCGAAGACGATGGTGTCGCCGTCACGCACCGCCGCGATCGGACCGCCGCGCATCGCCTCGGGGGCGACGTGGCCGGCCATCAACCCGTGGGTGGCGCCGGAGAAGCGGCCGTCGGTCAGCAGCGCCACGGAGTCGCCCAGACCCTGGCCGACCAGCGCCGCGGTGACCGCCAGCATCTCGCGCATGCCGGGGCCGCCGCTCGGCCCTTCGTAGCGGATCACCACCACATCGCCGGCGACGATGCGGCGCTCCTTGATGGCGGCGAAGGCGTCCTCTTCGCGGTCGAAGACGCGCGCCGGGCCACGGTGCTCGGTCCGGCCGTGGCCGGCCATCTTCACGACGCACCCCTCGGGCGCCAGCTTCCCCTTCAGGATCACCAGCCCGCCGGTTGCCTGCAGCGGATTGTCCAGCGGTCGCACGACCTCCTGCCCCGCCGTCTCCTTCGCCTGCCGCGCCTCCTCGCCGAGGGTGGCGCCGGTGATGGTGATCTCCTCCGGGCGCAGCAGCCCCGCCTCGAGCAGGCGCTGCGCGATCAGGCGCGTGCCGCCGGCGCGCTGCAGGTCGGTGGCGACGAACCGGCCGCCCGGCTTCAGATCGGCCAAGAGCGGCGTGCGCCGGCTGACGACGTCGAAGTCGTCGATGACCAGGGGCACGCCGGCCTCGCGCGCCAGCGCCAGCAGGTGCAGGACGCCGTTGGTCGAGCCTCCCGTGCAGGCGATCGAGGCGATGGCGTTCTCGAACGCGCCGCGCGTCAGGATGCGGCGCGGCCGCAGGTCGTCGCGCAGCGCCTGCATGACCAGCTTGCCGGCGGCGCGCGCCACGTCCGAGCGCCCGGGGTCGGTCGCCGGTACGCCGGCGGAGCCCATCGGCGAGATGCCGAGGAACTCCAGCGCCGTCGCCATGGTGTTGGCGGTGAACTGGCCGCCGCAGGCGCCGGCCCCGGGGCAGGCGTTGTCCTCGAGCTCCTTGAGATCCTCGGGCAGCATCCGGCCGGCGGCGCAGGCCCCGACCGCCTCGAACACGTCCTGGATGGTCACGTCGCGCCCCTGGAAGCGACCCGGAGCGATCGAGCCGCCGTACAGGACGAGAGACGGCACGTCGAGCCGCGCCAGGGCCATCGCCGCTCCCGGGATGGTCTTGTCGCAGCCGACCAGCGCCACGACCGCGTCGAACAGGTGCCCGCGGACGACCAGCTCGATCGAGTCGGCGATCACCTCGCGGCTGATCAGCGACGCCTTCATCCCCTCGGTGCCCATGCTGATGCCGTCGGAGACGGCGATGGTGTTGAACTCGATCGGCGTGCCGCCGGCCGCCCAGATCCCCTCCTTGACCCACTCGGCGAGGTCGCGAAGGTGGTAATTGCACGGCATCACCTCGGTCCAGGTGTTGGCGACGGCGACCAGCGGCTTGTCGAGGTCGGCGTCGCTGTAGCCGACCGCCTTGAGCATGGCGCGCGCCGGGGCGCGATCGATGCCGCTGGTGAGGGCGGCGGAGCGGTGCTTCGGTTCGAGCGACATCGTCGTCTCCTAGTGGTCTTCCGGGCGTCTCTCGCTGGGGCAGGTATTGTAGCCGCTCGGGGGCATTTCCGGGTGAACTCCGGTGATCCCGACAAACCGCGTCAGGCTCGGCCAAAGCCTTCGTGACGGTCTCCTCGGTGGTGTGTCCATCATGCTGTAGGTTGCCGACCCGGCTCTTATGGTTGACAATCCCACTATCTTTGGTTTCTAATGCCGAGTCTTAAGGTTGACAAAACACTGGAGACTCTCAGTGACTAGAATTCGAGCACGCGGTGAGGACATAAGACGGTTCATTCTCGAACAGGTCGAGAAGTCGACTGCGGATCTCAGCAAGACAACCGCTGACAAATTCAAGATAACGCGGCAGGCGGTCAACAAGCATCTCCAGCGGCTCGTGACCGAGGGGGCCTTGAGCCGATCCGGCAAGACACGCGCGAGCCAGTATCGACTTGCTCCATTATCAGAGTGGCGCAAGGATTACGAGATCAAGCCGGGGCTCGCTGAGGATGTCGTATGGACGCGCGATACAAAGGGGGTTTTGGGGACGTTGCCAGATAACGTGATAAACATCTGGCACTATGGATTCACCGAGATCTTCAACAACGCCATCGACCATTCTGCTGGCTCAAGCATCTCGGTGCAAATCAAGAAAACCGCCATGACCGCGGAAATGCTCATATCCGACAATGGCCTCGGGATTTTCAAAAAGATTCAGGCCGCCATGGATCTACTGGACGAACGTCACGCCGTCCTGGAACTCTCGAAGGGTAAGCTGACAACTGACCCAAAGCGACATACTGGGGAGGGCATCTTCTTTACGTCTCGGATGTTCGACTCGTTCAATATTCTGTCTGGTGGTGTCTTCTTTTCACATGTGTTCGGAGACACTGAAGATTGGATACTGGAAAGTGCGGGGACCTCGGGTGGAACTTGGGTCTGGATGAAGCTCAATAACCACACATCGAGGACAACCACGAAGGTCTTCGATACCTATTCTTCCGGGGATTTCGGTTTTACCAAGACCGTCGTTCCAGTCAAGCTGGCTCAGTACGGCGAAGCCAAACTCATCTCACGCTCACAAGCCAAACGGCTGCTGGCCCGAGTGGAACTGTTCAAGACCGTCATATTCGATTTCGCTGAAGTCGAATTGATCGGGCAGGCGTTCGCAGACGAGATCTTCCGTGTATTCGCGCTACAACACCCGGAGATCGACCTTGTTCCGATCAAATCCAATTCGGCAGTCAAGAGAATGATTGAGAAAGCGAGGCAGGGACTCTAGGAATGCCGGCCACAATCCTAAGTCCCCCCCCCCGCACGCACTGCTTCCTTCGCTCTTTCTCGACACTGCTAGGCCGATAGGCCTTTCCCCCTCGCCGCCCGACATATAATTGCCGCGCCAGCATGCGCCCCCCTCGGCGCCGCCCGCCGGAGGCGAATCCGATGAGCAAGCCGATGAACAAGAAGGAGCCGTCCTACGTCGTCCGCCCGCCGACCGCGGTGCTGACCCGCGGCTTCGACCCGGCGCTGTCACTCGGCTCGGCGCGGCCGGCGGTGTTCCGCGCCTCGACGTACGTGTTCGCGAGCCCGGAGGCGGCCGAGCGGGCCTTCGCCATCGCGCTCGGCAAGCAGCCCCCGCCGCCGGGCGAGCGCGGCGACCTGATCTACTCCCGGCTGTCGCACCCCAACGCCGAGATCCTCGAGGACCAGATCGTGCCGCTCGAAAAGGGGGCGCGCGCCGCGGCGGTGTTCAACTCCGGGATGGCGGCGATCTCGACCATCTTCCTTTCCTTTTGCGCCCCCGGCTGGAGCGTCGTGCAGACGCGGCCGGTGTACGGCGGCACCCAGCACATGTTCAACACCCTGCTGCGGCCGCTCGGCATCGCCATCGCGTCGGTCGGCGCCGGCGATGGGCCCGGTCTCGACAAGGCGATCGCCGCGGCCCGCAACCTGCGCGTCATCTATCTCGAAACGCCCGCCAACCCCACCCTGATGATGGTCGACATCAAGGCGGCGGTGGCGGCGGCGCGCCGGCACCCCGACAACCCGCTGGTCGTGGTGGACAACACCTTCCTGGGGCCCTGCTTTCAGCACCCGCTCGAGCTGGGGGTCGACCTGGTGGTCTACTCCGCCACCAAGTATCTCAACGGCTTCAGCGACATGATCGCCGGCGTCGTGCAGAGCAAGAACGCCCAGCGGATCGCCGAGAGCCTGGTCGACCACCCGGCGGTGCGGCGGGTCATCTACCCGTCGCTGTTCGACGACCCGGAGCAGATCCGCATCCGCGACGCCCAGTGCGACTTCCCCGGCGGCATCATGACTCTCGACCTGCGCGGCGGCCGGAGGGCGGCCTTCGACTTCCTGCGCTCGCTGAAGATCCTGCGCGACGCCGTCAGCCTCGGCGGGGTCGAGTCGCTCGCCTGCCACCCGCGCACCACGACCCATTCGGAGAACAGCCCCGAGGAGCTGGAGGAGGCCGGGATCACCGAGTCGCTGGTGCGGATCTCCATCGGCGTCGAGGACTGGCGCGACCTGCAGCGCGACATCCGCGAGGCGCTCGACGCCATCGGCTGACGACCGGGCCGGGCCTCCGGACGCCGGGCGGCGGGCCCGGCAACTTGGCTTCCACCCGCGCCGCCCCCCTGGCGCGTATAACCTGGACGATGAGCGCGGACACGGATGTGATGCGGCGGATCGCGGCGCGGGACGAGGCGGCGTTCGCCGAGCTGGTCGAGGGCTACGGCGCCCGCCTCTACACCGTGGCGCTGCGATTGCTCGGCTCCCCCGCCGATGCCGAAGACGCGGTGCAGCGGGCCTTCCTGCGTTGCTTCACCTCCGCCCGCGACTACCGGCCGGAGTGGGCGGTCTCGACCTGGTTGTACCGGATTCTGACCAACGTCTGCATCGACGAAATGCGCCGCCGCGCCGTTCGCGGCCGCCACGAGGAGGAGCGCGCGCGCCGGGATGCCGGGGACGAACGGCCGGAGCGCGTCGCCGGAGAGGGAGCCGCCGACGGCCGCGCCGCCGGCGAGGCGGCCGCGGCGCGGCTCGACGTCGCGCGGGCGATGCAGCGGGTGCCGCGCGAGGCGCGCATCCTGATGACGCTCTGCTACGTCGACGGCCTCGGGTACGGCGAGCTGGCGCGCATCCGCGGCATTTCGATCAACACGGTGAAGAGCCAATTGGCGCGGGCGAAGGCGATCCTGCGCGCCGCGCTCGGGGATCGGGATCCGCGCCGGCCGGCGTCGCGCGCGCGGCGCTCCGGCGTGGCCGCGGCGGGCACTGATGCCGCGAGGACGACCTCATGACCAGGGGAGCGAGGAGGACGACGATGGAGGACGGACAGATGGAATCACGGTTGCGGGATTTCTTCGCGCCGCTGCCGCCGCCGGCCGGCATGACGCGGCGCATCCTGGCGGGCTTCCGCGACGCGACGCGGCCGCAGTCGGGGCCGGCGATCGCCGGCACGCGATTCACCATCGAGGCCAACGCGCGGGGCCTGGTCTGCGTGCATCCGGCCGGCCGGGTCAACCGGCGCCTGCCGGCGCTCGCCCGGGCCGGGGAGCGCGGCGCCGCCGGCGTCCGCCGGATCGAGGCGCGCGGCCAGCGGGAACTGGCCGAATACCTGACCGGCCGTCGCACCTTCTTCACCGTGCCGGTCGACCTGTCGGCGCTGCCCCGGTTCCAGCGCGACGTGCTGCGCGAGACGGCGCGCATCCCGTACGGGGAGACCCGCACCTATGCCTGGATCGCCCGGAAGATCGGCCGGCCGCGCGCGGTGCGGGCGGTCGGCACGGCGCTCGGCCGCAACCCGGTGCCGGTGATCGTCCCCTGCCACCGGGTGCTGCGCACCGACGGCGGCTTCGGGGGCTACGCCTTCGGCGTGCCGTTCAAGAAGAATCTCCTGAAGCTGGAGTCGGCCGCGCCGGTCCTGGAGGGGTGCACCACGACCCGGATCGTCTGCCGGGTTGGTTGCGCGGCGCTGCGCCGGGCGCGGCCCGAGCGGCGGGTGACGTTCGCCTCGACGGCCGAGGCGCGGACGATGGGGTACCGTCCCTGCCGCGCCTGCCGGCCGCAGGCCGCCGCCTAGCGGGCGCGGCGAGGCAGACCGTCAGCGGGCGCGGACCGGGACGAACAGCCGTGCGCTGACCGGTTTCTTGCCGATCGCGAACGCGATCCCGGCGCCGACCAGGCCGAACAGGACGCTGATGTAACCGGACGCCTCGGCGAACTCGATCTCCACGAAGTGGTCCGCGACGCGCCCGGCGAGGTCGAGGGTCAGCGGCTCGGCGAGCTCCTTCCCGACGCTCAGGAGGATGAAGAAGAAGTCGCCGGCGAGCACCGCGGCGAGCGTCAGGACGAGGCTCAGCACCTTGCCGTAGAGATTGATCTTCCCCATCCCTTTGTGGACCGCGAAGCCGATGGCCGCGCCGATGATGATGGCGCCGTACAGGAAGATCCGGTTGGCGGCGTAGGCGACCCCGCCCCACAGCAGGGCGGCGGCGACCGCCGCCGCGGCGCCGAACAGGGTGCCCATTGCCGGATTCGAGGACTTCGCCTCGTACGCCTCGATCGCCCGCCGGTCCTCGTCGCCGGCACGTTCGCGGCATCCCGAGCAGACCGCCGCCAGCGAGCCGTTGACGCTGCACAGCTCCGCCACCCGCGTGCTGCCGCAGATCTCGCAATCCTCGCCGACCGGTGCGGCGACGGCGCGCACGATGGCGACGGCGGCCCGCAGCACGCGCAGGACGGCGTCCGGCTTCGGGGCGCGGAAGGTGAAGTCCCAGAACAGCACCACCCCGTCCGCGGCGACGCTCAGCGCCTTGGTCTCGCCGCCGGACAGCTTCTTCTTGTCCATCGCCTGCAGCATCTCGGGCGCCGTCGCGAGGCGCTCCTTGAGGACCTCGGGCGGGACCGACAGCGACCCCTTCTTGAAACGCACCAGAAAGATGACGGTGGACTGCTTGTCGCGCTGCCCCCAGCCGGCGGCGACCGGGGTCCCTTCGATGGAGCCGACGGCGCACGCTCCCCGGAGCGGGCCATCCTTCTCCATCAGGATGAGGTTCGCCGATTGGGCCAACTCCGCTGCCTGGTTTTTCGCGGACATGCTTTCTCCCTCCGTTCGGATAAGCTAGGCGCCAAGCGCGCCCGCGCAAGCCTTCCGGCCGGACCTCGGAAGAATCGCGCGCGGCGATTTCGAAATCGGCATCGGGCAGCGGGGGGACGCCGGCAGGCGCCCCGGGGGCGGCCATGACGATTCGCATCGGGCGATCGACCTTCGGCACGGCGGCCCTGCCGCTGGCGCTGCTGGCGCTCGCCGCCGCCGGCCCGATGCTATCGGATGACCCGGTCCCGGACTGGCGGATGGGGCCGATCCGCTACATCCTCAGCGTCAAGGAAGACGCCGCCTACAAGAAGCTCCTGACCGACGCGGAGCGGCGCGCCTACATCGAGCATTTCTGGCTGTACCTCGACCCCACCCCGGCCACCCCGCTCAACGAGCGACGCGCCGAGTTCTGGGCGCGCGTGGCGGCGGCGAACGAGATGTACCAGGAAGGGATGAACCCCGGGTGGAGGACCGACCGCGGCCAGGTCCACATCTTCATGGGACCTCCCGACCGGCACGAAGCGAGCCCGAACGGCGAGGTCTGGATCTACACCACCTTCACCAAGGGGGACGCCCCGCCCGAGCTGGCGATCGCCTTCCACCGCGTCGGCCCCTCGATGTACCGGCTGGCGCGCAACAGCAACGCCCACAGTTCGATCTCCGGATTCAGCATCGATTTCCTCGACCCCTCCGCGGAGCCGGACGATGTCGCGGTCGGGGAGATCTTCCTGGGGGTCGGGCGGACCCGCTCCGACAACCGGATGATGAAGGGGCGCATCCGGCTCCCGGATTTCCCGAAAGGCGAGGTCGAGGCCACCGACTTCCCGACCCGGCTGGATGTCCTGTCGCGCTTCGCTTTCTCGGCGGCCGCCGGGGGCGCCACCCGCCTGACCCTGACCGCGGCGGTGCCGCCGGCGCCGGCCGGGTCCACTGGCGACCGCCGCCTCCCGGAGCGCCTCGAGATTTCCCTCACGCTCGATGACCCGGCCACGGCGGTGCGGGCGGCCAGCTTCACGGAAGTGATGCACCCTTCCGGACGGACGGGGCTGTATCAGTGCGGCGTCAGCGTCCGGCCGGGGACCTACCGCGCGCACCTGGTGCTGTTCGACCGGGAGGGCCGGAGCGGGGCGACGCACACCGAGACGCTGGCTTTCCCCGACTTCGCCGGGGCGCTCGCGCTCAGTTCGATCTTCCTCGGGCACGCGCCAGCGGGCCCGGTGGAGCGCGGCGGCCCCGGCGCGCCGGGGACCGGCGGGGCGGTGCCGCAACCGGCGCCCGAGCCGGAGGCCGCATTCCGGCCCGGCGAGACGCTGGCGTTCTCGTATCAGACCTACAACGCGCGGCACGGCGGCCGGGGAGCGTCCCTCGACGTGGAGTACCACTTCTTCCTGCGGCGGGGCGATGACTGGCGGGAGGTCGGCAAGGGGGTCCGGCTCCCCGGGCAGATTCGCGAGGCCCTCGCCTACGTCCTGCCGCTTCAGGGCTGGCCGCCCGGGGACTACAAGGTCCAGGTCATCGTCCGCGATACGCTTGCCGGCGCCGAGGCATCCCGCGAGGAATCCTTCCGGATCGACGCATCGTAGGTGTGAGCCGACACGGGTCCTCGGCCGGGAGCGGGTGTCTGCCGCGGATCACTCCGCCCGGAGGGCCTCGACCGGGTCGAGACCGGCGGCGCGGCGGGCCGGCAGGACGCCGCTCGCCAGCCCGACCGCGAATGACAGGATGAGGGCCGCGGCGATGTAGCCGGGAGGCGTATGCACCGGCAGCGCCGGCAGCGCGAAGTGCAGCAGGTTGGCGATCCCCATGCCGGCGCCGATGCCGACCGCGCCACCGGCGGTGGCGAGCAGCGCGGCCTGCAGCAGAAAGTAGACCATCACCTGGCCGCGGCGGGCCCCGAGGGCGCACAACAGGCCGATCTCGCTGGTGCTCTCGTTGACGGCGATCCACATCATCGTCAGGATGCCGATCGCCCCGACCACCAGCGAGATGCCGCCGATCGCCCCGACCGCCGGCGTCACCACATTCATGATCCGGTCGAGGACCTCGAGCATCGACTCCTGCGTGGTGATGGTGAAGTCCTCGTCGCCGTCGTGCCGCTCCTTCATCAGCCGCCGGATGCCGTCCGCCACGACCCGGCTGCCGGCGGTCGACCGGAAGGCGACGTCGATCTCGATCAGGTCGGGGCGGTTGAACAGGCTCATCGCCTGGGATACCGGGATGAGCGCCAGGTCGTCCAGATCGATGTTGAGGAACTGCCCCTTCGGCTGCATGACGCCGATGACCCGGAACGGACGGCCGCCGATCCGCACCCTCTCGCCGAGGGCGTTCTCCTCGCCGAAGATCTCGCGCTTCAGTTTGAGGCCAAGCACCACGACGGGCGCGCCGTGCCGCGGATCGCCGGGCGGCAGGAACCGACCCTGACGGACGCTGTTGTTCCAGATGCGCGGCAGCTCCGAGGTCGCCCCGTAGACGAACACGCTGCGGCCGCGCTCGCCGTACTCGACGCGGGCGTTGCCGAACGCCATCGGCATGACCGACTCGACGTGCGGCAGCCGCTGCAGCGCTTCGGTATCCTCGAGGGTCAGCTTGCGGATGGTGCCGCCCATGGCGCCCGGCGAGCCCGAGGTCGCCTCCTTGCCCGGATTGATGGCGATGACGTTGGCGCCGAACTGGTTGAATTCGCTGAGCACGAACACCCGGATCCCCTCGCCGATCGAGGTCAGCAGGATGACCGCCGCGATGCCGATGGCGATGCCGAGCATGGTCAGCGACGAGCGCAGCCGCTGCACCACCACGGCACCCCACGCGAGGCGGATCAGATCGAAGGGACGCATCAGTGTCCCGAGCCGAGGGCGGTCACCGGGTCGAGCCGCGCCGCCCGCCGCGCCGGCAGGACCCCGAACAGCAGCCCGGCCCCCAGCGACACGACGATCGACGCCAGAAGCGCCCAGGTCGGCGGCTGCGCCGGCAGCGCAGGGAAGCGCAGCGCCAGCGCCCCGACGCCAAGGTATCCGACGAAGATGCCGAGCAGACCACCGGCCGCCGACAGGAGCCCGGCCTCGGTCAGGAAGGCGAGCAGGATCTGGCGCGGCTTCGCGCCGAGCGCCTTCAGCAGGCCGACCTCCGAGGTGCGCTCCGACACCGACACCAGCATGACGTTCATGATGCCGATGCCGGCGACCGTCAGGGAGATCGCCGCGATGCCGCCGAGGGCCAGGGTCAGGGCGGTGAAGATCCGATTGAAGGCGCCGAGCACGGAGTCCTGGGTCAGGACGGTGACGTCCTCCACGTCGTCGTGCCGCTCCGCCAGGATGCGCAGCACGTCCCGCTTCGCCGCCTCGATCTCGCTGTTGGCGGTGACCTCGATGATCATCCGGAACAGCGAGCGCTGGTTGAACAGCCGCATGCACGAGGCGACCGGGATGATCACCACATCGTCCATGTCGATGCCGAGCTGCTGCCCCTTGGCGGCCATCACCCCCACGACGCGGAAGCGCGCATCGCCGATCCGCACCGGCTGCCCGAGGGGATTCCTGGCCCCGAACAGCTCGTTCTGCACGGTCCGGCCGATGACCGCCACCGGCGCGCCGCGCTCCGGGTCGCTCGGCGGCAGGAAGCGGCCGGCCGCTACCGCCAGCCGCCGCACCGGCAGGAGCTCGGCGGTCGATCCGAGGATGGTGACCTCGCGGTCGCGATCGCCGAACGACACCTTCGCCGCCCCCACCGCCAGCGGCGCCAGGGCGCGGACGCGCGGCGAGCGGCGGACGATCGCCTCGGCGTCGGCGAGCGTCAGGTCGCTGGTCGTGCCGCCGATGATCGGGGCGCTGCCGGTGGTCTCGGTCTTGCCGGGCAGGACAATCAGGAGGTTGCTCCCCATCGCCATGAATTCGTTGGTGACGTAGCGGCGCGCCCCCTCGCCCAGGGCGGTCAGCAGCACGACCGCGGCGATGCCGATGGTCATGCCGAGGAGAGTCAGGATGGAGCGCAGCCGGTGGCCGCGCAGCGCCTGCAGCCCGAAGGCGAGATACTCGCGCAGGGTCATCGTCGCCTCACGCGGGGGAGGGCCATCGGCGTCTCACGCGGGCGACGGCGGCGCCGCGCCACGGCCGGCGGCGCCCTCTTGACGGACATCGGAGGCGATCCGGCCGTCGACCAGGCGGACGATGCGTCGGGCGCGCTGGCCAATGTCCTGGTCGTGCGTCACCACGATGAGCGTCAGACCGGCGAGGTTCATCCGTTCGATCAGCTCGATGATTTCGAAGCCGCTGGCCCGGTCGAGGTTGCCGGTCGGCTCGTCGGCCAGCAGGATCGACGGCCGCATGACCGTGGCGCGTGCGATCGCCACGCGCTGCCGCTGGCCGCCCGACAACTGGTTCGGCCGGTGCGACGCCCGGTCCGACAACCCGACCGCGAGCAGCGCCTGCGCCGCCCGCTCCCGCCGCTCGACCGGCGGCAGACCCGCGAGCAGCATCGGCAGCTCGACATTGGCGGTCGCCGTCAGCCGCGGCACCAGGTGGAAGAACTGGAAGACGAAGCCGATCTTGTGGCTGCGGACTTCGGCGAGATCCCCTTCCGGCAGCGACCCGACCTCGCGCCCGTCGAGGACGTACTCGCCGGAGGTCGGCCGATCGAGGCACCCCAGGATGTGCAGCAGGGTCGACTTGCCGGAGCCGGAC
The DNA here is from genome assembly GCA_018606725.1 of Acidobacteriota bacterium. GTDB lineage: Bacteria > Acidobacteriota > Polarisedimenticolia > Gp22-AA2 > Gp22-AA2 > JAGYID01. The sequence continues at coordinate 20,934 of JAGYID010000092.1, forward strand.
GGCCCCATGATGGCGACGTACTCCCCTTCGGGGATCTCGAGGCTGACGTCCTGCAGCGCCCGCACCGTCTGGTCCCCCACCTCGAAGTGGCGGGTCAGACCGCGCAGGGCGATCACCCCGGCTCCTTGGCGCGCGCCCCTGCCGGAGGATCGGACGCCGCCCCGCCGGCCGGAGCAGTGGACGCCGGCCGCCCGGCCGTGGCCGGCTCGCCCGCCGCCGGCGCCCGCATCTCCTCGCCGATGCGGGCCCGGGCTCCCTCCTTGACCTCCGGGCGGTCGAGCGACACGACGACCGTCTCGCCCTCACGGGCGCCTTCCAGGATCTCAGCGAACTCCCAATTACGCAGCCCGACCTTCACCGGTTTCGACAGCAACCGGCCGTCCTCGTACACCAGCAGACGGTCGCCTTCGAGCAGGGCGTACGCCGGCACCCGCGGCGCGTCGGGCGCCGTCTCCAGGATGATTTCGACATCGGCCGAGGTGCCGGGGAACAACGCGCGCGCGAAGGCGGCATCGTCGAAGTCGACCTCGACCTCCAGGGTGCGGTTCTGCTCCTCCATGTCCTGCACGTACGGCGCGACCCGGCTGACGTGGCCGGCGAACGACCGGTTCGGGTAAGAGTCGAGGGTGATCCGCGCCGGCTGGCCCTTTGCCACCTTGCCGGCGTCGACCTCGTCCATCGGGGCGCTGATGTAAATCGACGACGGATCGATGATGTCGAGGATCGCGGGCACCGGCACCGCCGGCGGCGCCGGCGTGACGTACTCGCCGACTTCCGCCTTCAGGTCGGCGACCACCCCGTCGAACGGCGCCCGCAGGACCGTCTTGGCGAGGCTGGCCCGCGCCAGGTCGATGGCCGCCGCCGCCCGCTCGATGGCGGCGCGCTGCGCGTCGCAACGGGCCTGCGCCGCGTCGCGCTGGCTCTCCAGCCGGTCGAGCATCTCGGCCGACACGATGCTCTCGTCCTTGAGATCGCGGGTGCGCTGCAGGTCACGATCGGCCAGCTGGGCGTTCAGGCAGGCCTCCCGGGATGCCGCTTTCGCCGTCGCCAGATCCTGCCCGGAGAGGGCCAGGTTGGCGCGGAAGTCCTGGTCGTTCAGGCGCAGCAGGACGTCGCCCGCGCGGACCATCGCCCCGGCCCGGAAGCCGATGAAGGTCACCCGACCGCCGATCTCCGGGCTGATCTTCGACCGGCGGCGCGCCTTCACGGTGCCGGCCTTGCTGTTGGTGACTGTCTCCTCGACCGTTCCACGCGTCAATCGGTAGATGGTCACCGGCACCGGATCGGCCCGCAGGAAGGCGAAATAGATCCCGGCCCCGACGGCGGCGGCAATCGCCAGCCAGATCCCCCACTTCAGAAGTCGCGTCACGCGCATGCTACCCCCGCGCGTCACGATATCATGGCGCTGTGACCCATTCACCAACGTGAGGAGGCGGGATGAGCGAGCACACCTACAAGTCGATCGAGCTGACCGGATCGTCGAAGAAGGGCATCGAGGAGGCCGTCCACAACGCCCTGGCGCGGGCGTCCAAGACGGTCCGCAACATGCGCTGGATCGAGGTCGCCAGCATCCGCGGGCACGTCGAGAAGGAGAAGATCGCCCACTGGCAGGTGACCATGAAGATCGGCTTCACGCTGGAGGACTAGCGGCGACACCCGCTCCCGGGCGGGCCCCTACCCGGTGAACTTGTAGCCGGTGCCGTGGATGGTGACGAGCCAGCGCGGGTCGGACGGGGCGTCCTCGATCTTCTTGCGCAGCTTGGCCACGTGCATGTCGACGGTGCGGGTGATCGGGGCGTTGTCGTAGTCCCAGACGGCGTCGAGCAGCTCGTCGCGCGGGATGACCTTGCCGCGGTGGTCGACGAAATACTTCAGGAGCCGAAGCTCGCGGCTGGACAGGTCGAGGAGCCGGCCCTTGCGGCGGACCTCCCCGCTCCTGAAATCGCAGGTGATGACGCCGAACTGGTAGGTCGTGACGGCCGGACCCGCCGGGCGGCCGGCGGCCCGCCGCAGCAGCGCCTCGACCCGGGCCATCAGTTCGAGGAAGCCGAACGGTTTGGCGATGTAGTCGTCGGCGCCCAGCTTCAGCCCCAGCACCTTGTCGATCTCCTGCCCGCGCGCCGTCAGCATGATCACCGGAACGCCGCCGCCGCGGGCGCGGATCTCCTTCAGGACGTCGAGACCGCTCATCTTCGGAAGCATGACGTCGAGGATGATCAGATCCGGCGGCGCCTCGGTCGCCTGCTTCAGGCCGGCGGCGCCGTCGCGGGCGACGGTCACCTCGTGACCCTCGTACTCGAAGCCGTCGCGCAGCGCCGCCGCCATCGAGTCGTCGTCTTCGACAATCAGGACCTTCGGCATCTCCGCGTCCTCGCCTGGGAGCCTGTCAGATTCCGGCGCCCGCGCCGGCCACCCCGCCCTCTGCCGCACCGCCGTCCGCCGTCTCGTCCCCGTGGCGCGGCTCCGCGGCCGGCGCCGCCGGCAGCCGGATGGTGAAGGTGCTGCCGCGCCCCGGCTCGCTCTGCAGATCGATGCGGCCGCCGTGATCCTGCACGATGTGTCGGACCAGCGACAACCCCAGGCCGCTGCCCTTGACCTCGTGCACCAGCCCGGTGCCGACGCGGTGGAAACGCTCGAAGATCTTGCGCTGCTCGTCTTTCGGGATGCCGACGCCGTGGTCCTCGACCGCCACGGCGACCATCCCCGGCTCCGACCACAGGCGGACGGCGATCTCCCGGGCCTCACCCGAATACTTGGCAGCGTTGTCGATCAGGTTGTGCAGAGCCTGGGCGATGGCGTCGGGGTCCATGCGCACCTCCGGCAGCGGCAGCGGCACCGGCTCCAGGGTGACCCGGAAGCCGGCCTGGCGCAGGTGGATCTCGAGCGCCCGCACCACCCCCTCGACCACCTCCCGCAGGTCACCGCGCGCGAACCGGTAGGTCTTGCGACCCGACTCGATGCGCGAGAAGTCGAGGATGTTGTTGATCAGCCGCGTCAGGCGCCGGCTCTCCGCCTCGATGAAGGCGCCGTACTCGCGGACCTTCTCCGGGGAGGCGGCCCGCCCGAGCCGCAACAGCTCGGCGAACATCCGGATCGACGCCAGCGGCGTGCGCAGCTCGTGCGACACGTTGGACACGAAATCGGACTTCATCTCCGACAGCCGCATCGCCCGGTTGGCCGCCTGCAGAGCGAGGACGATACCGCCGATCAGGGCGACCCCCAGCAGCAGGGACAGGGTCAGGTTGAACGCGAACGAGGCCCGCGCCCAGCGCTCCGGCGCGGAGCGCGTGCTCATGATGCCGATCGTCCAGTCGGTGAAGACGAACGGGAAGGACGATGTGACGGATTCGGCGCGACCCGCCGACCCGGCGTTCGCCTCGGCGGGTCCCGCCGCCGCGTCCTCGGTTCCCGGCACCGCGTCCTCGGGTGCCGGCGCCGCCGCGTCCCCCGGCGCGCCGCGCGCGCCGGCGACCCGCTGGCCCCGCTGGTCGCGCACCGTCACGATCAGATCGCCCGGCCGCGAGCCGGGGAAGAAGCTCGGCAGGGAGTGCTCGATCGCCCCGGGCAGGACGGTCTTCCTGAAGTAGTCCTCGTCCAGGATCATGCCCGCCACGCCAACCAGCCGGTGCTGGTCGTCGACGATCGGGTTGAGGATGATGCGGTAGTTCGGATCGCGCTCATCCACCCGCAGCGCCAGGTTGTCGGCCTGAGCGCGGCGGAACGACACCATCTGCCACGGCGTGCAGGCAACGATGATCGCCAGCGACTCGTCGGAGGCCGGCGGCGTCACGAGCGTCCGCGTCGACGGGTCGTAGAGGTGGAACTGGCCGAACCGCTCGTGGGTGTAGTCGACCAGGAACAGCCGACCGGCCCCCACCACCGGCCGGGCGCGCCAGGCATCCGCCGCCTCGTCGAGACGCTCCTCCACGAACAGGGGGGGCGACACGTTCAGGGCGCGCTCGGCGGCGGAGGCGTAGAAATACTGAACCTCGTTGCCGACCGCCTCGAGGTAATTGCCGAGCGTCGCCCGATGAGCGATCGCCGACATCCTCTCCAGGTTCGTCAGCCAGACGAACTGCAGCCCCAGCAGCACCACCAGCGGGGCCAGCACGGCCAGGAATCCGAACAACAACGCGTGCCGCTTGAGGAACGCCACCAGGCGCGCCATCGATCCTCCGTCATGGGACGGACGCGAATATACCCCGAAGCGAACCGCGCCGCCCGCGCCGCCGTCCCGCGTTTACAGTCTCTTTACATCCGCGACAACTTTTTACGCCAGCCGGCAGGACATTTACATCCCTGCCCCGTACACTTCGCACGCTTCGCCTGGAGGACCGTTGGATGGACCGCCCCAGCAGCCGGGTTTCAAACCCTCGAAACAGCAGTTCCACCCAAACCCA
>JAGYID010000187.1 GCA_018606725.1 Acidobacteriota bacterium
CCTCACCGCGTCCAACCATCCTCCCTACGATGTGGACATTTATGGCAAGGGGTTCCCGCTGCGCGAGCTGCCCGAGGCGTTCTCGCGAGGCAACGCCACCCTGCAGAAGCTCGGGCACCTGTGGTACTCCGACCTGGCCGTCGGCGACTTCGCCCGGCAGGCGGAGAGAACGCTGCCGCGCACGCTCCTCGCCATCACCGGGGATCACTGGTCGCGGCGGTCCGTCCTCGCCCAGCCGCCCCCGTTCGAGCGGGCCTCGGTGCCGTTCATCCTGCACGGCCCCGAGGTGCTGGCGGGCCTCGAGCGTCCCCCGAACGTGGTCGGATCCCACATGGACATCGGACCGACGCTCATCGAGCTCGTCGCGCCGCGCGGGTTCCGCTATCACGCCCTGGGGCGCGATATCCTCTCCGCGAGCGGCCGTCCGCTGGCGTTCGGAACCCAGTGGATCCTGGGGCCGGGCTTCATCGTCTCCACCAGGGAGGACGAGGACCCGGAGGTCGTGCCGCTGCCGGGGATCCCCCCGCTGGCCGACCCGCCCGATCGGGAGGCGCTGAGCCGGAGGCACGACGACCTCTACGCCGTCTCCTGGTGGCGGATCAAGAACGGGACCGCGCTCCCGCCGGCGGCCAGGTGAGCCGCCGCGCACCGCTCCGCCGGCCTGTTGGGTAACCGACATGCAACACGTCGGCCGCAAGCTCTTTCATGTCGTCGGCGGTCTCGGGCTTCTGTCGATCTACGGCATTCTCGGCCGGCGGACTGCGTTGCTCGCGTACGCCGGCCTGTTCCTGGTCGTCCTCACGGTCGAGCTGGCCCGTCTCGCGATCCCCGCTCTCAATCGCTTCGTGTTCGAGCGGTTCGGCGGCTTCATCCGCGCCAAGGAGGCGAAGACCCTGACCGGCATCGCCCCCTATGTGCTCGGCGTCGGCCTGTCGCTGTGTCTGTACCGGACCGATATCGCCACCGCGGCGATCTGCTTTCTGGCGCTCGGAGACGTCGCGGCGACGACGGTGGGGGAACGTTTTGGACGAACGAAGATCGCGGGGGAGAAGAGTCTCGAGGGCACTCTGGCCTTCGTGGCGGTGGCCACGGCGATCGGGCTGCTGCTGCCGCTCGCCGGCATCCACCTCACGCCCGGGATCATCCTGGCAGGCATTCTGGCCGCCGCCGGCGTGGAGCTCCTCCCCCTCCCGGTCAACGATAATTTTCTGATCCCGCTGGTCTCGGGCGGGATGATGGAGTTGATGGCTCGACTGACCGCCACCACTTGACCTCCAGTCCGGGCTAGGGATTGACGGAGATGGTGAGCGGCTGGTCGAGCGTGACGGTCAGCGGCGCGCCGGCGGGGAGTTCCACTTCCTCGCCCTTCATGCCGGCGGCGATGCCGGTGCCGATCGCCCCTCCGACGACCGAGCCGACCGCGGCGTTCTTGCCGCTTCCGCCGAGGATCTTGCCGAGCAGCGCACCGCCGGCGGCGCCGCCGCCGATCGCCTTGGCGGTCTTCTTCCCGGACTTGGGCCCGACTCTGGTCATGGATGCGGACATCGGCGCGCCGAATCCGAACGGCGTCACGACTCTGTCGAATGAGAGGCTCAGCGACCCCGCCTTGTCGCCCAGACCCTTGCCGGCGGGAGTCACTCCGCTCACGCCGCCGTGCACCCTGCTCCCGGACGGGATCGCCACCCGGTCGCCGACGATCACCGGGGCGGTGATCCTCGCCGTGAACGTGTCGCCGGCATGACTGGAGGACGACCCGACCGCAGCGTCCAGCGTCAGGCGAATCTCCGTCCCGGCCGGCACGATCACTTTGATGCTTGGGGGTTTCCGGGGGGTGGCTGCAGCGACCGGCACCACGTCGGTGAGCGAGGTCCGCTGCTGCGGGAGGGCTTTCTGCTCCTGCCTGCCTTTTTCCTCGTGCGCCGCGTCTCCCGGAGCGGGAGCCTGGCGGACCGGTTCGGCGGAGGTTGGCGGAGTGGCGCGCGCGTCTCGATCGGTCGCCTTGAGCGGCGTCGGCCTGCCGAGCCACAAGAAGGCCGCCACCGCGAGGCCGGCGCAGAGCGCCGCCGCCGCCGCGAGCTTCAGTCCGAGGAAGCGACCGCTGCCGCCGGGCGCCGGCTTCGCAGGGGGAGGTGCCGCCAGCGTGACCGCATCCGCCACCGTCTCATCGACCCGCCTTGGGGGCCGCTGCGCGCCGGCCTGCAGGAACGCCTCCCGGAAGGCCGCGCCGTCGGCGAATCGCGCGCCGGGGTCCTTCGACAGGGCCCGGTTGAAGAACGCATCCAGCCCCGGAGGGCACCCCGGCAGCTGGCTGCCGAGCGGCACCTGGGTGTCGTGGGCGATGGAGTAAGTCAGTGACACGAGATCGTCGCCGCGAAACGGCCGCTTGCCGCACAGCGACTCGTACAGGACGACGGCGAGAGAGAAGAGGTCGCTGCGTCCGTCCAGGTCCCCGGCCTTGATCTGCTCGGGCGACATGTAGAGGGGCGAGCCCATGGTGGACCCGGTCTGGGTGAGATCCGATGCCTTGAGCCGCGCCACGCCGAAGTCGGCGATCTTCACCGCCCCGTCCGCCTCGCGGACCAGGATGTTGGCCGGCTTGATGTCGCGGTGGACGATCCCGGCCCGGTGGGCCACATGCAGGGCGTCGGCGAGCACGGCACCGAAAGCCAGGACCCACGCGGGATCAAGCCGGCCGCTCTTTTCCAGGCGCTGCTTCAGGCTCTCCCCCTGGACGAATTCCATGGCGATGTAGGGCATGCCCAGGCCCGGATCATCACCGGCGTCGTAGATGGTGACGATGCCGGGATGCGAGAGGGAGGCGGCGGCCCGGGCCTCCCGGAGGAATCGTTCGTGGAACTGCCGCGCCTGCTCTTCGGAGATGCCGTCGGGCAGGGAATACGTCTTCACCGCCACCTGCCGGTGCAGGCGCGGATCACGGGCCAGGTAGACGACGCCCATCGCTCCCCGGCCGATCTCGCGCTCGATTTCGTACCTGCCGATGCTCGGCACGACCTTCAATATAGGCAGGGGTCGGGGGCGGGGCAATCTCAGCGGCCCGGGAACCCCGGCGCGGTTGCGAGGAAGTTCGCGAGTCCGCGTCTTGACGCGGCCGCCCGGTCGGTCCTAATCTCCGCCAGTCGGCCACCGGGAGGCATCTCCCGACCAGGCGGCAATTCCACAACGTGACAGGAGGGATCACATGCGTGGACGGACCTTTCTCGTGATCGGGATCGCGGCGCTCGTCGGACTGGCGGGACTGGCGGGACTGGCGCTCGCGGCTGCAGCGGACGCGCCGAAGAACGAGGCCCCGAAGACGCCGTGGAAAATCGTGGGGCAGCTCGAGGAGGCCTGCACCTGCAGCGCCGCCTGCCCGTGCTGGTTCGGCTCGAAGCCGACCAAGATGACCTGCGGCGGCGGCCAGTTCCTGTTCATCAGCAAGGGGACCTACGGCAACGTCCCGCTCGACGGGCTGGCCATGGGCCACATGGCGCAGAGCCCGGAGGGCAAGTCGATGATGGAGTCGTTCGGCAGCTGGAATTTCGGCTACCTCTATCTCGACGAGAAGGCGAACCCGCAGCAACGCGATGCGCTCAAGGCGATCGCCATGCAGGTCCTGCCGGTGAAGTCCTCGAGCAACGTCGAGATCCGGGTGGCGCCGATCACCCGCGACATCAAGGACAAGGAGCACGCCATCACCATCGGCTCCTACGGCTCGTTCAAGGGGCATCTGATGGAGGGCGGTCTCGGGGGCTCGGTGAAGATCACCAATCCGCCGGGCGCCGATCCGCTGCACCACGAATACATGCAGGGGCAGACCGACAGGCTCGCCTATAACGACGCCGGGCAGAACTGGGACGTGCAGGGGACAAACTACATGCTCGGCAGCTTCGAGCTCGACAGCGCCCAATACG
>JAGYID010000028.1 GCA_018606725.1 Acidobacteriota bacterium
TCGTCGCGAGACCGCGCAGATGGCCGTCATGACGGGCTCCCGCAGCGGCGAGGACCCGAAACGTATTCGACATACGTTGACGGGTGCGAGCCGCGAGGAGGCCCGTCAGGGCGGCCAGATCCGCGGTCGCAGCAGAAGACCGGTGAGAATTCCGGGCTAGGGCCTGTCCGGCCATCAGGCCGGGCCGCGCTCGTCCCGCGGGCCGCGCGGCCGACTCTGCGGACCGGTCGGCTCCTGGATGGTGTGATAGCGGTCGGCGGGCAGCGCCCCGAGCGTCGTGACCCGGCCGCGCGGCCAGCGAATTTCCACCCGATCGACTTGTCCGGCGGACCCGAGCCCGAACCGCAGTCGGGGATCGTTCGAGCACAGGTGCGAAGACCCGGCGTGCGTCTCGCTCATCTGCCGGCGCCCGCCCGCGGTGATCGTCACCCGGGCACCGATGGCGCCGCGGTTCCGGCGGGCGCCGATCAGTCGGAAGCCGATCCAGTGATTCGACGAGGGACTGTCGTTGCGCAACAGGCTCGGCGTCTCGTCAATGTTGTTGACGACAATATCGATGTCCCCGTCGTTGTCGAGATCTCCAAAGGCGGCGCCGCGGGCGCTGTGCATCTCCTGGAAGCCGGGGCCGGCCTCGCCGGTCACTTCCCGGAAGCGGCCGTCCGCCTCGTTGTGGAACAGCTGGTTGCGCTGTTTCCAGGTTGTGCCGGCCACGAACTTGTCGATCATCGGAAACACGTGACCGTTGGCGATGAACAGGTCGCGCCAGCCGTCATTGTCGTAGTCGAAGAACCCGGTCCCCCAGCCGAGCGTCGGCAGGGTCGCGGTGCCGATCCCGGAGGAGAGCGCCACGTCGAGGAAAAACATCCCGCCTTCGTTGTGGTACAGCGTCGAGTAGTCGTGCGAGAAGTTGGTCACGAACAGGTCCGGCCGGCCGTCGTTGTCGTAGTCCGCCGCGTCGACCCCCATGCTGGCCTGCGCGCGCCCTTCTTCGTTGTACGCGACCCCGGCGATCGTCCCGATCTCCGTGAACCGCCCACCGCCGTCGTTGCGATAGAGGAAGTTCCGCGTCGAGTCGTTGGCCACGTAGAGATCGAGGTCGCCGTCCAGATCGAGGTCGGACCAGACGACCCCGAGGCCGTAGCCCGAGGGCACGGTGATCATCCCCGAGGTCTTCGTGACATCGCGGAATTTTCCGCCGCCCTCGTTGTGATAGAGATGTCCGAGCGAGTGCTTCAGGCCGCCGGGGCCGCAGATCACCGGAAAGCCGCGGTAGAAGCAGTTCGGCGCCGAGCCGGGGTTCGGCAGGGGAGGACCCTTGGGGTCGTAGTCGACGTAGTGCGACACGTACAGATCGATCCGGCCGTCGCCGTCGTAGTCGCCGAAGGCGGCGGCCGTGCTCATGTCCCGACCGGTCAACCCCGAGCCGGTGGTGGCATCCCGGAACCTCAACCCCCCCTCGTTGTGGTACAGGATGTAATGCCCGAACCCGGTCACCAGCAGGTCGACCCTGCCGTCGTCGTCGTAGTCGCCGAAGGCGCAACCCTGCCCCCAGTAGCCGGGAGAGGCGACGCCGGCCTGTGACGTGACGTCCTCGAACGCCAGGCCGCCCCGGTTGCGGTACAGGGCGGCGCGCGGCGCCTCGCCAGGCGGGAACGGCCGGAGCCTCGAGCCGTTCGGCAGGAAGATATCGATCAGTCCGTCGTCATCGACATCCGACAGGCAGGCGCCGTTGCCGACGGTCTCCACGATCAGGGTCTTGTCGAGCTCGCCGCAGACATTGCGGAGCGTCAGTCCGGCCTGCGGCGCGAAGTTCACGAAGCGGGCCGCCCCGGGCCGCGGCGCGCCGGCCGCCGCCACAGCGCCATCGGCCGATGCCAGCGCGACCCCCAGGACCCAGGCGGCGCCTGCTCCCGCGACCACCGCGGCACCCGCGGCGGCGGCGACGCCCGGGCCCCGGCCGCGTCGTCCCGCCCTGCCGCGGCCGCCCTCACTCAGCCGATTCGACGCCGGTCCGCTTGGCTTCACGCAGCCTCTTCAAGATCTCGCCGTGCATGGCGAATTGTGATTCCGCTTCGGCGCGCCGGCCGGTGCGCAGCAACAGCTGGCCGAGGGCATAGTGCGCCTTCGGGTTGAGCGGGTCGAGCGACAGGGACCGGCGCAGGAGCTTCTCGGCCTCGTCGAGCCCGCCCTGCTCGCTCAGAATGGTGGCGGTGTAGTAGATGGCGTAAGGGTCGGACGGTGACAGGCGGCTCGCCGCCCGGAAGGCCTCGAGCGCCTCGGCCTTGCGGTTCTGATACAGGAGCGCCTTGCCGAGGTAGAGGAATCCCTCGGCGTCCTGCGGGTCGAGCTCGGTGGCGCGCCGGAAATCGGCGATCACATCGTCGTATTGCATCCGCTCGCGCGCCTGCTTGCCGAGCTGCAGGTACAGCCGCGCGTCCTCGAGCCCGCGGGCCAGGGCGTCGCGCAGCACCTGTTCCGAGCGTTCCGGGTGGCCGTATTTCGACAGCGCGTCGGCGTGCTTCATCAGCAGGGTGACGTCGTCGGGGGTCTCGGCGAGCGCCTCCTGCTGCAACGCGATCCCTTCCTCGTACCGCTGCTGGCGGATGCGCAGGTCGGCCAGGTTGGCCTTGGCGCGGGCCGAGTGCGGGTCGGCCGCCACGGCGCTCTCCAGGCGCCGCGCCGCCTCGTCGTACTCGTCGTGCGCCAGGAACAGCAGGCCGATCTCGGTCAGGGAGACCGCGTCGCCGGGCTGGAGGGCCAGCTCTTTCTCGAACTGGTTTTGCGCCTGCTGGGAGCGGCCGGCCTTCAGATGGATCAGACCCATGGCCCGGTGGATGCCGGGCCGCGACGGATCGGCCTGGGCGACCTGGCGGAACTGCGACAGCGCCTCCTCCTCGCGCCCGAGCGCGTCGAGGAGCTCGCCGCGCAGGGAGCGCGCATCGTGCGAGCGCGGGTCGGCCTCGATGGCGGCGCCGACCTCGTCGAGCGCCTCCTGGGCGCGGCCGGTGGCGCGCAGGGCCAGGGCCAGCTCGTAGTGCAGCGTGAAATCGCCGGGCGCGCGCCGGGCCAGGTCGCCGAGGATGGCCGCCGCCTCGGCCGGGTGTCCCGCCTCGCGCAGGCGCCGGGCTTCGGCGAGCCGGGCCGCCGGATCGCCGCCGCAGGCCAGATCGCCGATCGCCAGCCCCAGGTAGAGCGCCACGAGGAACGTCCAGGCCAGCGCGGTCGCGCCGCGCGCTTCGCGGCCGATGGTCATCGTCAGGGCATCGTAGCATCTTTGCGTCGCAGGCATGGCGGCGTGGAAAACAAGGCCGCCCGGGGTGTCGGCCCCGGGCGGTTGTGGACGACCAGGATGTGCGGAACCCTGGAAGGTGACACCAGCACGACTTCGTGCGTCAGAGCTTGGTGACGTTCGCGGCCTGCAGTCCCTTGGGGCCCTGCGTGACTTCGAACTCCACCGCCTGGCCCTCGTCCAGGGTCTTGTAGCCGTCACCCTGGATGGCGGAGAAGTGCACGAAGATGTCCGTGCCGTCCTCCTGCTGGATGAAACCGTAGCCCTTGCTGTTGTTGAACCACTTCACTTTGCCCCTGGCCACTGCGGTGAAACCCTCCTTTCAAGATCGCGGTGCCGAAGCCGGACGCCGCCGCGAGCGCCTCGAGCCAGCCCGACCGGAACAAAAAAAAAGCCACAAAAGCAACGGCTCTTGTGGTGGTCGCGCCATCGGCTCGATAGTCTATCCCGGAGAACTGAAAAGCGGCGTAAGTGTGCCCCCACGCCCGGGGGTTGTCAAGGAAGTTCTCGCCCCGGCGGGGCCATCGGGACAGCCGCGCCGAGCAGGTTGCGCTTGCGCTCGCGCTGGTTCTGCAGCTCGCCCGCGACCTGGCGCAGCATCAGCAGCGCGCCCTCGCGATTGCCCGACTCGAGCTCTCTGGCGATCACCCGGAGCTGCCCTTCCACACCCTGCATGGCGCTCAGGTCCTGATCGATCTGTTCGCAGGCGGAGCGGGTGGCGGCGTTGAATGCCTCCTCCATCTCCCGGAAGTTGTCGTGCTTGCGCAGCGCCACCCGCACGCCCCAGCGGCCGGACTCGAAGTCCCTCAGTCCGCGGGTCACCTTGTAGACCACGCCGGCGGTCTTGTGGGTTTCGAGGATTTCGATGACGAACACGGCGGCGACGAAGATGATGCCGACCGCCACCAGGTAGAGCACGGACCGGCTGTCGTCGAGGACGTCGCCGCGCAGGGCGCCCGGCGCCTTCTGCGCCAGCGTACGCGCCGTCTCCAGCGACAGGAGATGGAACAGGGCGGCCGCAAACGCCAGGAGGAAGGCCATCCCCAGCACCGCGACGATCGCCGAGCGCAGCTGGTAGGCGGAATCCACCAGATAGGTGCGGCGCCGCCCGAGGAAGCGCCCGAACAGCGGCCCGAGGCGGCCACCGGGCGCGCTCGTCACGCCGGTGCTCCCGGCCATCAGACCGGACGGGCGTCCATCCTGCTCCGCCATGTGGCGCAATATAGGCCCCGATCCGACCCTTGTCAAACAAGCTCAATCGATTGAATAACATGGAGTGATTTGATGGTGCGGGGCTTCTCTGCTACAGTCCCCGGGGCGTTGCGACATGGGAGACCTCGGATGAAAGCCTTGACGGAGCTGCTTCCCTGGACGATCGCATTGATGTTGACCCTCCTGGCGGGCGGCGGACGGCCCGCCGGCGCCCTCGAGAAGAACGAGAAGGACATCCGGGATCGCCTCAAGGTCTACGCGCCGGTCAAGCTGACGGCCGACATGTCCGGCCTGTCGACGCACGACCGGGAGGCGCTCGGCAAGATCGTCACCGCCGTGAACGCCGTCGATGCGATCTTCTGGAAGCAGATGGGCCGCCAGGCGATCGAGGCGCGCGCCGCCTTCGCGAAGGCCACCGATCCGATCGACATCCTGTACCGCGACTTCATCGCCATCAATTACGGTCCGTTCGACGTCCGCAAGGACAATGAGCGCTTCATCGCAGTCGCCGGCGACGCGGGGCCGCGCCTGCCCGGCGCCGGCTTCTATCCGGAGGACATGACCAAGGGGGAGTTCGAGGCCCGGCTTCAGGGGCATCCCGGGCTGCGCGAGGAGTTCGAGAAGATCAACACCCTCATCCGCCGCATCGACGGGACACCGGTGGCGATCCCGTTCGAGAGGGTCTACCTCGACGAGCTGACCGCCGCCGCCCGTGCGCTCCAGGACGCCGCGGCGCTGGTCGACAACACCAGTCTGCGCCGCTATCTGTCGCTGCGCGCCGAGGCGCTCCTCAAGGGGGATTTCTACGCGTCCGAGCTCGCCTGGCTCGATCTGAAGGGGAATGCCATCGATGTGGTCATCGGACCGATCGAGACCTACGACGATGCGCTCCTGGGCATGAAGGCATCGTACGAGGGCGCCGCCATGCTCAAGGACGCGAAACAGAGCCGGGCGCTCGATGTCTACAAGCAGAATCTCGAGGGGATGGCGCAGGCGTTGCCGGTCGAGGCGCGCTTCCGGAAGGCCAACACCGGCACCGGCAACGTCCTGGAGATCGTCAATATCGTCCGCTTCTCGGGCGACTTCAACGCCGGCATCAAGACGATTGCAGCGTCGCTGCCGAACGACGAACGGGTCATCCAGGAAAAGGGGGCGAAAAAGCAGATCTACAAGAATGTCCTGGAGGCGAAATTCGACGCCATCCTGCAGCCGATCGGGCGCCTGTTCCTGAGCAGGAAGGACCAGCCGAAGGTCACCCGCGACGCGTTCGTCACCAACACGCTCCTGCACGAGCTGTCGCACACGCTCGGGGTCGATTACGTCGCCGGCAAGGGGGACCTGACCGTCCGCAAGGCGCTCAAGGAGCGCTACTCGGCGATCGAGGAGGCCAAGGCCGACGTCGTCGGCATCTTCATCGTGCAATACCTGCACGCCAAGGAGATCCTGACCGACGACGAGGCGGACGAGAACTACGTCACCTACCTGGCCGGCCTGTTCCGCTCGGTCCGCTTCGGAACCGCCGAAGCGCACGGGCAGGGGACGGCGGTGCAGATCAACTTCCTGCTGCGCGAAGGCGGGATCGAGCGCGACGCGAAGAGCGGCGAGTGGTCGGTGCATCCGCGCAAGTTCGAGCCGGCGGTCGCCCTGCTGGCGAAGGAGCTGCTGGAGATCGAGGGGACCGGCGACTACGACCGCGCCGGAGCGCTGCTCGAGGCGATGGGCAAACTGGACGCCGTCACCCAGGAGGCGCTGAAGCGGACCGACGCCGTGCCGGTCGACGTGACGTTCACCTACCCGATGTGACGCGGTCGGCCTTGGTCAGCGCCGATCAGCTCCATCAAGCGACGCTCAGCGGGGCGCGACCTGCTTCTTCGCGGCGGCGATCTCTTTTTCGAGGCGGGTCTTCTTCTCGAGAAGCGCGGCCACGTCGGCGGTGGTGTCGGTGCCGGTCATTCCCGCCATGCGTCCCGCCTGGGCCATCTGGGCGTTGACCTGCGCCAGCTCCTGCTCGAGGTCCTTGAGGTGCTCCTCCTCGGCGCTCATCGCGGTCGGGAGAAGAGTGAAGTGGCCGGTCTTGACGTAATTGAAGCCGATCCAGACGACGGCGAGTACCACGATCAGGAGCACGACCTTCTTCATCGCGACCTCCATGCGGCCGGAACGGCGCGCCCGGGGGAGGACGATGACCGGGCGGCGGTCCCGAGAGGGAGAGCGTGGCGGAAGCGTGTGGGAATCGAACCCACCGAAGCCGGGTTCCCCCGGCTCCCAACGGATTTGAAGTCCGCGCAGGACACCAGCCCCGAGGCGCTTCCGATGGCGCGCGTAGTCTATCACCGGCGCCGCGTATAATGCCGCGCGCAGGTGAAGCCGGCGGCGCCGGGACGTTCCCGGAGGCCGCGGCGGGCGGGGGCGGCGATGCCTGAGGCGGCGCGCGAGAGTCTCGAGGTCGATGTCCTGTTCGTCGGCGGCGGGCCGGCCGGTCTGGCCGGCGCCATCCGGCTCCGGCAGCTCCTCAAGGCGCACAACGAGACGCTGCGCGCCGCGGGCCGTCCGCCGCTCGAGTTGTCGGTCGCGCTGCTCGAGAAGGGACGGGAGATCGGCTCGCACGGCATCTCCGGCGCCGTCCTCGACCCGCGCGCCCTGGCGGAGCTCGATCCGGAGTTCGCCGCCCACGGCTGCCCGCTCGAGGCCCCCGTCAGCGACGATGCCGTCTGGTTCCTGACCCGGAGCGGTCGATTCCGCCTGCCGATCGTCCCGCCACCGCTCCGCAACCACGGCAACTACGTCGCCTCGCTCGGCAAGATGGTGCGCTGGCTGGCGGCGCGCGCCGAGGCCGAGGGAGTCGACCTGTTCCCGTCGTTCCCGGCCGCCGAGCCGCTCCTGGAGGGGGACCGCGTGGTCGGCGTGCGCACCGGCGACAAGGGTGTCGACCGCGCCGGCAAGCCGAAGACGAACTACGAGCCGGGGATCGACATCCGCGCCAAGATCACGGTGCTCGGCGAAGGGCCGCGCGGCACGCTCACCAAGGTGCTGGTGGACCGCTTTAACCTCGGCGAGGGGCGCCAGCCTCAGGTGTACGCCCTGGGGATCAAGGAAGTCTGGGAGTGCCCGAAGGGGAGCCTGACGCCGGGCCGCGTCATTCACACCATGGGGTTCCCCCTCGATCGGGAGACCTTCGGCGGCGCCTTCATCTACCACATGGGCGACGACCTTCTCGACATCGGGCTGGTCATCGGCCTCGACTACCGCAATCCGCGGCTTGATCTGCACGACCTGTTCCAGCGCCTGAAGACGCATCCGGCGATCAGCCCGATGCTGCGCGGGGCGAGGATTCTCTCCTACGGCGCCAAGGCGATTCCCGAGGGCGGCCTGTACGCCATGCCCCGGCCCTATCTCTCCGGCTGCCTGATCGCCGGCGACGCGGCGTCGCTCCTGAACAGCATGCGGCTGAAGGGGATCCACACGGCGATGAAGTCCGGCATGCTGGCCGCCGAGACCGCCTTCGAGGCGATCACCGCCGGCGACACGTCGGGGGCGTTCCTGGCGCGCTACGAATCGCGCCTGCGTCACTCGTGGCTGGGGAAGGAGCTCTGGCGGGTGCGCAATTTCCACGCCGGGTTCCGCGGCGGCCTCGTCCCGGGACTGCTGCACTCGGCGCTGCAGATGGCGACTGGCGGGCGCGGCCTGCGCGACCCGCTGCCGTCCGAGCCCGGGCACCTGCGCCTGCGCCGGATGCGGCAACAGTTCGGAGCGACGCCGCCGCCCGGCCCGGACGAGGTGGTGCGGCGCTACGAGGACGCGCTGCAGATCGACAAGCTCACCGACGTGTTCCACTCCGGCACCAAGCACGACGAGGACCAGCCGGTCCACCTGCGCGTCGCCGACACGACGATCTGCGAGACCCGCTGCCCCGGGGAGTTCGGCAATCCGTGCCAGCACTTCTGTCCCGCCGCCGTGTACGAGATGGTGCCGGGCGGGGGAGGAGGGGCGCGCCGCCTGCAGATCAACGCCAGCAACTGCGTCCACTGCAAGACCTGCGACATCATGGATCCCTACCAGATCATCACCTGGGTACCGCCGGAGGGCGGCGGCGGCCCGGAGTACCTCAAGCTTTAGGAGAGGGGCGACGATGGAACCCCATGTCCCGGTCTACCTCGTCCTGGCGCTCCTGTTGGTCGCCGGCAACGCCTTCTTCGTGGCGGCCGAGTTCGCCATCGTCAAAGTGCGGACGACGCGCATCGACGAGATGGCGCTGCACGGGCTGCCCGGCTCGGTGTTCGCGCGCGACGTGGTGCGCCACCTGGATGAATACCTGTCGGTGTGTCAGCTGGGCATCACCATCGTCAGTCTGGGTCTCGGCTGGATCGGCGAGGAGGCGTTCGCCGGGCTGCTCGAGCCCCTGCTCATCGCCCTCGGGCCGGCCACGAAGTTGACGGCGCACACCCTGGCCGCGACCGGCGCGTTCGCCATCATCACCGTGCTGCACATCGTCCTCGGCGAGCTGGTCCCGAAGTCGGTGGCCATCCGCAAGCCGGGACGGATGGCGCGCTACGCTGCGCTGCCGCTCATCACCCTCAAGACCATGTTCTATCCGGTGCTCTGGGTGCTCAACAGCTTCGCCAATGGCACCCTCAGGCTGCTCGGGATGCGCCAGGCGGAGGAGCCGGCGGTGTCCGAAGCCGAGTTGCGGCTGCTGTTTGCCGAGTCGATCCGCAAGGGCGTCATCACTCCGAGCGAGGCGGAGATCATGGATCGCGCCACGCGCTTCGCCGACCGGACCGCGAAGGATGTCATGGTGCCGCTGGAGCGGATGGTGACCTGGTCGCTCGACCGCCCCGTGGAGGCCAACATCGAGTTCGCGCGCGCCGCCAAGCACACCCGCTATCCGGTCTTCGACCCGGCCCGCGGCGACCTCGTGGGGGTGATCAACATCAAGCGGATGGCGCTCCTGACCGAAAAGGAGCTCACCGGGCTTCAGGAAAGCGATGTCATCCGCGATCTGCCGCGCGTCCCCGCCAACGGCCGCATCGACCAGGTCCTCAAGGAGATGCGCCGCCAGCGACAGCACATGGCGGCGGTGATCGGTCCCGACGGGCGCGCCATCGGCGTGCTGACCATGGAAGACATCATCGAGGAGATCTTCGGCGAGATCGAAGACGAGTTCGAGTCCAGCCGGACGCCCAAGAGCTGAGTGATGTCGAGAGGCAGATTGCTCCCGGCCCTCCCGCTTCTGCTGGCCCTGGCGGCCTGCGGGGGACGGGCAGGGCAGGAGGCGCCATCCGAATCCCGCCAACCGGGGCGGGTCGTCGTGTTTGGGATCGACGGCGCCGACTGGCAGGTCATCGAGCCGCTGGTCCGGGTGGGGAAGCTCCCGGCGTTCAAGAGGGTGATGGCGGGTGGCGCGACCGGCATCCTGCGCTCGATGGAGCCATCGGCGTCACCGGCGCTCTGGACGACCATCGCGACCGGGGTCAATCCCGAACGGCACGGCATCCACGGCTTCGTCGTCGGCGCCGGCGGCGATCGGGAAGACGCCGGGGCGCACCCGGCCGGGAGTCACCCGGCCGGCACTCACGGGGCCCGGGAGACCGGAGGGGCGACGGGTCCGGGGCAGGGCGGGTCGCCGTCGACGACCGTCCGGCCCGTCACCAGCACCATGCGCCGGGCTCCAGCCTTCTGGAACATCCTGCCGCAATATGGCAGGAAGGTCGGCGTCGTCGGGTGGCTGGTGACCTGGCCGGCCGAGCCGACCGACGGCTTCGTGGTGTCGTCCTACCTGCCGTATCTCTACCAGTGGTCGACCGGGCGGCCGCTGAAGGGGACGATCGTCAGCGGCATCCCGCACCAGACGTTTCCGGAGGGACTGATCGACGAGGTCGAGCCGCTCAAGGTGAAGCCGGACGGGCTCGACCAGGCCCTGCTCGATCGATTCTACGACCCGGCGCGCGTCGCGCGTCTGTCGGTCGATGATCGCGAGTGCGTCGAGGGGTTCCGCTGGAGCCTCGCCTGCGACGAGACCTACCGCCGCATCGGCCTGAAGCTCTTCGATGCGCATCCGGTCGACCTGTTCGCAGTCTACTTCGGGGGCGTCGATGTCGCCTCGCACCGCTTCTGGAAGTTCGCCTGGCCGCACGCCCTCGACTACCGGGTCGGCGCCGAGGAGACGGCGATTCTTGGGCGGGTCATCGAGGAATACTACGCCTGGGTCGACGCGGCGCTGGGAGAGTATCTGGAGCGCCTGCGGCCGGAGGACACGCTCGTGGTCCTCTCCGACCACGGCTTCAAGCCGGTGCTGTTCCCGGACAAACCGACGACCTCGGGACACCACCGGCCGGAGGGGATCATTGCGATCTACGGCCGCGCCGCCCGACCGGGCGGGACGATCGACGGGGCTGGGCTGCTCGACGTCCTGCCGACCATCCTGGCGATCATGGACGTGCCGATCGCCATCGACCTCGAGGGGCACGTCCTGAAGGACGCCCTCGAGCCGCGCTTCGCGCTCGCCCACGCCGCGCGGTTCGTCGACCGGTACCAGGATGCCGGGGCGGCGCCCGATCCCGACGCGTCGTCCGTCGACGACAATGTCCTGCAGCGCCTGCGCTCGCTCGGCTACATCAATTAAGTCGTCGCGATCAACTAGGGATGGATCGGGAAGCGCCAGCCGATGCCGAAGTCGGCGTTGAACATCGACAGGCGCTCGCCGTCGAAGAACGCCTGACCGTCGCCGGTCCAGTAATTCTGCCGCGCTTCGAAGCGGACGTAGAAGGTGTGGCCGAGGAACAGCCGGACGCCGCCGCCGAACGAGTAGCTGAGGTCGGTTTCGGTCCCGTAGTAGTCGTGGTCGGCGGTCAGGAAGCCGAGCCCGGCGGTGATGTAAGGGACGACCCCCGAGCGGGTGAAGTTGTAGAGGTACGCCATCTGGAAGTTGGTGACATCGACGTGGTCGGATGGGAACAGTGCATCATTCGTGCTCACGCCGTCGAACAGGAACTCGATCTCGTGGTCGGGAGTCACCAGGTACCCGAACCGCCCTCCGAAGCCGACCTCGTCGTCCAGCAGGGCGTCGTCGTCGAAGGCGTTCTGGGCGAAGTAGAAGCCGAACTCGTAGCCGCGCGTGAAGTTCGCCGGCCGCGCCGGCTGCGCCAGCGCCGGCGACGCGAACATCAACGTAAGCGAAACCGCCAGGCCCGGCAGGATCCGTCGCGTCGAAGTCATCATGATGTCGCTCCTTCCCCGGGCGCCGCCGTCGGGGGGGGCGTTCGTTGACCCCCTTTTCCACGCCATGCTAATATACGCGCCCTTCCGCAAGAGTGCGTGGGGCGTTAGCTCAGCTGGGAGAGCGCGAGGCTGGCAGTCTCGAGGTCGGGGGTTCGATCCCCCCACGCTCCACCACGCACTCCCGCCGTCGCTCCCGGTGCCTGGCGGTCCGCGATGGCCGGGCGGCCTTCTAATCCTCTAATTGTCTCGATGGGTGTTTCGGCCGCTTGCGCCGCTTGTCTTCGTGGCGCTGGTGCGGCTTCTTCGGCAGCGGCAGCCGCACGCCCGGCAGCCCCTTGATCCGGGTCCGCCGGCGCCTCGGCATGGCGGCGGTCAGCGCGGGTCGCGCCGGCGCGGCTTCGGCGCGGCGGGTCCGGTCTCTTCCGGCCGGGCGACCTGCCGGCCGCCGTTGGCGGCGGCGCGCGGACGGGTCTTGTCGCGCCGGCGCTGGACGCGGTCGCGCAGGCGGGCCCGCTGCGCCTCGCCCGGAACCGCCTCGGCGCGCGCCAGGACGATCGACGACAGGGCGAGCTTCAGGACCTCCGACACCTCGCGCACGAACATCAGCTTGAGCTGGCTGCGGATGTGCGCCGGGATGTCGACCAGGTCCTTCTCGTTGCGTGCCGGCAGGATGATGGTGGTGATGCCGGCGCGACGGGCGGCAAGCAGCTTCTCCTTGATGCCGCCGACCGGCAGGACCTTGCCGCGCAGGGTGATCTCGCCGGTCATGGCGATGTCGTGGCGCACGGCGCGCTGCGACATCAGCGACACCAGCGCCACGGCGATGGTGATGCCGGCCGACGGGCCGTCCTTCGGGATGGCGCCGGCCGGCACGTGGATGTGGATGTCGACGCGCTCGAAGGCGTCCTCGTCGATTTCGAACTCGCGGGCGTGCGCCTTGGTGAAGGACAGGGCGGCCTGGGCCGACTCCTTCATCACGTCGCCGAGCTGGCCGGTGATCGCCAGCCCGCCGCTGCCCTTCATCCGGGTCGCCTCGATGAACAGGATGTCGCCGCCGGCCGAGGTCCAGGCCAGCCCTGTGGCGACCCCGACCTCGTCCTGGCGCTCCGCCACCTCGGGGACGAAGATGACCGGTCCGAGGTAGTCCTGCACCTCGGTCGCGCCGATCGGCCGCGGCCCCTTGAACTTGCCCATGGCGATGTCCTTGGCGATCTTGCGGCAGATGGTGGCGATCTGCTGCTCGAGCTTGCGCAGCCCCGAGTCGGCGGTGTAGCCCCGGATGATGGTCTGCAGCGCCTCGTCGTTGAAGGTCAGCTGCTCCTTGCGCAGGCCGTGCTCCTCGATCTGGCGCGGGATCAGATACTGCTTGGCGATGTCGAGCTTCTCCTCCTCGACGTAGCCGGGCAGGTGGAGGATCTCCATCCGGTCGCGCAGCGGGTCGGGGATGGTGTCGAGCCGGTTGGCGGTGGTGATGAACATCACCCGCGACAGGTCGAATGGCAGGTCGAGGTACAGGTCGGTGAAGGTGTTGTTCTGCTCCGGGTCGAGAACTTCCAACAGCGCCGACGCCGGGTCGCCGCGGAAGTCCGAGCCGATCTTGTCGACCTCGTCGATCATGAACAGCGGGTTCTTGGTGCCGGCCCGCCGCAGGCTCTGGAGGATCTTGCCCGGCATGGCGCCGACGTAGGTGCGCCGGTGGCCGCGGATCTCCGCCTCGTCGCGCATGCCGCCGACGCTCATGCGCACGAACTTGCGCCCCAGCGCCTCGGCGATCGACTTGCCGAGGGAGGTCTTGCCGGTCCCCGGCGGCCCGTAGAAGCACAGGATCGGCCCCTTCATGTCCTTCTTCAGCTGCCGTACCGCCAGGAACTCGAGGATGCGGTCCTTGACCTTCTCCAGATCGTAGTGGTCGCGGTCGAGGATGCGGGCCGCGTCCTTGACGTCCAGGCGGTCGGGGGAGATGACGCTCCAGGGGAGCGTCGCCAGCCAGTCGAGGTAGGTGGTGATGACGTTGTATTCGGCCGACGCCGGGTTGACCAGCTCGAGGCGGGACAGCTCCTTCTCGGCCTCCTTCTTGGCCTCCTCGGGCAGGCCGGCCTTGTCGATCTTCTCGCGCAGCGACTTGACGGTGGCGGCGCCCTCGCTCTCCTCGCCGAGCTCCTTCTTGATGACCTTCAGCTGCTCGCGCAGGAAGAACTCGCGCTGCGCCTTGCGAATCTCGTCCTCGGTCTGCTCCTTGATCTCCTGGCCCGCCTTGGCCAGCCCGATCGACTTCTCGATCAGCCGCACCGCCACCTTCAGCCTCTCGAGCGGCTCGATGGTGGTCAGGATCTCCTTCTTCTCCTCCAGCTCGAAGTTCAGGTGGTTGGCCACCTGGTCGGCGAGGTTCCCCGGCCCGGTGAGGTTGTTCTTGATCAGGTTGAGGATCTCGCCCGGCACCCGTGCGTCGAGCTGGATCAGATTCTCCAGAAGATGGAGGGCGCCACCCATCAGCATGTTCGCCTCCATCGAGTTGTCCTCGCGCTCGTCGATGCAGGCGACGCGGGCGCGCAGGTACGGCTCGGCCTGGAGGTAGGAGGCGACTTTGAAGCGCCGCAGACCCAGCAGGATGATCTGGATGGTGTTGCCGGAGACGTTGATCTTGTTGACCAGCCGCGCCGCCACGCCGATGGTCGACAGCTCCTCGATCGGCGGCACGTCGATGGACGAGCTCTTCTGCACCACCAGTCCGATGATCGACTCGGGCTCCATGTCGCGGATCAGGTTGAGGTTTTTCTTCCTGACCACCTGGAGGTTGACGACCATCTGCGGGAAGACGACGGTCGAGGCGAGCGGGATGATCGACAGCTCGGCCGGGATGTCGCACTCGAGCATCTCGTTCCGGGCGCGCGTGCCCGCCGCGGCGACCTTGTCGATGGTGGCCTTGTCGAGGCCCTTGTCGGAGTTCGCCTTCTTCGGGGTGCTCATGGTCTCCCATCCCGGCGCGTCGCCGGGCTCATCTTGGATGAACCGGGGGACGGTCCGGTTTCAGTCGGGGCGGCGCCCGCCGGCGAAGAAGCGGTACGCGAGGACCTTGTAGACCAGCTTCGCCGTGAGGAAGTCGGGAGCCGCATCGTCGCCCAGTGGCCTCAGTTCGTTGACGTCGAAGCCGACGAGCCGCTTGCGACGGCAGACTTCCCGGATGAATGCCAGGGTCTCATACCAGCCCGGCCCGCCCGGCTCGGGCGTCCCGGTGGCCGGCATGATCGCCGGGTCGAAGTAATCGACGTCGATCGTAAGGTATATGTCGTCGGTCAGCCGGTCAAGCGCGTCCAGTGCCGCCTGGGGTCGCATGATGAAATCCCGCCCGGAGATGACCGCCAGGCCCTTGTCCCGGATCAGGATGCCCTCCTCCCGGGACATGCTCCGGATGCCGATCTGGAGGGTCGGGACCGTCCCGGCGAAGGGGTACATGGCGCAGGCGTGGTTGTACTCCGACCCCTCGTAGCTGGCCCGCAAATCGCCGTGGGCGTCGAGCTGGATGATTGACAGCTTTGGGTACTTGCGCCGGTAGGCGAACATCGCCCCGACGGCCACGCTGTGCTCGCCGCCGAGGACGACCACCATCTTCCCCCGGTCCAGGTAGCCGGCCGTGGCCGCCTCGACCTTCTTGACCATGACCTCGGGCGGGTCGTCGTTGCCGGACACCGGCGCCGCGGTGTGGATGCCGATGGTGTACGGCTCGGCGTCAATCTCGTCGTCGTACAGCTCCATCGAGCCGGAAGCGCGGATGATCGCCTCCGGACCCCGGGCCGTTCCTTTCTGGTACGAGGCGGTCCGGTCGTAGGGGACCGGCAGCATGACGACCCGGGCCTCCTGGAGAGTGGGGGCGGGGTCGAGGCCGCCGAAATTGGCCGGGGGTGCCTGCGACATGTCAACCTCGCTGGTCCGCGTCTCGTCCCGGCCGAATACTCGGACCGGCTCCTATGGGATGAGCACTGACGCCGCCACGACCGTCGTCCAGCGGCCGCGCTTGTCGCCGACGGCAGACTGGGTGACGCTCATGGTGCGGTAGATCTGACCGCTGATCTTCCAGATCTCCTTGCGCTCGTCGTAGGACGTGTCGGGGTCGAACTCGACCCCCTGGATGGTTGCCAGCATCTGCGCGGCGAGATCTTCGGCGTAGTCGCCCGCCAGATCGTCGGTCTGGCCGAACGAGTGGTGTTCGCTCAGGTAGCCGTGGTGGTTCGGCTTCTTCGGGATGGCGATGCCGATCGAGGCGGCGCACAACCGGTGCGGCTCGTTGGTCTCCGACTGGCTCATGACGCAGAACACCACCTCGCCGGCCCGCAGGTACTTCAACCCCTGGGCCTTCGGGATGATCTTGCAGCCCGGCGGGAAGATGCTGCTGACCCGCACGATGTTGAAATGAGCGATGCCGGCGTCGCGCAGCGCCATCTCGAACGAGTTGAGCTTCTCGCGGTGCCGGCCGACGCCCTTGGTCAGGAAGATCTTCTTCGAAACGAACATCCGGTCCCTCGCTTGGCGTGTGGGTTCCGCCCGTCCGGTCGCGCGTCCCGGGGACGCGCGATGCTTCCGTCAGATGCAGCGCGTTTATACACAGGTGTTCCGGCAAGGGTCAAGGGAAAACCGGGGTCGCCCGCTCCCACGCGTCCCTTCGCGTGCGCGGGCCGCGGGCCTTGACAGCGCGGCGCCGGCGCGGCTAACGTGCCGCCGAACCCATCCAGAGGAGACATGTCATGAGCGCCGCGACGCCGACATCCAAGGGATCGTGCTTATGCCAGGCCGTGCAGTACGAGGTGCGCGGGGAACTCGGCTCCATTTCCAACTGCCACTGCACCGATTGCCGGCGGAGCCACGCCGCCGCCTTCGCCACCTACATCGACGCACCGCGCGAGGCGTTCAAGTTCACCAAGGGTGAGAAGGAGCTGACCACCTACCAGACCTCCTCCGGCACCAAGCGCGCGTTCTGCCGCACCTGCGGCACCATCGTGCTCTGTCACGGCGAAGGTTTCTTCGAGCTGTCGGCCTCGACCCTCGACACGCCGTTCGAGCGCCGGCCGGAGTGGCACGGCTATGTCCGCAGCAAGGCGCCGTGGTACGACATCCTCGACGGCAAGCCGCAATACAAGACGACCAAGGATGCCTGAGCCGGAGAGCTACGACGGCTCCTGCCTGTGCGGGGCAGTGCGCTACCGGATCACCGGCCCGCCCGGCACCATGTCGAACTGCCACTGCACCGACTGCCGCAAGAGCCACGCCGCCGCGTTCTCGACCTACATCGACGTCGACCGCAGTGTCCTGCGCTTCGTCTCCGGCGAAGATCGGCTGACGACCTACCGGGCCCTCTCCGGCACGATGCGCTCGTTCTGCCCGACCTGCGGCACGATCGTCCTGTGCTTCACCGAGACCGACCCCGACTGGGTCGACATCTCCGTCGCCACGCTCGACACCGCGACCGCCAAGCGCCCCGAGTACCACATCTTCGTCCGCAGCAAGGCGCCGTGGCACGACATTCTCGACGGCAAGCCGCAGCACCAGGCGGCGTACGGGCGGGGGTACTGAGGACCGGCTACTTCTTGGCGTACTTGACGCCGCAGCCGAAGGCCGTGGTCTCGGCGACCGGGACCGGCTGGCCGGCGGCGAGGGCGGCGAGGGCGCCGGAGAGATCGCGTTCCTTCACTTCCGCTTCCTTGAGGTTGTCGTCGACCCGGCCGCGATAGACCAGCTTGCCGGCGGCGTCGAGCAGGAAGATGTGCGGCGTGACCTTGGCGCCGTAGGCGATGGCGACCATCTGGGTGTCGTCGAAGACGTACGGGTAGGGGAGACCTTTCTCCTTCGCGCGCACGACCATCTTATCGAACGAGTCGTCGGGGACGATCTTCGGGTCGTTGGCGTTGATGGCGATGAAGGCGATCCCCTTCGGCTGGTACTCCTTCGCCAGACCGATCAGGCGGTCCTCGTAGCCCTTCGAGAACGGGCAGGCGTTGCAGGTGAAGATGACCGCCGTCCCTTTCGATCCTTTGATCGCAGCGAGCGAATACATCTTCCCGTCGGTCGCCTTGAGGTTGAAGGCCGGCCCCTGCGAGCCGATCGGCAGCTCGGTCAGCGACGGGGCGGCGAGGGCGAGCGATGCGGCGAGGGTCAGGACGGCGACGAGAGCGGAAACCTTCAGCAACGGGGACGACGGGTGCATATGCATCCTCCAGTGAGTGTGCGCGTCCGTTGGGCCGGACGCAATCGGGGCCGGGCTGCCCATTCTATGTGCGCCGGCGGAAATTTCAAACGGCGTCGAGCTTGACCCGGCGCAGGCGCAGGGCGTTGGCGATGACGCTGACCGACGAGAAGCTCATCGCCGCGCCGGCGAGCATCGGGCTGAGCAGGATGCCGAAGGCGGGGTAGAGCGCGCCGGCCGCGACCGGGATGCAGACGACGTTGTAGGCGAAGGCCCAGAACAGGTTCTGGCGGATGTTGCGCATGGTCGCCCGGCTGAGACGCCGGGCCCGGGCGATGCCGCGCAGGTCACCCCGCAGCAGGGTGATGCCGGCGCTCTCCATGGCGACGTCGGTGCCGCCGCCCATGGCGATGCCGACGTCGGCGGCGGCGAGCGCCGGGGCGTCGTTGACACCGTCGCCGGCCATTGCCACGACGCGGCCGTCGCGCCGCAGCGCGCGGACGAACTCGTCCTTGCGGTCGGGCGGCACCTCGGCGTGGACCTCGTCGATGCCGAGCCGCCGGGCCACCGCCTCGGCGGTAGCGCGGGCGTCGCCCGACAGCATGACGATCCGGATCCGCTCGCCGCGCAGGCGCCCGATGGCCGCGGCGGCGCTCTCCTTGATCGGGTCGGCGACGGCGAGCGCCGCCGCCGCGCGGCCGTCGACGGCGAGGAGCACGACCGTCGCGCCGTCATGCCGCAGCTCCTCGGCGCGTTCGAGCAACCCGCTACGGGCCAGATCGACGCCGGCCTCGCGCATGAAGGGCTCGTTGCCGAGCAGGACTGCGCGGCCGCTCACCCGCCCCGCCACGCCGCGTCCGGGAGTCGAACGGAAGTCCTCGACCGCCGCCGGCTTGATGCGCCGGGCCTCGGCCGCCTCGACGATGGCGGCGGCCAGCGGGTGCTCGCTGCCGCGCTCCACCGCGGCCGCCAACTTCAGGATTTCGTCATCGCGGAGAGGTGGATCGAGCGCAGGCGCGACGGCGATCGCCACCAGACGCGGCTTCCCCTCGGTCAGGGTGCCGGTCTTGTCGAGCGCCAGCGTATCGACCTTCTCCAGCGTTTCGAGGGTGGCCGCGTCGCGGACCAGGACGCCGGCGCCGGCGCCGCGCCCGACGGCGACCATGACCGACATCGGCGTCGCCAGGCCGAGGGCGCACGGGCAGGCGATGATCAGGACCGCCACCGCCGCCACGAGGGCGTGCGTCAGGCGCGGCTCGGGACCTGCCAGCGCCCAGACGGCGAACGCCGCGACCGCCACCGCGAGGACCATCGGGACGAACCAGGCGGCGACGGCGTCGGCCAGACGCTGGATCGGGGCGCGGCTGCGCTGCGCCTCGCCGACGACCCGGACGATGCGGGCGAGCAGGGTGTCGGCACCGACGCGCTCGGCCCGCATCACGAAGGAGCCGGTGCCGTTGACCGTGCCGCCGACGACCGGGTCGCCGGGGCGCCTGGTCACCGGGATCGATTCGCCGGTGACCAACGACTCGTCGACGGCGCTCGCTCCCTCGAGGACGGCGCCGTCGACCGGCACCTTCTCGCCCGGGCGGACGCGCAGCCGGTCGCCCGGCCGGACCTCGGCGAGTGGGATGTCGGCCTCCCGGTCGTCCGGCCCCACCCGGCGGGCCGTCTTCGGGGCCAGGTCGAGCAGCGCCCGGATGGCGCCGCCGGTACGGGCGCGGGCGCGCAGCTCGAGGACCTGCCCTAGCAGGACCAGGACGGTGATGGCGGCGGCGGTCTCGAAGTAAACGCCGACCCGGCCGGCCGGATCGCGAAGCGACGGCGGGAACAGGTCGGGAGCGATCGCCGCGACGGCGCTGTACGTATAAGCGGTCCCGGTGCCGGCGGCGATCAACGTGAACATGTTCAGGCTGCGATTGACGATCGACGCCCAGCCGCGCTCGAAGAACGGCCAGCCGCAGTACAGTACGACGGGAGTCGCGAGCAGCAGCTGGATCAGCGTCGATATCCCCGCCATGCCGAGCCCGAGCACCGGCAGCGTCAGGACGAGACCGATCCAGAACCGCCGCGTCATATCGCGCAGCTCGGGGTTCTCCTCGTCGGTCGCGGACGCGACCATCGGCTCGAGCGCCATGCCGCACTTCGGGCAGGCGCCCGGCCGGTCGCGGACGACTTCCGGATGCATCGGGCAGGTATAGAGAGTCGCGCCGGCGGGCGGTGCCGGCCGCGGCTGCATCGGCTGCGGCGGCGCCGCCAGGATCTTCTCCGGGTTCGCCTGAAAGCGCTTCAGGCAGCCGTCGCTGCAGAAGTAATAGGTCGTGCCGGCGTGGTCGGTGCGCGGGGCGCGCGCCGGGTCGGGGTGCATGCCGCAGACCGGGTCGACGGGCCGCTCCACCGTTTCATCGCCTCCATTTCTCGTACAGGGCGGTCTGCCGGCTGGTGAGCGGGATCGGCCGCCCCTTGATCATCATGTGCCGCAGCGGCGTCAGCGGTTGCAGCGGATCGCCGGCGGCGACGATCAGGTCGGCTTCCCGGCCCGGCTGGATGGTGCCGACCCGGTCGGCGACGCCGAGGATCTCCGCGGCGTTGACGGTGATGGCGCGGATCGCCTCGTCCCACGGCAGGCCGTAGGCGACCGCCAGCGCCGCCTCGTACGGCAGCATGCGGGCGTTGAGGGTGTCGCCCGACTGGATGGCGATCTTGACCCCGGCCCGGTGCAGCCGCGCGGCGTTGTCGTAGATGGCGCCAAGCGTCTCGATCCTGTCCGGTTGCGTGGTGATCGGCCCGACGATCACCGGGATGTTGCGGGCGGCGAGCAGGTCGGCGACCTTGTACGCCTCGGTGCCGCGATTGAGGATCAGCTTCAGCTTGAACTCGTCCGCCAGCCGCACCGCGGTCAGGATGTCGTCGACCCGGTGGGCGCGCACGACCACCGGCATGGCGCCTTCGAGGGCCGGCAGGAGCGCCTCCAACTTGAGATCTCGATCGGGCGGCACCGGCTTTTCGGGCGCCTTGTCGCCGGTGGCCTTCCCTCCGGTCGATGGCTTGGCCCCGCTCGCCGGCTTCGCTCCGCTTTTCTTCTCGTACTCCCGCAGCTTCTTTTCATAGTCGGCCCGCTTGGCGCGGTAATCGGTGGCCTTGACGAAGGCGTCGCGCACCAGCGCCGCGATCCCCATGCGGGTGTCGGGCGACTGGTGCTTCGGACCGTAACGCGCCTTCGGCGGCTCGCCCAGATTGATGACCAGTGCCGCCCGGTCCTTCACCAGGACCGCGGCGGGGCTGTCGCCGTCGAGGCGGACGACGGCGCCGCTGCCGCCGAAGACGTTCCCCTCGCCGGGCGCCGCGAAGGCGGCGGTCAGGCCATGCAGGCGGGCGACCGGGATCAGCTCGCTCTCGGTGTAGAAGGCGTCCATCACCTGCATCTGCGGCAGGACCGGGTCGGTCGCCTCGTCGTCGTCGCGGGTGATGTCCTCGAGATCGATCTCCGACAAGCCGAGGTGGGTGCCGGCCTCGATGAACCCCGGGAACACCCAGCCGCCGGCGGCCTCGATGACCGTCGCCCCGGCCGGCGCAGCAAGCCCCCTCTTCACCTCGCGGATCAGGCCGTCCTCGACGATGATGGTGGCGTCGTCGATCGGCGGGCCGGCCATGGTGAAGGCCCGGCCGCCGGTGATGGCGTACAGGCCGCGCGGGTTGATCGGGTCGGCCGCGGGGACGAGGTCGGCGGCCGGCGGCGCCGACGGGCCCTTTGGCAGGGGAGGGGCGGGCGGCAGAATCGCCGGCGTCGGCGCGGCACCGCGATCGTAGACGACGACGCCGTCGATCAAGGTCTTTTCGACCAGCGTGTAGGCGTCCAGCGGGTGGCGGGTGAAGATGGCGATGTCGGCGTCCTTGCCGACATCCAGCGTGCCGATCCGGTCGCCGACGCCGATCGCCGAGGCGGCGTTGATGGTGATCGCTTTCAGGGCATCGTCGGCCGACAGGCCGTAGCGCGCCGCAACCGCGGCTTCGTTGTACAGCCGCTGCACGAGATTCCCCGAGTCCGAATGGATGCTGACCCGCACGCCGGCGCGGGCCAAGAGCGCCGCGTTGTGCGGGATGCCGTCCCAGGCCTCGACCTTGTAGCCCCACCAGTGCGCGAAGGTGGCGACGGCGATGTCCCGCTGCGCCAGGGCGCCGGCGATCTTGTACGCCTCGAGCCCATGCTGGAACGAGGCAACCTTGAAGCCGTATTCGTCGGCGATCTCCAGGAACCGCAAGATTTCGTCCTTGCGGTAGGAGTGGACGTGCACCAGCACCTTGCCGTCGAGCACGGCCGCCAGCGACTCCAGCTTCAAATCGCGCTCCGGAGCCGGCCCGCGGTCCTTCTCCGGCTTGGCGCGCCAGGCGTCCTGCTTGGCGCGGTAGTCGCGCGCCGCGCTGAACGCCTGGCGGAACATCGCCATGTTCCCCATGCGGGTGGAGGGCATCTTGTCGCGCCCGCCGTAGACCCGCTTTGGATTCTCGCCCAGCGCCATCTTGATGCCGCGCGGCGCGCCCTGGAACAGCATCCGGTCGAGGCTCGGGCCGGGACGAAGCTTGACGGTCACCGTCTCGCCGCCGATCAGGTTGGCGCTGCCGGGGAGGATCTGCACCGTGGTCACGCCGCCGGCGCGGGCCCGTTCGAACTCCGGGTCCTCGGTGTAGACCGCATCGGCCGCCCGCATCCACGAGGTGATCGGCTCGGTCGCCTCGTTGCCGTCGGAGTTCGCCTCCACCTCGGGCCACGGGTAGACCCCCATGTGCGAATGCGTGTCCACGATCCCCGGCATGACGTAGCGGCCGGCCGCGTCGATGACCCGCGCCCCGGCCGGCGGCGCGATGCTGCCGCCGAGCGCGGCAATCACCCCGTCGCGGATCAGCAGATCGCCGCGCTCGATGGCCCCGTGGCTGATGGTCAGAAGGGTGCCGCCCCTGATGAGGATGGGGGTGACGGGTCCGGCGTCGGACGCGCCGGCCGCCACCGCGCCGCTCGTGACGAGCCAGGCCGACGCGCCGAGGGCGGACAGGGCGGCGGCGCCGAGCGCGATGAGGCGGGATCGGGAGCCCAGGACCATGAGCGCGTCTCTCCTTGATCGACCGCGCGGGGCCGCCGCGGGTCGCCGTGGACGGGCCGGGATTGTAGCACCGGCGCCGCATCCCGCCGGCGGCGCCGCGAGCCCGCCGCCCAGGCGGCTTGCAACGGGGTCGCCGGATCGGCGATGATGCGCCCTGTTCCTGCCCGGAGCCTCCCGATGTACGACGAACCTCGCGGCCTGACACTCGAGCCGGATCGCAGCAGCCGGCACAGCGTCGGCATCCATGCCTCGCCCGCCGAGGTCTATCTGGCGCTGACCGACCCCAAGGAGCTGTCGCGCTGGTTCGTGTCGGAGGCGGCCATCGATCTCAAGGCGGGCGGCTCGTACCGCTGGGTGTTCGGCGACGCCACCGGCTCGTCCGGACCGGATTCGCTGGTCGCATCCGGAGAATTCGCGCAGATCGTCCCGCACGAGTTGCTGCGGCTGAGGACGCGCGTCGAGGACCTCGACACCCAGCTCGAATTCCGGTTCGACCCGTGGCGCGACGGCACCGTGCTGACGGTGTCGCACACCGGCTTCCCCGGGGAAGAGGCCTGGGACGACGTCTTCCGCGTCATCGACCAGGGATGGGAGTCGGAGATCCAGATCCTGAAGCTGTTTCTCGAGCGGGCCCGCGGCATGGTGCGCCAGTCGCGCTTCCACCAGGTCCGCGTCCCGGCGCTTCCGGAGGCGCTGTTCGACCGCTTCAGCACCCCGGCCGGGATCATCGGCTGGCTGGCGCAGCGGGCGGCGGCCGTCCCGGAGCCGGGCGGGGAGCTGCGCCTGGAGTGGGACGCGCGCCCGCCGATCACCGGCCGCTTCCTGGTCTGGG
Source organism: Acidobacteriota bacterium (assembly GCA_018606725.1). Taxonomy (GTDB): domain Bacteria; phylum Acidobacteriota; class Polarisedimenticolia; order Gp22-AA2; family Gp22-AA2; genus JAGYID01. The sequence continues at coordinate 23,826 of JAGYID010000028.1, forward strand.
ACCCGGACCGCTTCCTGGTGATGAGCTGGGAGGACCCCGGCGCCGGCCCTGCGCCGCAGCACTCGGCGGTCCGTCTCTGGCTGGAGGAGGCCGACGGCGAGGCCGCCACCGAGCTGAGCCTCGAGCACCGGCTGTTCGCCCCGGCCCCCGACCGCTTCGCCCCGTTCGACTGGGACGCGGCGCTGGAGCGGCTGATCAAATCAGTACGATCGATCCCCGCCTGAGAAACAGGATCTCCGACCGCACCATCGCCTGACCGAGCGCCCGCCGGAGGGCTTCCCGGTAAATTTCGAGCTGGGCGCGGTAGCGCTCCGCGTGGACTCCCGGGTCGCCATCGACGCGGTCGGTCTTGTAATCCGCCACCACGATGGCGCCGTCGCGGTCGCGGTAGACGAGATCGCACGATCCGCTCCAGGTCGTCCCGGCCTCGTCGCGATACAGGACCGGCATCTCGCGGCCCAGCACCTCGAGCGACGCGAGACGCGCCGGCAGCCCGGAGGCGAGGAACCCATCGACGATGTCGCCGGTCTCGCGCACGACCTGCATCAGGATTTCTCCGCCCGGGGCCGGCTCCTCCGCCATCTCCTCCACCGACTGCCGCGCCATCGGCTCCAGCAGGCGGCGGAGCGCGTCCGGTTCGCGGAAGTCCCAGCGCTCCATGGCCAGGTGCACGGCGGCGCCGGCCAGGCGGCCTACCGCATCGGCGCCGCGCCGGCGATGGCCCGCCAGATCGACGGCCGCCGCCAGGTCGCTGCGGCCGTCACCGGCCTGCAGGCGCGCATCGGCGATCCCGGAGGGGCGGCCGAACGGCGGCCGGGTCGCGGCTTGGACCTCCTCCGCCGCCCGCCCGAACGCCTCCGCGGCCGCCGACCAGAAGCCGACGTCGGCCTCCGGCTGCTCCACTCGGCGCAGGGGAGCGGGCCGGACCACCCGGTGCAGGATGCGGCCGTCGTCGAGCGTACCTGGATCCGGGGGTCCTTCCTCGAGGACGTAACCCAGGGCCGCCAGAGCGTCCCGCCAGGGCGCCGCCTTGGTCCCGAACTGGCTGTTGACCAGGATCAGCCGCTCGATGGCGCGCGTGCAGGCGACGTAGAACACCCGTTTCTCCTCGGCTTCCTCGTGGCGGCGGCCCCACTCCTGGTGCGGGATCCAGGCGGCGTTGGTGGTCCCGTCAGGCAGTCGGATCGCCAGGGCCTCGGCGCCGCCGAGCCGCGCCGCCTCCAGCCGCGGCGTGCCGTCGAAACGCGTCCGGCCGGCCTCGCGACCCAGATCCGGAACGATGACCACCGGGTACTCGAGCCCCTTCGCCTTGTGGACCGAGAGGATGCGCACCGCATCGATGGTTTCGTCGGCCAGCGGGCTTTCCCCCTCGGCGCGCTCGCCGTCGAGGCTCTCTTCGAGCGCGTCGAGGGTCTCCTCGAGGGAGGCACCCTGCCTGGCCAGCGCCCCCGCCCGGGAGACCAGCTTGCCCAGATTGGCGAGCCGCTGCGCCCCTTCGAAGGACGAGGCGTGCAGGAGGAGCAGGGGAGTGGTCTCGAGCGCCGCCCGGATGACGTCGTCGGTGGCGGCGCCTCGCGTCGAGGCGCGGAAGGACGCGAGCAGCTCGAGCGTCCGTTGCACGTGCGGGAACGGTGCGACATCGCCGAGCCCGCCGTCCGGCCGGTCGAAGCAGCCGCCGGCGGCGGCGAAGCGCGCCAGCTCCTCGTCGGGCACAGCCCCCAGCGGCGACCGCATGACCGCCAGGACGGCGGGAGCGTCGTGGGGGTTGACGACGGCCCGGAGAAACGCGACCAGGTCGCCGACCTCGGAACGTTCGTAAAAGTCTTTGCCGCCTTCGACGATGTAAGGGATGCCGGCGCGCCGCAGCGCATCGGCGTACAGCCCGGCGTTGGTCAGGGCTCGAAGCAGGATCGCCACCTGGCCGAATTTCAGCGCGGCGCCGGTCGCGTCGATCCGCCCGCGCTGGTCCTCGATCCAGGCGGCGATCGCCTCGGCCTCGGCCCGCCGGCGGATCTCGGCGTTACCGTCGGCGATCACCGACCAGATCTCCGCCCGCGGGCCGCCGCGCGGCCCGCGGGCCGATTGGATCGGCTCGTAGGGCGGCTCGTACGGGCCGTCGCCGGAGGGGCGGATGAGCCGGGCAAACAGACGATTGATCGGCTCGACGATCTCGGCCGGGCTGCGGAACGAGGCGGAGAGCGTCAGTCGCTCGCCGCCGCAAGCCTCGATGCGACCCACCGCCCGGTTGTAGGCGTCGATATCGGCACCGCGGAACCGGTAGATCGATTGCTTCGGATCGCCCACGATGAACAACCGGCCGGCCTGCAGCCGGGCATCGAACGGATCGGCGCTCACGGTGGAGCCGCCCGCGCACAGGTAGAACAGGATCTCGTACTGCAGCGGATCGGTGTCCTGGAATTCATCGACCAGCAGCACGGGCGTGCGCGCGGACAGTTCGCGCCGCGCCTCCGGGTGGGACTGCAGCAGATCGCGCACCAGGCGCAGGAGCCCGTCGAACGACACGAAGCCGGACGCGAGCAGGCGCTCGCGGCAGCGCGCCGCCAGCGGCAGGGCGGCGTTCACCAGCGTGCCGACCGGGGCCTCGTCCACCAGCGCCAGGGCGCCGACGACGTCCCTGGCGCGCCCCGCCACCTCCTCCACGATCTCGGGATCGGCGCCGGCCAGGTTCCTGCCGGGCGCCGGCACGCCCTTCTCAAGGTAATCGGAGGGCGCCAGGCGGGCGAGGGCCGCGGCCAGTCCGCCGCTCCCGTCGCGCGCAAAGGCTCCGAGCATCTCGTTCGAGCGCCGCAGGAAACCTTGCATGTTCTCGTTGGCGCCGGTGACGGTCTTCAGGAGGTGGTCGAGGTCGCGACGCAACCGTTCGACCAGCGGGCCGAGGACCAGACGGGGGTCGACGCTCCCATAACCGGGATCGGGGGAGTTGAGGGAAGGGGGGAGGCCGAACGAGGCGAGCGCCCGCGCCAGCGCGCGGATGACTTCGAGGGCGCCGGGGAAGCGCAGCGCCTCGCGCCACAGCGCCTCCCGGCCCGGCTTCGGCCCGAGCTCAGCGGCCAGGTAGGCTCCCCATTCCTCCTCGAACACCCGGTCGGCCGCCGGCCCGTCATCGATCTGGAAGGCGGCGTCGACGCCCGCCTCGACCGGGTAGCGGCGAAGGATCTCGGCGCAGAACGAGTGGATGGTGCTGACCGCGGCCGCGTCGAGGTTCAACAGCGCCGGCAGGGCCCGCCCTGCCACCTCATCCGGCCTTTGCCCGGCCTCGCCCAGCAGAAAATCGCGCGCCCGAACCGCTTCGCCGGCCGGATCGGCGGGCGGCGGTCCCGCCGTCAAGGCACGCAGGTGATCGAGCCCGACCGCCAGCCGCAGGCGCAGCTCGGCCGCCGCCTTCTCGGTGAAGGTGATCACCGCCAGCTGGTCGATGCGGGCCCGGCCGCCGCCGATCAGGTTCAGGGCGCGCTCGACCAGCAGCGCCGTCTTGCCGGTGCCGGCGCCGGCGGTCACCACCAGGTTGCGATCGAAGACCGTGGCGGCGCGCCGCCGATCGCCGGCATCCGGCAGTGGCCGGCCGGCGGCGGGACGGCTCATCGCCGCCTCCCGGTCGCCTCCGGCGCGGCGCGCCGGGCGACGTCCGCGAGCAGCGGCGCGCGGGTGCTCTTGCCGCGCAGCCGGCGGTAGGCCTCGAGGCGCGGGTCGGCCTCGAGGCGGGCGACGGTGGGCGGATGCAGACGGCGGCAGGCTCGTACGTAGGGACAGTGACCACAGTAACGGGAATCCTCGCGGTTGAACGGGAACAGGCCGGCCCGCGCCAGATCGACGAGGACCGTCAGGGTCTCCAGGAGACCGGCCCGATTGGCCTCGAATTTCTCCGGATCGATCGACGCCCGGACCGGGAATTCGGCGGCACGGTCGAACGCCGGTCCGGCGCCCAGGACCTCGGCGGTGACCCGGGCGCGCGGGCGCTGCCAGGCTGCGCGGAGCTCTTCGGCCATCAGGACGTAGACCGGCATCTGCAGCCTGGCGCCCTTGAGCATCGTCGCCGCGTCGACGTGCGACTCCAGATCGGCGCCGCCGGTCTTGTAGTCGGTGATCACGATGGCGTCCTCCCCGCGCGCGTCGGCGCGATCGAAGCGCCCTTCGACGATCACCGGATCGCCCTGCCCGCCCCCGCCGGCGAGGTCCAGCGACGCCGTGGCGGCATGCTCGACCCCCAGGATGGTCGTCCTCCGGGCGCACAGGGCGGCGACCTCGGCGCGCACGAGGCGTTCCAGGGAGTCGCGCCAGGTCGCGAGGAGGGCCTCGCGGAGCAGCGGATAACGACGCATCCGGGCCGCGATCCTGCCGGCGCGCAGCTCGACGCTCTGCCGCATGGTCCGCAACGCCAGATCGATCGTCAACGTCTCGTTCCCCGGTCGCAACGGCGTCGGCGCCTCCATGAGCGCGGCGAAGACGTCGCGCAGCGCGGCGTGAAGACCCAGGCCGACTTCGAGGCGGTCGATGTCGTAGCCCTCCATCGCTTCATCGAGCTCATCCACGTGGAGCAAGTGACGGAAGAAGAAGCGCTGCGGGCAGGCGCCGATGGCCTCGAGTCGCGACGGCGACCAATGCGCGGGCGGTGGGACGGCACCGCCCACGAAGGCGTCGTACCGTCGATCGGGGCCCGCGGCCTCGTCGATCGAGGCCATCATGGCAAGTCCGGCACGCAGGCGCGCCGGGTCGTCAACGGCCGCCGCCGGCAGCCGGTCGGCGGTTGCGAGCAGGCGGAGCGGGGAGCGCAGCGCCAGCGCCACGCCGGCCGCCGCGGCCCCGGGGGGCAGGATGCCGTGGGTCTGGACCGCCCTCGCGAGCCACTGCGCCGGGTGCGTCGGGACCCGGTCGGCCGCGCGCTCGACGAGGGCGGCGTCAGGCTGGCCGAAGGCCAGGCGCGCCGCCTCCCGCAGCATCAGGCTCGGCACCCTGGCGCGACCCGCGTCGTCGGCGCGCTGCCAGGAGATCGTCAGGCTCCGGCAGGCGCAGCCCAGCAGGTGGGCGAGAAGCAGGTGCTCCTCGCCGGCGGCGTCGGACCCGATCGGGATTGGTGCGCCGAGCCGTTCCTTCAGCCGGCGGCGCTCGAGGTCGCCCAGGAAGGGAACTTCCCGGGCCCGCCGGGGAATCAGATCGGCGTTGAAGCCGATCAGGAAGACGTGGTCGAAGGTCAGGCCGCGGGCCTGCATGGCGTCGAGGATGCGCACGCCGCCGTTGTCGCCCGCCTGCCCGGAACCATCGGCGCCGACCGAGCCGATCGGCACGCTCCGCCGCGCCAACGCCCGCTCGAAGAACAGCATGGCGGACCGTGACGAGAATGGCAGGCGCGCGCCGTCGAGGTCGCGCACCTCGGCCAGGACTTCAAGCATCAGGTCGAAGATGACACCGCGCGCCGGTTCGCCGGACGCCGCATCGCCACCGGCGTTGCCGGCGCCCATGATCGTCGACAGCAGGCTGTCGACGCCATCCGCCCATGCGGCCCAGGAGGCCGCCGCCGCGGCCTGGCTCGCCGCCTGCCGCAGGGCGGTCACGGCGGCGGCGAGCGCGTCGGCGGCCCGGATGCGCGCCTGCTGCGCCGCCAGGACGCGGTCGCGGAACGCCTCGTCGGCGTCCTCGGGCAGAAACGGCTCCGCAGCGGCAATCCAGCGGGGCAGATCCTTTGTCCAGGCTTCGTAGCCACGGCTGACCTGCCAGCGCCGGCTGAGATCGTCCCAGACGTGCGCCTGGTCGGCGACGTCGCGTCCGGCGATGGTGCAGAGGCCGCTGCGGAACAGATCGATCAAGGGTTGTCTCTCGAAATCCCCGCCGATGACGCGCACCAGGTTGAGCGCCGCCTGCACCGCCGCCTCGCGCGGCGCTCCGAGGGCGGCGGTCGTCGTGAACGGCAGGGAGTGCCCGGCGAACACCGGCCGCAGATCGGCCGCGTACGGCTCCAGGCTCCGTCCCACCACCGCCACGCGGCGCAGCGGCGCGCGCGCCTCGCGCTGCAGCGCCAGGATCCGCAGCGCCACCTCGCGCAGCTCCGCCGCGGTTCCCTGGGCGTGGAAGAAGCGGATCGCCCCCGCCGCCGCCGGGGAGGGCCGCGACTCCTCGCGATAGAGGTCTGGCAGGGACGGCCCGAGCAGCGCCGGCCCGGCGACCTCCGGAAGGAAGACCGGAGCGACGCCGAGCTGTTCGGACCAGAACCTTCGGGCGTGCGCGAAGGCGGGTGATGTGGGATGGTACGGCGCCAGAAAGCGCACCGGGGTGCCGGAGCGCGCCGCCCGGTGGAGGAACGCGAGGTTCACACCGATCAGCTCGTAGGCGCCGTAGTGCACGATCAGCCGAAAGCGCCGGGCGAACGCCTCGGCGCAATCGGCCGCCAGCTGCGCACGCCCCGCCCGGTCCGTCGGTCCCTGCGGGCGCAGCGCATCCAGCCTGGAGGCGTAGGCCCGGTACACCGCCAGCACCTGCCTGCCACGTTTGGCGGGGCGCGGCGCCGCCAGGTCCGCGGTAAGGTCGACGCCGGCCTCGCGGAGGTCGTCGAACACATCCAGGAGAATGGCGAGGCTGCCGGGCCGCGCCGCGGTGTGCGCCGCCAGCGGACCGCCCTCGCGCGCCACGATGTCCGCCAGGATCGCCTCCCTGACATCCTCGGAAAGCAGGCGGGGGAGCGACACGCCGGCCGCGGCCGCGGCGGCCCGCGCCAGTGCCTCGTGGTGGTAGAAATGCACCGCGACGAGCCCGGGTCGCTGCTCGGCGAGACGGAGCTGGAGGTGGGCGAGCAGCCGCCGGGTGGGAGCGACCACGGCAATGGGCGCGAACGGTCCCTCCGGAGCCTCGCGCTTGCAGCCGTCGATCAGGTCGGCGAGCCGCGCCTCGAGGACGGTGAAATCGTGGTGGCCCTCGATGGGTCCAAGCGCACTCGGCCGTTCGGTGGCTTCAGGAATGGGGCGCCCCGCTGCCAAGGAGCCTGGCCGAATACCCGGACAGGCTCCTTGGCAGCGGTCATTCTATCAGGGGGGTGGCGCGAGGCGGGTCCGCGGCCGGAGGGGGCGCCGAGACTTGCGGCCCGCTACTTCTTGTCGCCCGAACCCGGCTCGGGGTCGGTGTTGGGGTCGAGGCTGTTGGTCAGGAATGACTTCAGATCATCTTCGGGCGCCAGGGCGGCGCCGTCGCGATTCATGAACTCGGCGATCTCGTCCTGCAGCGACTTCGGCTGCTCCTTCTTCTTCGCCTCGGCGGCCTTGCGCTTCTTCGCCGGCTTGGGCGGCGGTGGCGGCTCCTCCTCCTCACGGTCGAGCCGCGACAGCATGCCGAGCTCGTCGGGCGACAGGTTCGGCATCGGCGGCGGCGGTGGCGGTGCGACCGCCGACGGCAGCGCCTCGGGCGCCGGCAGGAAGGCGTCGAGCAGCAGGCGCTGCTTCGGAGTGCGGACCAGCAGCTCGAACCGCTGGTAGAGATCGGCGATCGACACGGCGCTCCGGCTCCTCTAGTTCCGCTCCGGGCCCTGCTGGTACATCCGCAGGCCGCGCAGGGCGTTCTCGTTCAGGGGGTCGAGCTCGACGGCGCGCTGCCAGGCGGCGACGGCGCGCTCCGGCTGCTTCATCTTGTGGAAGGTGTTGCCGAGATTGGTGTAGGCGACCGCCGAATCCGCGGCATTTTCGATCGCCTTGTTGAACATCTCGGCGGCGCGTTCGAACTGCGCCGACGTGTGATACAGGAAACCGAGGTTGTTGTACACCTCGCCCATCTTCGGGTCGAGCCGCAGCGCCTCCGCGAAGGCCGCCGTCGCCTCCGCCTCGTGTCCGAGCCGCGACAGCACCAGCCCCAGATTGTTGTGCGCCTCGGCGTAGTCGGGCGTGAGCTCGACCGCCTTGCGGAACGACAGCAGCGCCGCCTCGAGGGCCCCGCGATAGTACAGGACGACCCCGTGGTTGTTGCACTCCATCGCCTCTTCGCCGCGCCGGCGGGAGAGGTCGGCCTGATCGCGCTTGAGCTGGGTCTCCACCGCCTGGATGACGGCGCGATTCCCTTCGTTGATGGTGCGCAGCGCCGCGTGTGTCTTTTCGGCCTGACCCTTCAGGAGCGTCAGGAGCTGCGAGATCTGGAGGTTGTCATCGATGGCGCGGTCGATCTTCTTGTCGAGCGCCACGACCGCCTGGTCGAGCTTCTTGTCGAGGCCGCCGGCCGCCTGGTCGACCTTGCGCGAGGTCGCCTGCAGCAGCGACAACTCCTCCAGCATCCGCTCGGCGACCTTGGGCTGCAGCTCGGAGAGCGATTCGACGTGCTCGGCGACGCGGACCGTGACCTCCTGGACCTCGGCGGTCGTCCGGACGCCCTCGTCCAGCCGGGCGGCGAGGGTCCCCATCGACTCTTCGAGGGCGCGGCGCAGCGGATTGGCGGTCTCGCCGACGGCGCGCTCGAACCCTTCGAGCCGTCGCGCCAGCGCGCCGCTGAGCTCCTGCGCCAGGTCGTCGAGCCGCTGCTGCATGTTGGCCTGAAGCTTTCCCTCGAGGCCGTCGATCCGCTGCTCGAGCGCGCCGCGCAGGGCGTCGAGGATGTGCCCGGAGGAGGCGACCTGCTCGAGGACCGCCTGTCCGGCCTCGCGCACCACACCCTGCACTTCGAGCGAGGAGTGCAGCAGGTCTTTGCGCATCTCGGTGAGCTGGTGCCCGAAGTCGGCGATCGCCGCGCTGGCGGCCGGGTCGGGGACGGCGCCGCCGGCCGCCT
>JAGYID010000093.1 GCA_018606725.1 Acidobacteriota bacterium
TCCGCGGCGGCTCGGTGGCGGCCGCCAACTGCGCCTCGTGCCACGGCTCGCACGACATCCGCCCGTCGAGCGACCCGCGCAGCAGCGTCAACCCGGCCAGGCTGGCGGCAACCTGCGGCCAATGCCACCCCGGCGCCAATGTCCGCTTCGCCAGGGGCAAGGTCCACCTGGAACTGACCCGGGCGGACGATCCGGCGCTGTACTGGATCGCGACCATCTACACCGTCCTGATCGTCCTGACCGTCGGCGGAATGTTCGCGCACAACCTGCTCGACTTCGTCCGCAAGGCGCGGCACCGCCTGCGGATCCGGCGCGGCGCCGAGCCGGCCGGGCTGGAAGAAGCCGAAGCTCGTGACAGCGGCGCGCTCTACTTGAGGATGACGCTCGGCGAGCGGCTGCAGCACGCCGCCCTGCTCATCAGCTTCACCGTGCTGGTGATCACCGGCTTCATGCTCCGCTATCCGGAGGCGTGGTGGGTGGAGAGCCTCCGGCGCTTCGATGAAAACCTGTTCGACCAGCGCAGCTGGGTGCACCGCGTGGCCGGCGTCGTCATGGTCATCGCCTCGGTCGTCCACTTGTGGTATCTGACCCTGACGGCGCGCGGCCGGCAGTTCATGCGCGACATCCTGCTCGGCCCCGGCGACCTGCGCGACGCCGTGCAGTCGGTCGGCTACAATCTCGGGCTGCGCCGGACCCGGCCGCGATTCGGGCGGTTCAGCTACATCGAGAAGAGCGAGTACTGGGCGCTGGTGTGGGGCACCATGGTCATGGCGGCGACCGGAGTCGTCCTGTGGTTCGAGGATCCCGCCATCGCGTTTCTGGGCAAGCTCGGCTGGGACATCTCGCGCACCATCCACTTCTACGAGGCGGTGCTGGCGACGCTGGCGATCATCGTTTGGCATCTGTACTTCGTGATCTTCAACCCCGACGTCTATCCGCTGAACCCGGCGTTCCTGACCGGCACGCTCAGCGAGTCGGAGATGGAGGAGGAGCACCCGCTCGAGCTCGAGACGATCCGCCGCCGGCGGCTGGAGGAGGAGGCCCGGGCGCAGCAGGAGCCTGGAGCGCGCGAGGGCGCGTCGGCTCCGGAGGGGCACGATGAACGGACCTGAGACGACCTCGATCGAGCGGCGGGGGGTGCTGACCTGGCTCATCCGCGGGTTCCTGGCGATCTGGGCGCTCGGCGCCGGCGTCCTCGGCATCTCGTTCCTGAAGGCACCGTCGTCGGAGAAGCGGCCCGGCGAGCGGCAGCTGCGCTGCGGCAGCTTCTCGACGCTGGCGATCGGCGAGGCGCGCCTGGTCCGTCACGGGGCCGAGCCGCTATTCGTGGTGCGGGTCTCCGACTCGCAGGTCACCGCCGTCTCGGCGGTGTGCACCCATCTGCGCTGCGTCTTGAAGTGGGATGGCGACAAGGGCACCTTCCAGTGCCCCTGCCACAACGGCGCCTTCGATCGCGCCGGCATCGTTCTGTCCGGCCCGCCCAAGAAGCCTCTGCCGCAGTATCCGGCGGAGGTGCGGGCCGACGAGATCATCGTCCACACCTGAGAGATCCTGGCAGGAGGCCGACGTGGCGGCGGATGCAGGCGGCAAACGGTCGATCCGGAGCTGGCTCGAGGCGCGGTTGAACCTGACCGAGATCGCCTCGTTCCTGAGCGTGTTCGGTCTGCTGCCCGCCGAGCTGGACACCCGCAAGCCGCTGCGCGAGGCGCTCGACGAGGCGTTGTCGCGGCCGCTGCCGTCGTATGCCCGCTGGCCCCGCATCATGGGGATCCTGTCGTTCATCCTGTTCCTGGTGCTCGCCGTCAGCGGCATGATGCTGGCGTTCTACTACCAGCCGACCGCCTCGGAGGCCTACGGCTCGGTCACCTCGATCGCCCGCGATGTCACCGGCGGGACTCTGGTGAACCAGGTGCACCGCTGGGCGGCGACGCTCCTGCTGCTCATCCTGGCGGCGCGTATCGTCCGTTTCTATTTTGGGGGCATGTACGGCCGTTCGCGCGAGGTGATCTGGATGCTGGCGATGGTCACCTTCGTGGTGGCGACCTTCGCCGATCTGACCGGGCGCCTGCTGCCGTGGGACGCCCGCGGCTACTGGACGACGGTGCGGGCCCGCGAGGTCACCGATGCGCTGCCGCTCATCGGGCCGTTGTTCTCCTTCCTGGTCGGCGGCTCCGGCCTGGACTCGCTGGTTCTGACCCGCTTCTACATCCTGCACATCGTCGTCTGGCCGTTCCTGCTCCTGGCGCTGTTCTACCTGCACTTCTCCAGCGTGCGCCGCGTCGGCCTGTCGTCGGTCGCCGACGGACCTGGCAGCCGCTCGCTCCGGGTGGTGCTCTACGATCTGTTGTTGATCGTGGTGTTCCTGATCGGGGCTTTGGCGACGCTGGCTATCTTCATGCCGCAATCTTTCGACGTCGCCGCCGACCCGTTCGCCACCCCGCCCGGGGCGCGCCCGCCCTGGTACCTGCTGGCGCCGCACGCGCTGCTCGAATCGTTCCCGCCCCTGGTGCCGCGCTTTCTGCGCGGCCTGTTCCTCGAAGCGTTGTTCGTGGCGGTGCTGCTGCTGCCGTTCCTCGACCGGCGGGCCGGCGAGCGGCCCGGGCGGCGACCGGCGGCGATCGCGCTGGGGGCGCTCGCCCTGCTCGTGTGGGCCGCGCTGATCTGGAAGGGCTGGCACCTGGAGGGGCCGCGATGAAGCACGCATCGGTGCTCCTGGCGGTCCTGTTCGCCGCGGCGACAGCCGCGGCCCGCGCCAACGAGGCGGGGATGTGCGGCGTCTGCCACTCCGACGTTCGCGTGCAGTTCGAGCAGGGGGTGCACCGGAGCGAGGGAATCGCCTGCACCACCTGCCATGGCGGTGACGTCGCCGCGACGACGGTCGAGGGCGCCCATCGCGCCGGCTTCCGGGGGGTGCCGCGGCGGCGCGACATCCCGGCGCTGTGCGCCTCCTGCCACGGCGACATTGCCCGCATGCGGCCGTACAACCTGCCGTCGGACCAGTTCGCCCTCTACCAGACGTCACAGCACGGCCGGCGGCTGGCCAAGGGCGACCCGAACGTGGCGGTCTGCACCGACTGTCACGGCGTGCACGAGATCCGCCGGCGCGACGATCCGCGGAGCCGCGTCTTCCCGCGCAACATCCCGTCCACCTGCGCCCGCTGCCACGGCGACGCCGCGCTGATGAAGAAGTACGGCCGCACCGACAACCCGTACGCCGACTACGCCGCGGGGGTGCACGGCCGCGCCTTCCTGGAGAACGCCAGCGATGCGGCGCCCGAGTGCACGCGCTGCCACGGCAGCCACGGCGCCACGCCGCCCGGTCTCGGCGACGTCGAGAAGGTGTGCGGGCAGTGTCACGCCACGACGCGCCAGTACTTCCTCGAGGGGCCGCACAAGAAGGCGATGGACGACGCCGGGCTGCCGGAGTGCGCCGCCTGTCATCACAACCACAAGACGCCGCCGGCCGGGGTGGAGATGCTCGACAGCGTCTGTCTGCAGTGCCACGCCGCCGACTCGGAGCAGCAGAAGCTGGCGGGGACGATGAAGGGGATGTTCACCGACGCCGCCCGCGAGATCGACGAGGCCCGCCACCTGGTCGAGGAGGCGGCCCGCATCCCGCTTTACGTCGACGACTACCAGGCGCGTCTGGAGGACGCCCGCACGGCCCTCATGGAGTCGTTCCCGGTGATGCACGCCCTCGACACGGGCCGGGTCGAGCCGCACACCCGGCGGGCCCGGTCGATCGCCGCCGAGGTCAGCGGCGAGATCCACGAGAAGCTGGCCGGTCGCTGGTGGCGCAAGGTCGGCCTCGGCCTGTTCTGGTTCTATCTCCTGCTGACGGCGGCGATCCTGGTTCGCGCCCGCCACCGGGCCGCCGCGGAAAGCCGCCACTGATGACGACGCCCGGAGACCCCGGGGCCCCAGCAGGGCCCCTCGCCCGCTTGCGGGCGCGCCTCGCCTCCGCCCCGCTGCGCACCGCCGGCTTCGCCGCCGCGCTGCTCGTGGCCATCGGCATCGTCGCCACCGGCACCGCGATGGAGGTCAGCAGCCGGCCCCGCTTCTGCGGCTCCTGCCACATCATGGCGCCGTATTACGAGTCGTGGAAGGACTCGTCGCACAAGAACATCGCCTGCGTCGAATGCCACATCCCGCCGGGCGTCACCGCCGAGCTGCGCAAGAAGTACGAGGCGCTGTCGATGGTGGCGCGCTACTTCACCGGCACGTACGGCACCAACCCCTGGACCGAGATCGACGACGCCGCCTGCCTGCGCTGCCACGAGCGGCGCCTGCTGATCGGCAAGGAGCTGATCGGCGATGTGCTGTTCGACCACGCCGCCCACCTGGTCGAGATGCGGCGCGGCAAGACGCTGCGCTGCACCTCCTGCCACTCACAGATCGTCCAGGGAAGCCACATCGCCGTGACCACGTCGACCTGCATCCTGTGTCACTTCAAGGGGCAGGTCGCGGGGTTCGGCACGGCGCGCTGCACCCTGTGCCATCACGTCCCCGACAAAGTCGTCAAGGCGGGCAGCACCACCTTCAATCACGCCGATGCATCGCGCTTCGGGATGGACTGTACCTGGTGCCACGCCCGGCCGGAGGGCAGCGACGGCGAGGTGCCGCGCGAGCGCTGCGTGACCTGCCACAACCAGGCGGCCCGCCTGGAGAAGTACGGCGACACGGACCTGCTGCACCGCAAGCACGTCACCGAGCACAAGGTCGACTGTCTCGACTGCCACCTGTCGATCCAGCACGTCGCCCCGGCCCGGGTCGAGGCGGCCGCCGCCCGCATCGAGTCGGCGGCCTCCGCCTGCCGCTCGTGCCACGCCGCCGGGCATTCGCCGCAGCTCAGCCTGTACACGGGGACGGGGGGACGCGGTGTTACGCCGATGCCCAGTCCGATGTTCGAGGCTGGCGTGCGCTGCGAGGGCTGCCACATCACCCTGCCCGGCCACGGCGGCGCGGTCAACCGCGCCTCGGACGTCGCCTGCATGGCCTGCCACGGCCCGAAGTACCGCGCCATCTACATGTCGTGGAAGGACGGCGCCGCCAGCCGGGTCGCCGCCCTGCGCCGCCAGGTCGACGAAACGGCGCGCGCCCTCGGCGGCGCCCCGCCGGCGGCGTTCGCCGACGCGCGTCACAACTTCGATCTGGTGGCGGCCGGCCGCGGCGTCCACAACATCGGCTACGCCTACGCCCTGCTGCGCCGCTCGCACGACGATCTGAACGCGGCGCGCCGGTCGCGCGGTCTGGCGCCGCTGCCGACGCCGTGGAAGGAGGCGCCCTTCCAGTCGGCCTGCCTGGCGTGCCACGAGGGGATCGAGGCACAGCGCGGCGAAATCTTCGGTCGCGCCTTCGCCCACGAGCCGCACGTCGTGGGGGCGAAGCTCGACTGCGCGAACTGCCATCGCCCGCACGAGGAGCGCCAGAAGGGGGAGAGCGTCCGCTTCGAGGCCTCGGGCTGCGAAGCCTGCCACCACCGGGCGTCGACGGGCGCGCCGGGCACGGCCGCCGGGGCCGGGGCCCCACCGGCCGACTGCCTGACCTGCCACGCCGGCATCCGCCAGAAAAAGGTCAAGAGTTTCCGCGGCGATTTCGACCACGCCTTCCATCTGGACGAGGCCGGCCAGACCTGCGCCGACTGCCACGACCTGTCGTCGGCGCCGCCTCGCCTCAAGCAGGACACCTGCGCCGGCTGCCACGAAGGCTGAGGCGCCCGCTTTCCGCAGGTTTTTCTCCGGGGGGCCGCGTCGCCGAACCGACTGCGTCCCGGCGGCGCGCGGCGATCGACGCGAGGCGCTCCGTCCACGACCGGCGGCCGTCCTGAAGCACTTGTCGGGCGTGGCTTTGCGCTCGTGGTCGGGGCGACAAGGCGCGCTTGCTGCGCGGGGCACCGTTCTTGCTATTTGACGAAGCGGGCTTGCAGGTCCCATCCAATCCTTCGATGCGGCCGCCCAGCTCGGGATCGGACGCGAGTGAGGCAGGTCGATGATCAACACCCCGGTTCACGCCGAGCCCCCCAAGGTTGCGGAACCGGCGCCTTCGATGAAGTCGGAAACGGTCGGTCTCGCCATCGAGGAGCGTACCGTCGCCGCCGAGGGCATCAGTCCCTGGAGTCTCGGCCCCCAGTCCCTCGGCGACGACGAGATGGCCGAGTTGTACCTAATGGCCACGCCCCCGGCCTGGCCGAAAAGGATCTGCTGGCGGTCGCCCGCCTCGCCTGGCAGCGGCGCGGCAACCCGCTGACCCCCCGCAGCGTCGCTGCCGCCCTCGGCTGACCGATGACGGCCACCACACGGGTCCATGGCCGGGCTTCGCGAGCTCGGGTTCCTGACCGAGAACTCCTACAGCGTCAACATCAGCGGCATCCCCGAGTACACCGTCGCCGGCGCCTGAGACCCCGAGTCGATCCTCTCGCTCTCCGCCCCGGGGCATGTGCCTTGCAGCAGTGTTGCTCCTTTCCGTGAGCCACTCCGGTCGGCCGCGGGGGCACTGTGGGGGTAGTCGAATGAGTTTCATCGGCGACTGGTTCGCGGGCGCGCCGGCGGACAGCTGGTCGTGGAGCCTGCTGCTGGCGGTCGCCGGCGTGACACTGTCGCACACGCTGCTCAGCCCCGACCATTACGTGCCGTTCGTGGCCATGGCGCGCGCCCGCGGCTGGAGCGGCCGGCGCGCCGCCTGGGTCACCGGCTTGTGCGGGGCCGGACATGTCGCTTTCTCGCTCCTGCTGGCGGTCACCGCGGTGTGGCTCGGCGCCGCCGCCACCGGGCTGGAGCGCTTCGACCGGATCCGCGGCGCGGTCGCCGCCTGGGGGCTGGTCGCGTTCGGTGTCGCGTTCGCGGCGCTTGGCTTGCGGCAGATGGGGCGCGGCACGGTGGCCGGCACGCGCGCGGCCAACGCAAGCGCGGTCAGGGCGCCGGCGGCAGCCGCCGCCCGCGGCCTGGGGCTGGTGATCGCGCTGTTCATCCTGCGCCCGGCCGAGCCGCTGGTCCCGTTGTTGATGCTGCCGACCTGCGGCGGCGACTGGTCGCTGGCGGTCGCGGCGACATTCCTGTCCGCGATCGTGACCATCGGCGCGATGGTGGGGGTGACCCTCGCCGCCCTGCGCGGGCTGGGGCAGGTCCGGCTTGGACTGGTCGAGCGGTGGACCGTTCCGATCGTCGGCGCGTCGATCGCCGCCACCGGACTCGCGGTGATCGTGCTGCGAACCTGAGCGGCGTGCCTGAGCCGGGCTAGGACCCTGCGGCCGGCGGCGATGGTCGCCGGCGCCGCAGCCGGGCGGCCAGCGGGTAGAGGACGACACCGCTGAGGATCGCCGGCGCGCCATAACGGACGTACTCCTCGCCGCTGCCGAACATCGCCATGACGATCAAGATGATGGGCGGCAGCGTGACCAGCCAGATGCCGCGGACCCCGAGCGGGATGACGAACCGGTAGCCGGTGGATTCGCTGGCGCCGGGTGCTGTGCCGGCGGGCGCGGACGCCCCTGGCGCGGCGGCGCCCCCCGGGTCGAGCATCGGCCGGACCCGCACCCGCCACAGGGCTATATATAAGAGGATATAGAGCACCGAGAAGCACCACATCTCCAGCACCAGCAGCGCCTGGATGATCTTCTCGGACGGGATCAGGGTCAGCGCGGCGTAGATGACCCCACCTGTCAGGAGCGCCACCCACGGCGTGCCGTGCTTCGGATGCGTCCGCGCCAGGCCGCGCGGCAGGAAGCCGTCCTGCGCCATGGCGAACGGGATGCGCGAGTACGAAAGCGTGTAGGCGTTGAACATCGACAGGCTCGCGACCATGCCGGCGACGCCGATCCACGACGCCAGCAGCGGCCCGCCGATGATGCTGCCGGCATCGGTGAAGGCGCCGGCGGCGAACGACGTCCAGTCGGAGGTGGCGGCGAGACTGACCAGCATCGGCAGCAGGTAGGTCGGCACGGTCACCGCGATGGTGATCAGGATGGCGCGCAGGTAGTTGCGGCGCGGGTCCTCCAGTTCCTCGGCGGCGGTCGACAGCGACTCGTAGCCGGAGTACGACCACATCGCGATCAGCGTGCCGACGCCGAGCGACTTCAGCCACCCCTGGTCGGGCGGTTTCCAGGGCAGCAGCGGGTTGTGCGTCCAGTGCGCCAGCCCGACCGTGCACAGCACCAGGAACGGGCTGAGGACGAAGACGAGGAAGACGAAGTTGGACCAGCCGACCAGCTCGATGCCGCGCAGGTTCGCCCAGGTGCAGGCGACGATCACGACGAGCGGGATGACAAAGCGCATCGACGGCTGCCACGCCTCCGGCAGCAGGCCGACGGCGGCGCCGCTGTACTCGTACACCAGCAGGGCGCAGGCCGCGCCGTCGCACAGCCCGCCGAGCCAGGCGCACCAGCCGGCCTGGAAGCCCCAGAAGTCGCCGAACATGATCCGCACCCAGCGGTAGTACCCGCCTTCCACCGGGAAGCGGCTGTTCATCTCTCCCGACGCCAGGCCGAGCGGCAGGCCGTAGAGGATCGGCACGAGCAGCAGGAGCAGAGCGGTCAGGCCCGGCCCGGAGACGGCGACGATCTCCTCGATGCCGAACGGGCCGGCGCAGGACAGGGCGTAGACGAGGCTGACCAGCGGCAGGAAGCGCAGCCCGCGCCGCCGGTGCGGCGCGGCGTGGGCGGCCCGGGTTGGCCCGGGCGGGTCGGCCGACATGGGCCGCGATTCTACTTCAGGCGGCGGACTCGGCGCAGGCCTTGTCGGCGGCGGCCAGGATGCGCCGCAGCTCGCGATCCACCTCGGGCGGCAGCGGCTCGGGGTCGGGCATCATCAGCAGCCGCTCGACCTCGGCCCGGGCCTTTTCGATCTCGTTGTTGCCGTCCTCGAAATACTTGTCGTAGGAACTGCGGTAGGAGAATTTCGGGAAGAAGACGGCGCCGGTCTTCAGCCCGGCGAGGGTCTCCTTGAAGCCGAGGAAGTGCTGCCCCGGCCCGGCCTTCTCGATCAGGTGGGTCATCAGGGTCTCGTCGTTGACCACGACGCCCTGGCGGATCCGCTTCACCATCCCGGCGATTTCCGACTCGATGATCATCTGCGTGTACGACATCGTGTTGTTGTCGTCGAGGATGCCGATGCCGACCAAGAGGTCGGCGCCCGACAGGGCCGCTGCGAGGCCGGTCTGCATCGACTCGTAGGCCGCCTGGATGCCGGGGATCTTGGCGTCCGAGTTCAGCCCGACGCCCAGCGCCGGCACGTCGTAGTGCTTGGCCATCTGCCCGAGGACAAGATTGAACAGCGGGATCTCCGGACTGCCGCACACCGCCATGCCGGAGCGCATGTCGAGGACCTCCGGCCCCAGCGGATAGATCAAGGGGCACCCCGGCGCCGCCAGCTGGAACAGGACGACGCCCGACAGGAACTCGATCAGGCTCATCAGGCAGGTGCCGGGCACCGTCACCGGCGCGGTCGCCCCGGTCAGCGGCATCGGCCAGATGACGATCGGGATGCCGGCGCGCGCCAGGTCGATGCACAGCTCGGCCATCTTCGGCTCGTGCTGCAGCGGCGACACCGTGCAGGCGACGACCGAGTACGGCGGGCGCCGCTTCAGCTCCTCGCGGCTGCCGGAGATCACCTCGAGCATCTCCAGCGCGAACGGCACGTGCTCGGGAAGCTGGATCTCGTGCTGGATGTGCTTGCCGGTCATCGCGATCGAGTGGTACATCTCGTGCAGCACCCGGCTCGGCCCCGGCACGTCGAACGGCACCACCATCGGCCAGATGTAGTCGACGACTTCGAGGTGGTGGCCGATCTTGGTCGAGTCGCGCAGGTCCTGCACCAACCCCTGCCGGCGCACCCCCGTGCGATGGTCCTGAATGAACGTCCCCTGCCCGTTGGTGGTGACCCGCAGCCGCGTGCCGTCCAGCACCATGTCGTGCTCGGGCACCCGCCCGGCGAGGGTGATCGTCCGCGGCGTCGTCTTGATGCACGCCTCGACCGTCTCCGGCTTCAGCCAGGCGATCCCTTTATCATAGTCAACCCGCTGGCCGTGCTCCTCGAGGAGCCGGAGGACGGCGGGGCTTTCGTACTTGATGCCGACCTTCTCGAGCACGTCGAGCGCCCGGGTGTGCAGGAGCTGCACTTCCTCGTCGCTGAGAATTTTGACCTGCGGGATCATGAATCCGTCCTTTCCCCCACCGGCCGGGGCGGGGACGCGCCGCCGCGGAAGCGACGGCGGCCCCCACCCGGGAGCCGATGGCTGAGCAACATAAAGCATGATGCACCGGCGCGGCACCGGGTCGCAAGCACTTTCCTGATCTGAGTCCGCGTCTCAATGGGGTTACCGCTTCAAACCCTCGCAAACCCTGAGGTTCTGAAGCCGTAACAGCATTTCCGGCGGGCCGGTGGATCGCCCCGCGGGCCGCCTGTGCTAGATTGGCGCCATAGCATTGAACTATGTTGCCGCGGGGGGACGCCAGGGGACGCCCGGGCAGCGGGACACACGAGGGAGGTGCGCTCATGACAGCGATTCGCTACGACGCCATCATCGTGGGCGGCGGTCACAACGGAATGGTCGCCGCCGGGTACCTTGCCAAGGAAAAGCTGAAGGTCCTGGTGCTCGAACGCCGGCCGATCGTCGGCGGCGCCTGCGTCACCGAAGAATTGATCCCCGGTCATCGCGTCACCCGCACTTCCTACGTCACCAGCCTCATGCTTCCCGAAGTCGTCCGTGACTTCCGCCTGAAGGAATTCGGCTTCACGTCCCTGGTCCCCGAGCCGCACACGCTGTACCCGTTCCCCGACGGGCGTTACATGCTGTGGTCCGCCGACGAGGCGAAGACCGAGGCCGAGATCTCCAAGTTCTCGAAGAAGGACGCCAAGGCGTACACCAAATTCATGAACGAGCTGACCGAGCTGCAGCCGTTCGTGGACGAGATCCTGCGCACCACCCCGCCGATGTTCCCGCCGCACGGCCTGCGCGAGATGTACCAGTTCGGCCAGTTCGGCCGTCGCATGCTGAAGCTGGGCGACGCCAAGCTGAAGCACTTCATCGAGCTGATGACCTCGTCGTGCCATGACTACCTGACGAAGCGGTTCGAGTCCGACCAGGTCATGGCGGCGCTGTCGATCAACGGCCTGATCGGCACTTGCGTCGGGCCGATGACCCCCGGCTCGGCCGCCGTCATGCTGCACCACTCGATCGGCGGCGAGGTCGAGGGGCAGACCGGCGCCTGGGGCTACGTCAAGGGCGGCATGGGCGCTTTGGCCGAGTCGATCAAGAAGTCGGTGCAGTCGCTGGGCGTCGACATCAAGACCGACTCCGAAGTCTCGAAGTTCATCATCCAGGACGGCGTCTGCCGCGGCGTCGCGCTGGCCAACGGCGACGAGTACCGCGCCCGGCTGGTGGCCAGCAACCTCGACCCGAAGCGCACCTTCCTGAAGATGATCGACAAAGGCGTCCTGCCGGCGGACTTCACCGATTCGATCGAGAAGTGGCGCATCCAGGGCTCGTCGATCAAGGTGAACCTGGCCCTCTCCGAGCTGCCGAACTGGAAGTGCATCCCCGGCCAGGACCAGAAGGCTCCCCACCAGCAGGCAATGTTCAACATCGCCCACAGCGTCGAGTACCTCGAGCGCGCCTACGACGACATGAAGTACGGCCGCCCGTCGCGCCGCCCGATGATCGATGGCAACGTTGCCAGCGTCCTGGACGACACGCTCGCCCCCAAGGGCCACCACATGATGAGCCTGTTCGTGCAGTACGGCCCCTACAAACTGAAGGAAGGGACCTGGGACCAGATCCGCGAGAGCGTCGGCGACAATATCGTCGACACCCTGGCGGAATACTGCCCCAACATCAAGAACGCCGTCATCGGCCGCGAGGTGCTGAGCCCCTACGACCTGGAGAAGATATTCGGCCTGACCGAGGGGAACATCTTCCACGGCGAGATGACGCCCGACCAGCTCTTCGTCATGCGCCCCGCCATGCGCTGGGCCCAGTACCGCACCCCCGTCCGCGGCCTCTACCTGTGCGGCTCCGGCGCGCATCCTGGCGGCGGCGTCATGGGCGCCCCGGGCAAGAACGCGGCGAGGGAGATCTTGAAGGACTTGAGGAAGTAGATACTGATGCGGGGCGGGCTTGCCTCACCCGACCTCCCCGCCGCCTCCGTGCTGTTTCCGCGCTGCCGTTGACGCCCCGTCATTCCCGCGGTACCCTTCCCGACTTCTGAACGTGGCTGATCAATGGACATCGCTGGCGAAGCGCACCAACTCACCGTCCGCGCAAGGAGAAATGCTATGCCCCCGAAGCGAACCGTCATGCTGTTGGTGCTCGCCATCTCCGGCATTCTCCTGTCGCCGGTCGCTGCCCACGCGCAGGCACGTAAGCCCAACATCGTCATCATCTGGGGAGACGACGTCGGCCAATCCAACATCAGCGCCTACTCGCGCGGCCTGATGGGATACCAGACGCCCAACATCGACCGGGTTGCCAGGGAAGGCATGATGTTCACCGACTACTATGCCGAGCAGAGCTGCACGGCAGGCCGGGCGTCGTTCATCACCGGCCAGTCGGGGTTGCGCACCGGTTTGACCAAGGTCGGCTTGCCGGGCGCTGCGGTCGGGTTGCAGAAGGAAGACCCGACGATTGCCGAGCTGTTGAACGCACAAGGCTATGCGACCGGCCAGTTCGGCAAGAACCACCTGGGCGACCGCAACGAATACCTGCCCACCGTCCACGGCTTCGACGAGTTCTACGGCAATCTGTACCACCTGAACGCCGAGGAAGAGCCGGAGCTTCCTGATTACCCCAAAGACCCGGCGTTCCGCGCCAAGTTCGGACCGCGCGGTGTTTTGGACTGCAAGGCCTCGGCCACGGACGATCCGACGGTGGACCCGCGCTTCGGCAAGGTCGGCAAGCAGGTGTGCAAGGACACCGGCCCGCTGACCAGGAAGCGAATGGAGACGACCGACGATGACATCGCGGCCCGGGCCGTGGACTTCATCCAGCGGCAGAACAAGGCCGGCAAGCCGGCCTTTGTCTGGGTGAACTTCACCCACATGCATTTCCGCACCCATACCAAGCCGGAGAGCCTCGGCCAGGCGGGGCGTTTCCAGAGCCCGTACCACGACACCATGATCGACCACGACAAGAATGTCGGCCAGGTCCTCAAGGTGCTGGACGACCTGGGCATCGCGGACAACACCTTCGTCATGTACGGCACCGACAACGGCCCGCACATGAACAGTTGGCCGGACGGAGGAATGACGCCGTTCCGCAACGAGAAGAACTCGAACTGGGAAGGCGCCTATCGAGTGCCGGCCATGGTCCGCTGGCCGGGTCACATCAAGCCGGGCAGCGTGTCCAACGAGATCGTCGCCCACCTCGACTGGCTGCCGACCCTCCTGGCCGTTGCCGGCGACGCGCAGGTGAAGGACGAGCTGCTCAAGGGCTACAAGGCGGGCGCCATGACCTACAAGGTCCACCTTGACGGTGACAACCTCGTCCCCTACCTGACCGGGCAGGCCGCGAAGAGCCCGCGGGAATCGTTCTTCTACATCAACGACGACCAGCAACTGACCGGGCTGCGCTACGACAACTGGAAGTTCGTGTTCATGGAGCAGCGAGCCCCCGGAACGCTGCGCGTCTGGTCCGAGCCGTTCACCACCTTGCGGGTTCCGAAGATCTTCAATCTGCGCACCGACCCGTACGAGCGTGCGGACATCACCTCCAACACCTACTACGATTGGCTGATTGACCACGTCTACATGCTGGTCCCCGCGCAGGGGTTCGTCGGTCAGTTTCTGATGACATTCAAGGACTATCCGCAGCGGCAGAAGGCTGACAGCTTCAATATGGATGAAGTGTTTCAGAAGCTGAAGGAAAGCAGCGGGTCGAAGTAGCGTGAACGCGGCGGGGCGCTTCCGTGGAAGCGCCCCGCCATGGATTCGCACCAACCGAGGCGACGGATGAAAGGCTCAGCGATCAAGGCCCTGCTGTCTCTGCTGCTGTTCACGAGCGCGGCCTTTGCCGCCGACCCCCTCCCTTCCTGGAACGACACCGCGCCGAAGAAAGCCATCGTGGCCTTCGTCGACAAGGTCACGAGGGAAGGCACGCCTGATTTCGTGCCGCCCGCCGAGCGTATCGCCGTCTTTGACAACGACGGCACGCTCTGGTGCGAGCAGCCGGTGCCCGTTCAGTTGTACTTCGCGCTCGACCGGGTGAAGGCGCTCGCGCCGCAGCATCCGGAATGGAAGACCAGGGAGCCGTTCGCCTCGCTGCTCAAGGGGGACTTGAAGACGGCGCTCGCCGGTGGCGACCGCGCGGTCCTGGAACTTTTCATGGCCACGCACACCGGCATGACGACGGACGAGTTCGAGCAGATCGTCAAGGACTGGATCGCCACCGCGCAGCATCCGAAGACGGGCCGGCTGTTCACCGAGATGGTCTATCAGCCGATGCTCGAGCTGCTCACCTACCTGCGCGCCAACGGGTTCAAGACCTTCATCGTCTCCGGCGGCGGGATCGAGTTCATGCGCCCGTGGGCGGAGCGGGTCTACGGCATCCCGCCCGAACAGGTGGTCGGCAGCAGCATCAAGACGAAGTTCGAGATGCGCGGCGGCAAGGCGGTCCTCGTGCGTCTGCCGGAGCTGAACCTCAACGACGACAAGGCCGGCAAGCCTGTCGGCATCAGCCAGCACATCGGCCGCCGTCCCATCGCTGCCTTCGGGAATTCCCGTGGCGACCAGGAGATGCTGGGATACACGCAGGGCGGCAGCGGCGCGCGGTTCGAGATGCTGGTGCTGCACGACGATGCGGCGCGCGAATACGCCTACGGTCCGGCCCGCGGCTTGCCGGATGTCACACTTGGGGCTTTCCCGCCCGCGCTCGACGAGCGGGCGAAGAAGGACGGCTGGACCGTCGTCAGCATGAAGGACGATTGGAAGGCCGTCCTCCCGGCCGGCGCGTCCCCGGCCGGACAGTCCCCGGTCACCGCCATCGACATCCTGCTGGAGCCGGACGCCACGATGCTCCAGCATTGCCAGGCCAACAACGCCCGCCTGCTCGGGGTTTACCCGAAGGGTTTTGCGCTGGATGAGACCCATCGTCCGCACATCACGATGGTGCAGCGATTCGTCCGCACCGCGGATCTCGACAAGGTCTACGCCGCCGCCGGCAAGGTTTTCGCCGGCGCCCACGTGAACGGCATGAAGCTGGAGGCCTTCAAGTACTACTACGCCCCGACCCCCCCGGACACTGGCGTTGCGGGCATTGTCGCGAAGCCGACCCCCGAACTGCTCAAACTGCAAGAGGACATCATCGCCGCCGTGGCCCCCTTCACCGTGGAGACCGGCACCACGGCGGCGTTCGCCACCTCACACAACGATCCCGTCCTCGACGCGGCCCTTATCCAATACGTCTCGGCGTTCGTCCCGAAGTATTCCGGCGAGCACTTCAACCCGCACGTCAGCACCGGCGTCGCTCCCCGGGAGTACCTCGACACAATGCTCGCCGAACCGTTCGAGCCGTTCACCTTCTCGCCCGCGGGCGCGGCCGTGTACCAGCTCGGCGCGTTCGGCACGGCTGCGAAGAAACTCAAGGAATGGGATTTGAACTCCGGCGAAGGGCATGGCTCCGCCGGCCTGGGCGGCACGTCGTGGCGGCTCGTGAAGTTTCAGGGCGGCGACGACACGACGCTGACGCCCGACGACGGGTCGAAGTACACGCTCGCCTTCGGGGCCGACGGCCGCGTGAGCGCGCGCATCCACTGCAACCGCGGCTCCGGCGCATGGAAATCAGCCGGGCCGAACGGGCTCCAGCTCGGTCCGCTCGCTCTGACGCGCGCAATGTGCCCGCCCGGGTCCCTCCACAACCGCGTCGTCAAGGACTGGGAGTACGTGCGCTCCTACCTCATCAAGGACGGCCATCTCTTTCTATCGCTGATGGCGGACGCGGGCATCTACGAGTTCGAGCCGATCGCCGGGGGCTGAGAGAGCGGCGGGGGCTGATAGAATCGCCGCCTGGTGTCCGGCGGCCCTGGACACCGTCTCCTTCGCCCCACAGCGGGCGAGGCCTGCCCCGAACCAAGGAGAGGTGGCATGCATCCGAGATGGGCCGACGCGCACCAGAGTTCCTCCCGACAGATCTTGATGGCGCTCGCGGCGCTGGCCGTCGTGGCTGCAACGGCCTGCACGGCCGCGCGGCACGAGTCGCCGCGTGAAGCGGCCACGCGGCTGGTCGCCCAGATTCAGCGGGCCGACTACGAAGGCGACCGGGCGGCGCTGCGGCGGCTTTACGGCGAGCTGGCCCCGTTCGCCGACGACAAGGAGATCGGCACCAAGGTCCTCTACTGGCGCGGGTTCGCTCTGTGGCGCCGCGTGCTGAACGGGTTCAATGAAACGGTCGAGCGCGCCGAGCAGGAGCAGGATCTCAATCAGGCGATCCGCGAGTTCGAGCAGGCGGCGGCGCAGGATCCGAACTTCGTCGACGCCAAAGTCGGGACCGCGTCGTGCCTGCTGCATCTCGTATGGCTGGCCGGGGACGACAAGGCGCGGGTGGGCGAGCTGGTGGCGAAGGCGATGCCGCTGTTCAAGGAGGCGCGCGAGGCGGACCCGGAGAACCCCCGCCTGCTGTGGATCCTGGGGGCCAGCAGCTGGGCCTTTCCGCCGGACGGCAGCCGCCGCGCCGCGGCGCTTGAGACGTACGACAAGGGACTGCAGGCGGCGCGCGCGCAGAAGAGCGCCGCGCGCGACGCGCTTCTCCCTTCGTGGGGCGAGCCTGAGATCTTGATGAACCTGGCTTGGTCGAACCTGAACAGCACCCCGCCCGACCTGGACGCGGCCGAGCAATACGCCAAGTCGGCCCTCGCGCTCGTGCCGTACTGGCACTACGTCCGCGACATCCTGACCGCTCAGATCGCCGCCGCCCGCGCCGCAGCCGGGCTTCATCCGCGATGATGTCCAGTCCGCCGTCGGGCCCGCGCGGCCCAGGGTGGCGATACGAGGCGGGCCTTTCTCTTGTCCGATGATTGACCTTCAGGCCGCCTCCACGGTAGTCTGGCAGACAGCAGGCTCGTCCCCCGGCAGTTGACAGGCGTTGGAGGCCAACAGGTGTGTCGCGATCCGTCGCGGCTCCATCCAATCTCCCGGACGCTTCGCCGTGTTTCTCGTGCCATACAGCACGCTATGTGTATCGGATATTCGAGAACTAGATAATCCTAGTTCGGCGGACGAAGTCGGAGCGCCTTGGAAACCCCATGACTGAACTCAGGAGCAGGCTCGAACCACTCGCTCGTAAGGCTGGTCTCAGTTTTGGGGATAACGTCCGTGTGCAGCGTATCCCCGTCACCGAAGCAGCTGGGGTTGCGGGGATGGCCGGCCAGATTTTCGGCTTTACGACTCCATCGGCTACTCATATCGAAGTCATCGGTGAAGTTACCGATGACTTCGCGGTAAATGTCCACATGGCCGAACGCAAGGAGGCCTTCTGGTTCGCCGCAAATCTTCTGGAGTTTGTGGACCATGGGCCAGGTACGGAGATCACCCTTCAGGGTGTTGCGAAGAAGTGGGCGCGGCGAGAGACAGGCGAGTGGGAAGAGCGTCCTCAGGCCCCATCGACGGGGGGCATTCTCCGGCGCGCCCTTCGCAAACTAGGTTGGGCAAAATAGTTCGGTGTCACACCGAAGGGCGAGAAGGGGTCACGGGCCGCCGAACAACCGGCTGAAGCTGGCGGCGCGCGGCAGGTCGGTGGCGGAGTCGTTGCGACGCACGCGCGCCGCAGCTTAGCCGGGGCGTTATGCGTAGCGCCTTGTAGGAATGCGCCGATGTCCGATTTGAGATCAATCGACAAGAGGAAACTGGAGAAGCTGTTCCAGATGGGCGGCGGCTACGTTCTGGACTTCTCGAACCGGACGCTGGCTGAGTTCGTCGAGGAAAGCACCGGCCGCGACATTTACGACGCGCGATACGACTACGCCAGCGGTTCCAAGGCGAACCGCCTTCGCGCCTTCTGGACGCAGGAACCGAACCATCTCGTGGGCAAGCTGCTCAACGACCTTCTTGAGTACTGCCGGCCGGCAGCGGGTGATCCTGATCGTGACCGCCTGTTCGAGGAATGCGAGCGTATCGCGGCACGCCTGCTCCAAAGCGCTCATGTGGACGGGCTGGAAGCCATCACGCCGGAGGGAACCGAGCGCGGCTTCGAAGTGCTTGCGAGGGCCGTACGCGATTCCATCGAAAACAACGAACCGGAAGCAGGTCTCGACCGGTTGCATACGTTCGTCACGAAGCTAATCCGAACCCTATCGGAGAGGCGCGGCGTCACCATCGACAGGGACAAGCCGCTCCACAGCATCTTCGGCGAATACGTGAAGGCACTCCGCGCAGCCGGGCTCATAGAATCGGAGATGACCGAACGTATTCTGAAGTCCAGCATCAGCACGATGGAAGCGTTCAACCGCGTCCGCAACGACACGAGTTTCGCTCACGACACTCCCACGCTCAACTATGATGAGAGTCTCCTCATCTTCAATCACGTCTGCAGCGCGGTTCGGTTCATCAGGGCGCTCGAGTCGCGCGCGGCGAGGGCGCGGTCCGCCGCCCCACTTCAAGGGGCCATCGATGATGAGATCCCGTTCTGACAGCACGCATAACTACGGCATGGACCCCGCGGCGGGCGTCGGGTTCAGGCGATGCACTCGCGTCGGGCGTATGCCCGCCGCGGGTTATGCCGGGCGTTCTGAGAGGTGAGGCGTGATTAACCTGGACACGGGGAGGCACCCTTCCCATCTTGAAGTTCCTTACTCGCCTCGTGGTCGATGGTCTGTACTCATGATTTCTCTCCTCCTCACCGCGCTCACGTTTGGCGCAGAGAGTCCGCGGCCGACCAAAGCAGGCGAGCCGTTACAAGAATGGGACGTTCTCGCCGAATCTGGAATCGTCCGGTTCGTTTACGTGTCGCCTGATGGCCTCAGGGACAAGTTCTTCGTTGCTCAGTTGTTGCAGGCTATCGCGTCGAAGGCTGCTCGCACTCTACCCATCGAGATCCTCCTCTTTGACGACCGACGGTATACGCCGCGCGCTTTTCCCATGACCGACGCCCAGATGCTTCATTGGAGGGCGCGCTACAACAAGAACCCGAACAGCAAATTCGAGGAATTCGTCTGGATCTCGGTGACCAACTCCAAGACTTCGCCGCCGAAGCTCAAGGAGACTCGTGCGAAGATCAGGCCGGGGTTCGCTGAATAGCCGGCTAACAAGCGCATGCAGCGGACGCACTCGCGCGTCACGCCCCGTGCTAGAAGAGCGCACGGGTCGCGCCGCGCGGCGCGCCGCTGATGCGCAGCGTCAGCCGCCTGAGGAGCGAGATGCACAGCGGTGACTGGCGGTGGCTGGCTGTGGCCCTGCTCACACTGGCGATGACCGCGTGTGGCGGCACGTCGCGAACAAATGCGCTTCCGGAGATCACCTTGGAAACCGATGAAGGTTTCTACGACCTCGTGTTTCGCATTCGCGACTACGGGCAGCGGGCGGACGGCACGACAATGTTTCGAGCCTACGGGATTCATGAAGGCCAGACCGTTGGGGTCACGGTTGTACTGGGCTCAGCGTGGGAACGGGTATCACTTGGCGCCGACCTGCCCAGCGCCTTCCAGGGCACGGTCGAGCTCCGATCGCTCGGTGTCGAGAGCGACGCACTCCTCAATGTGATGGACCAGCTCTACGGTACGAAGCTCCATCCCAAGGCGATGAAGCCCGCGACAGTGTTTACTGGCATCACGCTCGAGGGAAATCCTCGCGATGTGAGCCGCGGTGTCGTCAAGATCAAGCTTTTCTTTGAGCCCGATGACGAAGCACGGTATGCAGAGCTCTATGCGAACATCGACTTGCCGGGAGGCAAGCTCTACGTAAACGAGAAGGACATTGACTATCGCACGCCAGTCATCAAGGCACTCGCGAGGCCGCGCGCCGGCGGTTGACTACCGCATCAACCCGTCGTTCTGCCGCGTCACGCCCCCGGCGTCCGCAAGGGTCGCGCCGCTCCAGCCCGCGGGTTGTGCGGGGCGTTGGCCGACACCTCCAGAGGAGAACGCATGAGAAACGATCTAGAGCCTGACCACGTGCCTGCGGAGTTGCTGCCATACTTCAATACCCATCGTTCCAGCTATCTGTTTGCGGCTGTCACAGTCCTGGTGTGGGTGGCGGTGGCGATTCCGTTTGTCGTCGGGCTTGGAGCCTTGCTTGCCCCGAAGAGCAAGACGCTATCTCGTGCCGCGACGCTGCTATCAGCGGGCGGCATTCTTCTCCTTGGCTTTGCCATGTTTACCTTTGTTGGTGCGTTTATCGCTATTGTGGCGGCAGGTGACCTAGCTCCGACCGCTGCTGAAGCGACGTATCAGGCCACAATTTGGAGCAACCTCTCGTTCTTCCTCACAGACCCGGGCCTAATGACCTTGGGCGCCGGCCAGTTTCTGTTCGCATGGCTCGCCTGGGGCAGCGGTGTCTTACCAAGGTCCGTATCCCTGGTTGGCTTTATCGGGGGCCTTGCCGGCCTACTCACACTGGCCGTCTATCAGACAAGCCTGCTTGCTCTGGTTCAAATCGGAGCGTTTGCAATCTGGGGCATTGCCACCGGAATTGTCCTGCTCCGCCACAAACCTGGCCCGTTGGCGTGAGGCGATGCAAGAGCGGTCCGGCCCATGACGCCTACCTCGCGGCGCGCTACGGCAGCGAATTCGACCACTACGCGCGCCGGACGAGCAAGTTGGTGCCGCTGCTCTACTGATAGGTCAGAGGATTCTAATGGGGCCATCACTCCTCAGCCGCAAACCAACCGACCGAGACTATGACGCCATGCTTGATACCCTGGTACTGGCGTTTGCCAATGATCCGGTGTGGGGCGGGTGGGCGTTTCCTGACCACGATCACGCCATTGAACAGCGGCGGGCCGATGGTTGACAAGATGTGGCGAAAGCCTTGCCGATGACCACTCGCAGTCAATGCGTCCTCGTGCTGTGCCTCTTGTCGCTATCCTCCGCGTGTGCGCAATCGGCGCTGCGACTCGGCGAGGGGTTCATCGATGTCCCTGGCGGCCCTGTGTGGTATCGCATCGTCAGTTCTGGGGGTTCCGGGGATTCCGGGGAGGCCACTCCCGTCCTGTTTGTCCACGGTGGTCCGGGGGGAAGCTCCTGCGTATTTTCCGACCTTGCCGCAGCCCTGGGTCAAGACCGCCCGGTCGTGCTGTACGATCAATTGGGTAGCGGGAGGTCAGGGCGTCCGCGGGACGCCTCCCTGTGGCATCTTGACCGATTCGTGCGAGAGCTCGCGGCAGTCCGAAAGGCGCTTGGGCTTCGGCGCGTTCACCTCGTCGGCCACTCGTGGGGGGCGGCGCTGGCAACCGAGTACGTGGTGAAGAGCAGGCCAGGCGGCGTCGCGTCCCTGGTTCTCGCCGGTCCCCTGCTCAGCACCGAACGATGGATCGACGATGCGAACCGGTTGCGCGCCCAGCTGCCAGAGGCTGTCCAGCGCACGCTCACCCTCCACGAACGGGCTGGAACGACCGCTTCGAAAGAATATCTGGCGGCGACGGAGGTGTTTTACGACAAGTTTCTCTTCCACCGTCAACCGCGCCCGGAGATGCCGGAGTGCAGGAGTTGGGAAGACAATGAAGTCGTCTACGAGCAGATGTGGGGACCGAGTGAATTCCATGCCACGGGCAACCTGCTGCATTTCGACGTGACGCCGCAGCTTGCCGGGTTGAATCTCCCCGTATTATTCATCGTCGGCCGCTATGATGAGGCGAGACCCGAGACCGTGGCGGGGTTTCAGGCGTCCGTTCACGGTGCGAAGATGGAGGTCCTGGAGCAGAGCGGGCACATGGCGCCGGTCGAAGAGCCGGTGCGCTACCGGGAGATTCTCCGGGAATTCTTCCGAAGTGTTGACGCCGGCAGCTCAACCCGGTGAGCGTCAGGGAGCAGCGGATGCGGTTCACGCTGATGGAACACGTTAACGTCGCACTCCGGCAGCGGCTTCCATGAGTTTTCAATCGGGCACTCGTCTGGGGCCCTACGAGATCCAGGCCGCCATCGGCGCGGGCGGCATGGGCGAGGTGTACAAGGCGCGTGACACGCGGCTGGACCGCAGCGTCGCCATCAAGGTCCTGCCGGCGGAGTTCGGTGCGGACCCGGCTCGTCGCGAGCGCTTCGAACGAGAGGCACGGGCGATCGCGGCGCTCGCCCACCCGCACATCTGCGTGGTCCATGACGTCGGCCACCAGGACGGGATCGATTTCCTGGTCATGGAGCACCTTCAAGGCGAGGCGCTCGCCGACCGGCTCGCGAAGGGGCCGCTGCCATTCGATCAGGTCGTGCAGATCGGGGTGGAGATCGCCGACGCCCTGAATGCGGTCCACAGGAATGGCATCGTGCACCGCGACCTCAAGCCGGGGAACATTGTCCTGACCAAGGGGGGCGCCAAGCTCCTCGATTTCGGGCTCGCCAGGCTGAGCCCTGCAGGGGCGCAGGACGGCGGCCCGGCCGTCGCAGGAAGCGCGACGCGCACCAACCAGTTGACCGACGCGGGAATGATCCTGGGAACGGTCCAGTACATGGCTCCGGAGCAGCTCGAGGGCAGGGAGGCGGATGCGCGAGCCGATGTCTGGGCTCTGGGCTGCGTGCTTTACGAGATGGCCACGGGCCGGCCGGCGTTCGAGGGCCGCAGCCAGGCCAGCTTGATCGGCGCGATCCTGAGGGACGAGCCCGCGCCGATCGCGCAGCGGCAGCCGTCGACCCCGCCGATCTTCGGGCGGCTCATCAAGTCGTGCCTGGAGAAGGACCCCGACAAGCGCTGGCAGAGCGCGCACGACATCAGGGTCCAGCTCGAGGCGATGACCTCCGGGGCGGCCGGGGAGTCAACGGTCGTCGAGCAGCGCGTCTCGGGGTGGCGCAGCCGCAAAGCCGCCTGGATGCTGGCGGCGCTGTCGCTCATGACGACGGCGGCAGCGCTCCTTTGGACGCCGGTTCGGACACCGCCTGCACGGGCGCTTCCACTCGTCCGGTTCGCGATTCCGCTGCCGCGGCACACCACCATGAACGCCGCGTGGGAAAGCATCCTGGCCTTGTCCCCTGACGGGCAGCGCGTCGCCTATCTGGTCCAGTTGCCCGGAGAACCTTCACGCCTCTATGTCCGCTCGCTCGATGATCCAGAGCCCCGCGCGCTTCCGCAGGCCGACGGCCCCGGCCAGCCGTTCTGGTCGCCGGACGGCCGGGCCATCGCGTTCGCGACGAGCCGTAGTCTGCAGCGGATTGACATCGCCGGCGGCCCGGCGCGGGTGATCTGCCCGCTGTCGGGAGGACAGCGCTATATCAGCGGCACCTGGGGTCCGCGCGGCGTCATCATGTTCAGTTCGGGCCCGACGCTGTTCCGGGTCGATGCCGAGGGGGGCGAACCAACCCCTGTCCTGCGCGAGAGCCAGACGGGGGCGAACCTTGCATGGCCACGGTTTCTTCCCGACGGTGATCGGTTTCTTTACTACCGCAGCACCTTTGATCCCGCGACCACCGGAACTTTCGTCGGTTGGCTGAGCCAACCGGCGAGGACTGTCAAGCTGCTCGATGTCCCGGCCATTCATGCCAGCGTGCCCGATTCGCTGCTGGCCCAGCGTGGGTCAACCCTCCTCGCTTACCCGTTCGATTCGGCGACACTCAAGGTCACCGGTGAGCCGACGATGGTTGTCGATGATCTGGGTATCAGTTTCGATGCCGCGGGCGAGGGGGTGATGGCCTACACAACGCTGGCGACCCATGGAGGAGTGAACCGGCCGGAGGACACGTCGCAGCTTCTGTGGTTCGACAGGACCGGCAGGCGCCTGGGCGGCATTGGCCTGCCGGGCGCCTACGGATGGCCGGCGCTCTCCCCCGATGGGTCTCGCGTGGTCGTGGAGCGACTCACGTCCTGGGATCCGCTTGAGGCCGATCTGTGGGTCCTCGACAATCAGACATCCCGGGAGCAACGATTGACGTTCGGTCCCGGACGGGAATCGGACCCGGTCTGGTCGCCCGACGGCCGCGACATCGCCTTCGCCTGCACCCGGGAGACCTCCGTTACGGTTTGCCGGCGACCCGCCTCAGGAGCCGGTGTCGAAGAGATGCCGATCCGGTTGGAGGGGCAGAACTATCCGACCGACTGGTCACGCGACAGGCGTTTGATCCTGTATACCGCGGTCGTACTGGAGCCCTCCGTCAATGCTGACATTTTCGCTCTTCCGGTCGATGGAGATCCCGCGCCGCGCGCGATCGTCGCGACGCCAGCCAACGAACATCAGGCCAGGCTCTCGCCCGACGGACAGTGGCTCGCCTACGCGTCGGACGAGTCCGGGTGGCCGGAGGTGTATCTGCAACGACTGGACATGACCGGCGAGCGCCGGCTCGTTTCCGTGAAGGGTGGAGCCCAGCCCACCTGGCGCGGCGACGGGAAGGAGCTGTTCTACCTGGCACTCGACATGAAGCTCATGGCCGTCAGCGTCACCACCGGCAGCGAACTCCGGTTGGGTGATCCAAGGCCGCTCTTCGAGCTGCCGTATCCGGTGGCACCGTTCTACGATGTGCGGAATGTCTACGACGTGACGCCCGACGGGCAGCGATTCCTGGTGAATCTTCCGACGGTGATGCCTCCGCCCCCCTCGATCAACATCGTGCTCAACTGGTCCAGGAAATCATGACCGACCTTCCGATCGCCTGCACGCTGCAGGACGCCGAGCGGCAGTGCTGCGGCTGTCTCAGGTTCCGCCTCACGGTCGAGCCGGGGGGCGGGCCGCCCCGCCCGACCGAGACCCGACAGGGATGACCCCGATCCGGCTGATCCGAATCGACAACGAGCTCAAGCGGCTGCTCGACGGGCCGGCGGAGGAGTTCGAGAAGACGCACCACGCCAGCGTGGGCAGCCACGCCGCCACGGTCGGGGAGGTCGTCGCGCAGACGCTGGACCTGCTCGCGAGGGCGCCGCGCGACCCGAAGTTCGGCGGGTTCCTGGCGGTGGACGAGGCGAGCGGCCGCGTGGTCGGTACGTGCGGGTACAAGCACGGGCCGGAGAAGGACGGCCGCGTCGAGATCGCCTATTACACCTTCGCGGAGTTCGAGGGGAAGGGCTACGCGACCGCCATGGCCGCCGAGCTCCTCGGACGCGCGCTCGCGGCCGACGGTGTCCGCGGGGTCATTGCCTATACCCTGCCCGCGCCGGGCGCCTCCACCCGCGTCCTGGAGAAGATCGGGTTGCAGAGGGCCGGCGAGATCGTCGACCCCGAGGACGGAAAGGTATGGCTCTGGGAGTATCGGCCCGGTTAGCCGGACGGCGCGCTGCCGCGCCGTTGACGCTCCCGTCATGCCCGCGCTAGTCTTCGCGGCAGCTCGACGAGCCACATCAATGGGAGTTTCGCTCCGATGAGTCCCGGTCGGTCAGGACGCGCGGCGGGTCGGACCATCGCCTTGCTCGGGCTCACATTCAGCATGGCGCCCGATGCGCACGCGCTGACGCGCGAGGCGCTGCGGAACGCGGTCTATCTCTCCCGCTTCGTCGGGTCCGGAAGGGTCATGCTGGTGGACGGCAAGGCCGAGGTCGTTGATTCGGAGGCCAGGGTCCTCGTCACGTTGACCGACTTCGTCGCCATCGGCGACCTGAACGGCGACAGCAGGGACGACGCGGCGGCGATCCTGCTGACCTCGATGGGCGGGTCGGGATCGTTCTGCGACCTCGTTGCGGTGATCGACGCGGACGGAGCGCCGCTGCACATCGGTACCGCGCCGCTGGGGGATCGGGTCAAGCCGGAGTCGATCGGCATCGCGGATCGGCAGGTGCAGGTCCGGATGGTTGCCCACAAGCCGCGCGAGCCGCTTTGCTGCCCGACGCTCTCCGTCACCAGGAACTATGTCCTGCAGGGAACCGGGCTTCGCGAGGAGCCCGGCACGCAGGGCGTGCCTCGTGCAGGCGATGCGGCGGACGTCGAGCGACGCGGCGGGGGCGATGTCGATCGGGCCCCTGTCCGGGATGGCGGCGGCGCCGGAGTTGTCCGCGAGGAGCAGCCGGTCAGAGTGGGAAAGACCACGGAGCTGTGGCGCCTGGTCTGGAGAGCCCCCCCGCAGCCGGCCTGTGCGCCGGATGATGGCGTCGGGGGATGGGACAGTCGCCCGTGCGATGGGTTCGCCTTCGGCGAACGCGGTGACCTCGACCTGATCCGGGTTCGGGATGGACGGGTCGTCGAGCGCCTTCCCATCACCCCGTTTTTCGATGTCCTCCTCACTCCCTGGGAGGTCGCGGCGGTCCTCCCGCGCCGGGCGGTCCGCGAGGGCGATTTCGAAAAGGAGCAACAGGACGGGGGGAAGTTCATCGCCGAACTGCAATCCCGCCCCGACGTGAAGATCATGCAGCCGCGAGATTACGACCATGACGGCCGGGCGACGGAGTTCTTCCTTCAGCTTTCGTCATCGCCGTGCGGCAAGCGGATGGGAATCGTCATCGGCGTGTCGCGCGACAACGATCGCCTGCACGCGTTCGGAACCGCCCGCCATCCCGACAAGCCGCTCGTCCTGCGGGTCGATCATTGGGGCGCGCTCGCCGGCGCGCGCGGGCCACTCAGGCTGATCGCCTGGGAGTGCGGCGACCACGGCAGCGACACCCGGGACGTGCTGGAGGCCCTGGTGGACGCGGGCGGGATTCATGTGACGGGCCGCAATTACCTCTGCAATGATGATGGCACCCCGGGCCCGCTTCTTACGACGGAGGAGCCGTGAAGCCGATGAGGAAGATGCAACCCATTGATCGGGAGGGTCCCATGTCCGCCACACGCCGGAAGTTCCTGCAGGGGTCGGGTCTCGCCGCCGCCGCGCTCGGGCTTGGCGGCGCATCGTTGGGTGCCGCGGGCGCCGTCGCGGCCGAGCCCGCCGGGAGGCCGGCGGCGGCGCCGGACTTCCGGCCGGATGACTGGGCGTCGGTGCGGGCGCAGTTCCGGCTGTCGCCGGAGTACGCGCACCTGTCGAACTTCTACATCGTCTCGCACCCGAAGCCGGTGCGGGACGCCATCGACAAGTATCGCCACGCACTCGACGACAACCCGGCCATCTTCCTCGAGACCCATATGTTCGAGCGGCCCGAGGACATGCTCTGCCCGAAAGTGATGGCCGCGGCGGCGGAGTACATCGGCGGCCGCCCCGAGGACGTCGCGTTGACCAGCAGCACGACCAACGGCCTGGCGCTCCTGTACAACGGCCTGCGGCTGAAGCCGGGGCAGGAGATCCTGACGACCACGCACGACCACTACGTGCACCACGAATCGATCCGCCTGGCGGCCGGGAAGTGGGGCACGCCGGTGCGCAGGACGACGCTGTACGACACCGGCGCGACCGCGTCGGTCGACCAGATCGTGTCGCGATTGCGGGCCGCCGTGCAGCCGAATACCCGGCTCATCGGCATCACCTGGGTGCATTCCAGCACCGGGGTGCGGCTGCCGGTCCGCCGGATCGCCGACGCGGTGGCCGAGATCAATCAGGGCCGCGACGCCGCCGATCGCGCCCTGATCGTCCTCGACGGGGTGCATGGCTTCGGCGCGGTCGAGGACCGGGTCGCCGATCTGGGCTGTGATTTCTTCGCCGCGGGGACGCACAAGTGGATCTTCGCGCCGCGCGGCACCGGCCTCATCTGGGCCAGGCCGGAGAACTGGGCGCTGGTGCAGCCGACGATTCCGACGTTCATCTCGCTCGATCTGTACAACGCCTGGCAGGAGCAGCGCCCGCCCGACGGGCCGACGAAGGCGGCCTGGGTCAGCCCCGGCGGCTTCCTCGCGTACGAGCATCAATGGGCGGCGGTGGAGGCGTTCCGCTTCCACGCGCAGATCGGCCGCAAGCGGATCGCCGACCGGATCGCCGCACTGAATACCCGCATCAAGGAGGGCCTCGCGGCGATGCAGCACGTCACCCTGCACACGCCGATGGACCCGGCGCTGTCGGCCGGCATCAACTGCTTCGAGGTGCAGGGACACGCCCCGAAGGAGGTCGTCGAGCGGCTGCTCGACCGACGCATCGTCGCCAGCACCTCGCCCTACAAGGTCACCTATCCGCGCCTGTCGGCGGGGATCATGAACACGCCGGAGGAGGTGGACAGCGCCCTCAAGGCGGTGCGGGCGCTGGCGTGATTCGAGGGAGGTGCACCATGCTTCGCATCGCGAGTCGGTCGTTCATTGCCATCGTCGTCCCCCTCCTCGCCATCCCGGGTCCCGGATCTGCGGGGCAGGCCTGCGCCCAATGCGACACGCTGGGCGGTCCGGTGGTCCAGGACGCGCGCCGCGCGCTCGAGTCCGGCGACATCGCGCCGGTCCTCAAGTGGGTGCGGGCCGCAGCCGGCCGCGCCTACGTGTCGGCCGGCGCACGGTGAGCCGGGCGGCGAGGCGCACTCGAAGTGACCGGCGGATCGTGGAACAGATGAAGGCTTCAACGGGCCTGCGATGCGCGGCCCTGCTCGTCGCGATGGAGGAGACGTACGCGCCGCAGGTGCGGCGGTTCCTCGATTCATTTAGATTGCTCTGACGTTGCAGATTGCGGAAGACTTCAGGTTCAACATCGGAGGCGGGGAGATGGGTGAGACGTGGCGAAGACGGGCCTTGTATCTGGCGGCCGCCTGGAACGTCGTCGGCGGTGTCGGCGCGCTGATCGATCCGGTGGGGCACTTCGCCCAGCTGTACCACGGCGCCCTGTCGCTCGGCGACCCGCTCCAGGCGTTCTTCTTCCGGGCCACCTGGGTCAACGTCATCGCGTGGGGCGTCGGGTACGGGCTGGCGGCCCGGCATCCCGCGGCCCGGGGGCCCGTGCTGCTGGCGGGCGGGGCCGGCAAGCTCGGGTATTTCGGGCTCTGCCTGTCCCTCTATCTGGGCGGCGCCGGCACCGCGATGCTGCTGGCCACGGGTGTCATCGACGTCGCCTTCGCGGCCTTCTTCGCCCACGTCCTTTGGGCCCGGCGGTCGGAAGCGGCCGCGCAGGATCGGTGAGTGGACCGGCTGATCGAACCGACATGACGGGCATTCCGGCCGCCGGCCCGGGCCGGCATTGGATCGTCGCCGGCCTGTTCGAGGCGGGGTGGGCGCCGGCGGCGGTCTTCGCCCTCCACGTGCTGGCGTCACGCGTGTTCTTCCTGTACGCGCTCTACCCGTCCACCGACATCGCCATGCACCTTCTCGGCGGGATCGCCATCTCCTTCTTCTTCTGGCGGACCGGCGCGCTCGCATCGCGGGCCGGCGTCATCGGCCCCTTCAACCGTGCCGGCCTGGTCGTGATGACCTTCGGTCTGACGTGCGCGGCGGCGGTGTTCTGGGAATTTGCCGAGTTCCTGTCGGACCGCTATCTCGGCACAAGCGCCCAGCGCGGCCTGGCCGACACCCTCAAGGACATGCTTCTTGGCATCGTCGGCTGCGTGGTCTTCCTCAGCGGTAGACCTCGCGTCGATGACCGATCCTGACGACCACGACCACGACGTCCGCATCCTGAACGGTATACAGCACGCGGTAGTTCCCCTGGCGGACCCGGTAGAGCTCATGACCGGAGAGTCTTTCGCATCCAGGGGGGCGCGGGTCGCTCGAGAGGCCTTGGATCCTGGCGATGATGCGCCGGCGATCCTTTTGGGGGAGGGCCTCGATGTCCTTTACCGCCGAAGGCTTGATCTGCAGCTCAAAGCTTGCCACGACGCCGCAGATCCTTCAGAACGGTCTCGAAGTCGAGATTCGGCTCCTTGACGCGGGAGCGGAAAGCCTCGAGGTCCTCGGAATCTTCCGCCAGTGTCTGCCTGACCGCCTCATTGACGATGTCCGAGACGCTCTGATCGGTCTCCGCCGCCTTGATGCGGAGGGCTCGATGCAGTTCAGGATCCAGATAGATGGTCGCTCGTCGGGCGCTGCTCATGGAGACAATTTAGCGTCTTGACGTCACGACGTCAAGTTGTTTCAGGGCCGGAACCGACCGAACCCTTCGCTGTTGCGACCCTTGCGACCGGGGCGGTAGAATTCGCCTCTCGTCAGCACTCCCCCGTCAAGCGGCGCGACCCTTCGGGCCGCCCCATCGAGGTCACGAGCATGCCCGCACCCGGTGTCGACCCCGCCAAGGTCAGGGACATCCACGATCGGGAGATGAAGAAGTTCGTCGACGCCCGGCCGCGCACGATGGGGCTCCTGGAGCGGGCCCGGGCGCACATGCCGAACGGCGTGCCGATGGCCTGGATGACGATCGATCAGGACATCCCGGTCTACGTCGATCGCGGCGAGGGGGCGGGCTTCACCGACGTCGACGGGCATCGCTACCTGGACGTCAACGTGTCCGACATGGTGATGTTCTGCGGCTACGGCAATCCGGAAGTCGCCTCGGCCATCGCCGAGCGCGCCCGCAGCGGGACGCAGTTCCTGCTGCCGACCATCGAGGCGGTCGAGGTCGCCGAGGAGCTGGCCCGCCGCTACCCGGTGCCGTTCTGGCAGTTCACCCTGTCGGCGAGCCAGGCGAACGTCGAGGCGATCCGCATCGCCCGCGCCGCCACCGGGCGCGAGGTGGCGCTGCTGTTCGACGGTCATTATCACGGCCACTTCGACGAGGGGCTGATCAATCTGGAGGACGGCCGGCTGGTCCCGGTGCAGCGCGGGCTGGCGAAGGCGACCACCGGCAAGGTCCGGATCGCCCAATTCAACGACCTCGACGGCCTGCGGCGGGCCCTGGAGCCGCGCGACGTCGCCATCGTCCTCACCGAACCGGCGCTCACCAATAATGTGCACTTGTTGCTGCCGCAGCCGGGCTGGCACGAGGCCCTGCGGGCCCTGACGCGCGAGGCCGGCACGGTCCTCGCCATCGACGAGACCCACACCTGCGTGGTCGGCCCCGGCGGCGCCACCCGGCGGTTCGGCCTGCAGCCCGACATCATCACCATCGGCAAGTCGATCGCCGGCGGCGTGCCGCTCGGGGCCTACGGCCTGAGCGAGCCGCTGGCGCGCGAGCTGGACGTCAGGCGCGAGCAGGGCGGCACGGCCACCGGCGGGACCCTGTTCGGCAACCCGCTGTCGATGGCCGCCGCGCGCGCCGCGCTGACCAGGGTGCTGACGCCGGCCGCCTACGAGCACACGGCAGCCCTCGGCGCCCGGCTGGCCGACGGCATCGACACCGCCATCCGCGCCGCCCGGCTGCCCTGGACAGCGCAGCGGTTCGGTCCCCGCTCGGGCCACTGGTACGGGCCGGAGCCGAAGACCGGCCTGCAGGCCCTGGCGCGGCGCGACCGGCTGCTCACGGTGACGCAGCGGCTGTGGATGGCCAATCGCGGCGTGTGGGAGGCATTGCCCGGCGCCGGGCCGACGATCGCCGTGCCGGCGCAGGCGGGCGACGTCGACCGGTATCTGGACGCGTACAGCTCGTTCCTGCGCGCCGTGGCGACCTGATCGACTCGTCAGTTCGTCTCGGGGGCGCCGGCGTCGATCCAGTCGATAACCACTTGAGGTTCGCCGGTGGCCAGGTACTGCCGCATCGAGCCGCCCGAGATGAGCAGGCTGCGCGACTTGGTGCGCCAGTTATAGACCTCGGCATAGGTGGTCAGCGGGCTCTGCGGCCTCGACAGTCCGGGCGCGTGGCAGCCGACGCAGCCGAGCTTCTTGCCGTTCGCCTGCACGCCACGGTCGGAGTACAGGGTCCTGATGGTGTTCACGTAGGTCACCCGGGTCGAGACGTTCACCGAGTCCTGCGCATTCATTGGCGGCGAGCCGTTGTCGGTCACCGTCAGGGTGAAGGTGTAGGTCGCGGTCGTCCTCGCCGCGGACACGAAGGACGGGGTCGCCGTGGTCGCGCCCGACAGGGTCACGGCCGGGCCGGCGGTCTGGGTCCACTGGTACGACAGCATGTTGCCGTCGACGTCCAGGGACGCGCTACCGTTGAGGTTGATGGTAGTGCCGGGGTCCTTGTTGGTCTGGTCCGCCCCGGCGTTGGCGGTCGGCGCATGGTTCCCCTGCTGCACCGTGATGGCGACGGTCGCCGAGCCCTTGGCCCCGCCGTTGTCGGTGACCGT
>JAGYID010000094.1 GCA_018606725.1 Acidobacteriota bacterium
CGGGAAATCCTTCTGCAGCTGCTCGAGGACGGTCAGGTCGCCGTCCAGCACGTCGAGCGACTGCTGGGCGAAGTAGCCCATCTTGAGGCTGGCGCCCAGACGGACTTCGCCGGCATCCGGCTGCAGGACGCCGGCGATGATCTTCAGCAGGGTCGTCTTGCCGGCGCCGTTGCGGCCCATGACCGCCCAGCGCTCGCCGCGCCGGATGGTCAGGTGTAGCCCCTCGTAGATGACGCGCCGGCCGTAGGCCTTGTGCAGGTTCTCGATCACGGCCACCTGGTCGCCTGACCGCGGCGGCTCCCGGAAGTCGAACGTCACGATGGTGCGCTGTTTGGGGAGCGTCACCTTCTCGATCTTGTCGAGGGTCTTGATGCGGCTCTGCACCTGCGCCGCCTTGGCGGCGTGCGTCCGGAACCGGTCGATGAACCGCTGCTCCTTGGCCAGCATCGCCTGCTGGCGCCGGTAGGCCGCCTCGCGGTTCGCCTCGCGCAAACGGCGCTCGCGATCGTAGAAGTCGTAGTTGCCCGAGTACACGATGATTTCGCCGCAGTCGATCTCGGCGATTTTCGTGACGATGCGGTTCAGGAAGTCGCGATCGTGCGAGGTCATCAGCAGCGCGCCGTCGTAGCGCTTCAGGAAATCCTCGAGCCAGATGATCGATTCGATGTCCAGGTGGTTGGTCGGCTCGTCCATCAACAGAACCTCGGGCCGGCCGAGCAGGACGCGGGCCATCGCCACCCGCATCTTCCAGCCGCCCGACAGGGCGCCGACATCGCCGTCGATCCGCTCGTCGTCGAACCCCAGGCCGTGCAGCACCTCGCGCGCCTGGCTCTCCAGCGCGTAGCCGCCCAGATGGTCGTATTCCTCCTGCACCTCGCCGAAGCGCGCCAGGATGGCGTCCATGTCGCCGGCGCGACCCGGATCCGCCATGGCGTGCTGCATCGACTCCAGCTCGTGGTGCAGGTCGCCCGCCCGGCCGCTCCCGGCGATCGCCTCGTCCAGAACCGAGCGCCCCGACATCTCCTCCACGTCCTGACGGAAGTAGCCGATGGTCAGCTTCTTCGGAACCGACACCGCGCCATCGTCCGGGCTTTCCTCGCCCACGATCATCCGGAACAGGGTGGTCTTCCCCGAGCCGTTGGGGCCGACGAGCCCCACCTTCTCGCCGGGGTTCAGCTGGAAGGAGGCGTCGACGAACAGGGCCTGCCGCCCGTACTGCTTGCTGATGTTGACGAAGGAGATCATCAGGGTTTCCCGGGGGGCACGGGGCGATCATAGCGCAGGGGCGGGGAGCGGGGGGCGGGCGTAGCTGGAAGCGTACTGGATCATGATGGCGTTATAAGATGTGTCCTTCTTTGCCCTTTGGGTCCGAACGGCCGGTGTTGTGATTGACTTCCGAGGAGGCGGCATGAAGGCAAGGACAGGATCCGTTGTGGCACGGACTGCGGGGGCGGCGGTGGTGCTGGGGACGCTGCTCGTGGGCTGGAGCACCGCGTCGACCAAGATGGTCCATTCATGGACCGCTCCTGAATTCCAGGCCGGCAGCGTCAAGAAGATTTTCCTCGTGGGCGTCACCCCGGACCAGGAGATTCGCCAGCTCTACGAGGATGTCTTCGCCGTCGAAATCAACCGGCGCCACGTCCAGGCGGGCACTTCCTACGGCCTTCTGCTGAACATCGACAAGGTGGACAAGGATGCGGTGGCCGCATCACTGCGGAAGGACGGGTACACCCACGTCCTGGTCTCGCGGGTGGTGAGCATCCAGGACCAGGAGACCTATCACCCTCCGACGACGGTTGGCGTGGGCTATGCGGGCTACCCGGGGTGGTACGGCGGTTGGTACCCCTACATGTCGATGAGCTACGGCTACGTCACGAGCCCGGGGTACACGACCGTCAACCGCGCCGTCTCCCTCGAGACCAACGTCTACGATCTCGGGTCCGAAAAGATGATCTACTCAGGCATGAGCCGGACCTGGACCTCGGACTCCCGCATCACCGACATGCAGAAGGCGATCAGGGCCATGGCCTCGGATCTCGACCGCAAGCGCGTCCTGTAGTCCAGCGCGTTTACCAGGGACGGGGCTTCTTGCCGAGGTAGGATGCCGCCGCCATCGAGTAGGACCACGTGTCGCCGGAATCGGCCGCAAAGGCCTTGGTGAAAAGCTCCTCTGCTTTGGCCCGATCGCCGTTCAGGTTGTACCAGGCGCCGGCCTCGGCGAGCAGGCTCGCCTTGGACCCCTTCAGGGCGATGGCCTTGTCGTACAGCCCCTTCGCCTTGTCCCACTCCCCGAGCTCGGCATAGAGTCGGGCGGCGCGCTGGAAGTCGGTGAACTCGGGTTTGCCGTTGAGCACCTCGTCGATGATCGCCTGGCCGCGGCTCTTGTCCGCTCCCTCGTAGAAGACGGCGCCCACCGCGATGCGTTCCCACGACCCCTTGCCGGCGGCCTCCAGGCCCGCCGCGAGGAGCGCCTCGGCCGCATCATTCGGCTCCTTCCCCTTGAAGACCGGTATTGCCACCGCCGCGCGCAGGGATGCGCCGGCCAGCAGGCCGGCCAGCACGCCGACCAGAACACCCGCCACCGCCACCGTCATCATCTTTCTGTGCATTGTTCTCCTCCTCATGTGTCGGCCACGCACCCGCCGTCGGATGACGGACAGGCTACTCCGCTGCGGGCGGTCTGTTCAATAGCAGAGGTCGATGGCGTCGCGCCCGAGGTCGAGGTTTGGAAAGGAACCCGACGCCCTTGTGGTATCCTCCCGCCACGTTCGCTCCACTCATGAACAAGAGACACGGTGCCAATCGTTTCGCGCAGCTGGTGTTGCTGGGCGTCGTCGTGTGCCTCGGCGGGGTGGGCCCTGTCCGGCCGGAGCCGATGAACCGCTTCGAGCGGCAGCGGGCCCAGATGATCCTGAAGATCGTCAAGGACGACGTCAGTAAGTTCTACTATGACACCGCCTTCCACGGGGTCGATCTGGACCAGGCGTTCGCGGCGGCCAACGAGAAGATCGACAAAGCGGAGTCGAACGCGCAGAGCTTCGCGGCGATCGCGAGGCCGCTGCTTTCCTTCAAGGACTCCCACCTGTTCTTCCTGCCGCCGGCGCGCTCGGCGCAGATCGACTACGGCTTCTACATGAAGATGGTCGGCGACCGCTGCGCCGTGACGGCTGTCAAGGACGGCACGGATGCGGCAGCGAAGGATCTGAAGCGCGGCGACCTTATCGACACGATCGACGGGTTCCCGCTGACCCGCGACAGCCTGTGGGGCGTGAACTACGTGTACAAGGCCCTCGCGCCGCGCGACAAGGTGCGCCTGAAGATCCAGAGCCCGGGCGGACAGCCGCGGGACCTGGAGGTCGCGGCCAAAATCGGGATTAAGAAACGGCTCCTGCAGCTGACCAGCAGCGGCGATGTCGAGGACTACATCCACGAGATCGAGGGCCTCAACCACCTCGCCCGCCACAAGTTCATGGACATGGGAGAGGACCTGGTGATCTGGAAGATGCCGCGGTTCAACCTGTCGCCGAGTGAAGTCAAGAACAACATGCGGGTGGTCGAGAAGCACAAGGCGCTGATCCTCGATCTGCGCGGCAACCCGGGCGGGTCGATCGAAACACTGGGCGCGATGGTCGGCGCCTTCCTCGACGGCGAGGTCAAGATCGGCGACGTCCAGAGCCGCGAGCCGATCAAGGCGATCATCGGCAAGGCGGCCGGCGACGCATGGAAAGGGAAGATGATCGTCCTGCTCGACAGCCAGTCGGCCTCATCCTCCGAGATGTTCGCCCGCGTCATGCAGCTCGAGAAGCGCGCCACCGTGATCGGCGATCGCTCGGCGGGCGCCGTGATGATGTCGCGCACCCACAGTCATGAGGTCGGCACGGACACGATCGTCGTGTTCGCGGTCAGCATCACGGTCGCCAACATCATCATGAGTGACGGCAAGAGCCTGGAACACGACGGCGTCGTGCCGGACGAGACCGTGATCGAGACGCCCGAGGACATCGCGAGCGGCCGCGACCCCGTGCTGGCCCGCGCCGCCTCCCTGTGCGGCGTCACGCTCGACCCGCAGAAGGCCGGCTCCTTCTTCCCGATGGAGTGGAAGTGAGCTCACCGCCGGGCGGCGGATGACCGGGGTGGAT
The DNA here is from genome assembly GCA_018606725.1 of Acidobacteriota bacterium. Lineage (GTDB taxonomy): Bacteria > Acidobacteriota > Polarisedimenticolia > Gp22-AA2 > Gp22-AA2 > JAGYID01. Next base: position 4,140 of record JAGYID010000094.1, read on the forward strand.
GCGTGCGTCCACGCAGAGGCATCGCCCTCCGTCTCGCCTCGTAGGGGACGCGGGGACGCTCGGCCAGTCGGCCCGGGCCGCCTTCGCGATCGAGGAAGGCGAGAGCGGTCGCCGGGTCGAGCGCGGGGACCTGCGAGCCGATGAAGCCGGAGGGATCGCGGGTCACAATCAGGTCGCACCTTTCGGCTTCGGCAGTGGCCGCGCAGACGGCGTCCTCGAAGTCGGGCCATGCCAGCGCGAGAGCCCTCTGAACGACCGCTTGATCGACGGTCGCCACGCTGAACACGGCGAGGAGGTCGGCCACGGCACGGCGGGCAGAAGCTGCACCTTTCGCCCGCTGGAAGAGGTAGAAAAGCGTCGTCACGCCGTGTGCCGGCACTTGACCGATCACTCTGCCGAGCTCGACTGCAGTCCAGATCTTCGCGGCGGCGTCCTTGTGGGGCGGGCGGGGGAGGAGCGCATCCAGTGCGACGTTGACATCCACGAGGATGCGTTTCATCGGTACTTGCGTTCCAGGTGGCGCTTGTAGTCGGCGGACCCGGTGGAGAGACCCCCAAGTTCGGCCCGCAGGCGCGCGAGGATTGGCGGGAGATCGTCGTCGTGCCTCGGGGCGCCGCCGGAAACGATCGCCAGAAGCTGCTCCACCAGGCGCGACACCGATGTGCCGCTCCGGGCTGCATACCGCTTGGCGCGCGCCACCACACCCGCATCGACATTCAGCGTCAACTTGGCCATGTACGTATATTAGATGCTGGAGCGTACGTACACAAGTCACCCCGGCGGCGCCGGCTCGCGGCGGGCCAGGCGGAGGGTCAGGAGCGCCAGCACGACGACGGCGGTGATGAGCGCCGCCCAGAGCAGCGCCGTCTGGCGGAGGCCCGAGCCCTTCAGGCGGGCGGACACGCTGTAGTCCCGGTTCGCCTCCAGCGGGCCGGCGTCGATCGGCGCGGCCTGCACCGCCAGCACCACATCGCGCACGCGCTCCAGCTCGTAGCGCGGCGGGTCCTGGTCGGGCGCGCCGAGGAGCAGGGCGTAGCGTCCGGCCGGCGCCGTGAGGTAGACCTCGGGGAGAAGCACGCGCGCCTGCACCGAGCGGAAGACCAGCGGCGCGTCGTCGCCGTCCTCGACCGCCAGCGTCAGCGACTCCGCCCGCACCGGCGCCAGATCGACGCTCACCGGCCGGGGGTCGCCGGCGGGGCGGGCCAGCCGGCCGCGCAGAAGCACCATCTCGTCGCCATGGCCGTCGGCGATCTTCGCCGACAGGGTGAAGGCGCGGTCGAAGTACGGCGCGTCGGTGTCGAGCAGCAGCCGGTCGAAGCGCAGCGGCGACACCGGCGGGCGCAGCACGTACCGCGAAGTGTTGTCGCGGCGCTCCGGCGCCTCGACCGCCAGCGGCACCAGATCGGTCGCCGCCTCGCGCGCCAGCAGGTATGGCCACTGGCGCGACGCGTCGTCGGCGACGCGCAGGTCCGAGAGATCGTCGCCGAGGACCGCCAGATCGGCCGGCTCGATCCGCAGCCGCGACAGCCCCTCGGGCGAGGCGGGGACGGTGATCGGCCGCAAGTGGCTGAAGACGCGGCGGTCGAGCGCAGCACCGGGGTGCATGGCGAACGCCAGCGCCGGCGCGCCGTCGTAGGCCGGGTTCGGGTGGATCGGACCGAGGCTGACGGGACGGACCGTCGCCGGGTCGTAGAGCAGCGCCGCCGCCTGTGCCCGCTTGCCGGTAACGAGGGCGGCCGGCGGCGGCAGCAGGCTGACCAGGTCGTAACGCGGCGGGTGCGCGCGGCCGCCGCCGAAGCGGAGCAACCCGCCGGCGGCCGCGACGGTGAAGATGAGGGACGGCTGCCGGATCACGGCCGAGAAGGCGACGTTCTCGAGCGGCGGGCTGTCGCCGTCGTCGATCTCGATGCGCAGGCGGTCACCGCGCGCCGGGCGCAGCGGCAGCTCGTCCTCGCCGACCGGGACCAGCGCCGCCACCCGGTAGATCCGCCCCGACCCCAGCGCGGCATCGGCGCCGGCCGGTCCCTCGTCCCACGCCTCGATCTTGCGGTCGAACGTGCCGGTGGCGGTCTCGACGCGCAGCAGGTCGGGGACGATGCCGGGTGGGCGGGCGAGATCGACCAGCGTGCGGCGGTCGCCGGCGCGCACCGAGAGAATCCGGAGCGGCACGGCGATCCGCCCGCCGCGCTCGAGGACGCGGGCGCTCTCGAGACGCAGCGCCGGTTGCAGCCAGAACGGATGCTCGGTCTCCAGGATGACGCGCAGACGCGGCCCGCCGAACGGCGGCAGCGGCAGGCGAAGCTTCTCGGCGCCGGGGGTCCCGGGCAGGCGGAACAGGGAGCCGTCTTTGACAAGGACGAGCGCGGCGGCGCCTGCGCCTTTGCCGAGCCCCTCGACGTTGACCCGCGCCACGAACTCGGCAGCCCGCGGCTCGACCACCAGGACCCAGGCGCCCGTCTGCGAGGCGGTATCCGGCATGGCGAACTCGAAGGTCTCCCGGCGCAGAGGCGGGCCGCTCGTGCGCCGGGTCTCGGTGCGCGCCGCCTCGCGCAACTGCGGCGCGTAGCGCTGCGTCACTTCGAGGCCATCGTGCCCGGCGGCGCCCGCGGGCGCGGCCGTCCCGGCGTCGACCAGAAAGGCGATTTCCTTCTCCTGCGCGTCGAACAACCGCAGATCCGACAGATCGGGACGGCACGCGGCGAGGATTTCGGGCGGAAGAACCAGGCGCGACAACCCGAGGCTGGCGGCGAGAAGCTCGGCCTCCTGCGGGAACAGCCGGCGCAGCTCGGCCGGCTCCGCGGCCGCGGTGCGCGCGTCGCCCGCCGCCGCCGGCGCCGCGATGGCGGGCAGCGCCGCCGCGAGCAACGCTCCGGCCGCGAGCAGCTCCAACCGTGTCGTGCCGGACCGTCTCATGATGCCCCCCGACGTTCCTTGCGGAACACGAATCGCTGGTACAGCAGCGACACCAGGATCAGCGACACCGCCAGCCCGACCAGCGACGCGACGCGGTAGAGATCGGTCAGCGTCCCGAGGTCGTAGAGGAACACCTTGCCGATGGTGATGAGCAGGAAGCAGAGGCTGACCCAGCGCAACCCCGACGAATCGCGGGCCATCCCGAAGCCGAGGAGCAGGAGCGCGTAGATCCCCCAGGCGATCGACACGGTGAGGCGCTGGGCCGGCGGGCCGCCGAGCTCCACGGTCAGGCGCGTTCCGAGCGTGAACCAGTCGGCGATGGCCAGGTTGATCCAGACGAAGATCACCAGAATCGCGGCGACGCCCGCGCCGACGGCGCCGACCGGATGCCCGCCGGCGTACATGGCGGTCTCCCACGGCCGGGCGCGCTCCCGCTCGCGCGGCTTCAGAAACGCGGCGCTCTGCAGCAGCGCCGCCGCCGGAACCAGGTAGGTGTACATCAGCCAGTTGACGATCCGCCAGGCCGAGCGGGGGTAGTAGCCGAGGATCTCGACGTTGAAGACCAGGCGCACGGTCGTCGCCGCCAGCAGGGCCAGGCCGAAATACTTCAGCCCCGGATGATCGAGCCGCGTCCACAGGGCGATGACCGCCAGACCCTCGAGGGCCCAGCCGAGCGTGATCCACTCCTTGTCCAGCTGCAGCGGGATGGCGACGGCGACGAAGCAGAGGGCGACCGCCGCGAACCAGACGATGGCGCTCTTGCGGACCGGGTCGGACGACGGCCAGGTGCGGCGCGCCCGGTCGGCGGCGAACAGGGACAGCGCGCCGAGTGCGATCGGCAGCGCGCCGATGAAGGCGCTGCCGAAGCTATAGACGAAGAGCCGCCGCAGCGATCCGAACCACAGCGGCCCCGCCAGCGCCGCGGCCCGCCAGGCCGGCCGATCGGCGGCGAACTGCCGGGACGCAAGGAGCGGCCAGGCGGTGAAGACGAGCACGGTCGCGACCTGGACCAGAAACGCGCTCATCACTTCGCGGGGGTGCTCATGCAGCCCGACCCGGCCCGCGGTCCAGGCGGTCTGCGCCAGGAGCGTGGCGCCGACCGCGGCGGCGCACCAGCGCCCGGCCTTCAAGCGGGTCGCCGCCAGCATCACCAGGACGCCCAGGATCAACGCGGTGCCGAGCGCCAGCGGCGGCATCAGCGAACGGGTGAGCCGCGCCGGCGTCAATCCGAGGAGCAGCAGCACCGGCAGGAGCGCGGCGGCGTGATCGGCGAACCGGCGCACCTCCGTGTCGCGTCGCAGGAGCGCGATCGTCTGCAATGCCAGGGCCGCGCCGATCAGGAGCGCCAGGAAGAGATCCGAGCCGGGAAAGTCCGGGCTGCGAAAGTGGGCGAGATGGAAGAATGTCAGGCCGAGGCCGATCCCGCAGGCGGCCACCAACTGCAGAACGCCCCGCCGGGGAAACGCCGCGTGCCGATAGAGCAGCCCGGCCAGGGCCGCCCAGCCCGCGAGCCAAGGCGTGATCGGTGCCTCCGCCGCGGCGGCCGCGAGCACCAGGAGGCCGAACGTGCCGCACGCCGCGATCATGGCGGCGGGCGCGGGGCCATCGAAGCCGGCCGGTTCGCGGTTGCGCTCGACGAACAGATGGAAGACCAGGGCGAGCCCGGCGGCCGACGCGACCGTTTCCCAGGCGAGAGCGGCCGTCAGCGAGTGCTGCAGCAGCCAGACCGCGACCACGACAACGCTCGCGGTGGCCGCCGCGACGCCGAGCTGGGGCAGGCCCTGCTCGCTGGCGATCCATGAGGCGCCCGCGCCGAGCAAGGCCAGCAGGATGGCAATCGGGTAGAGGTGCGGCCCGAGGCCGACCCGGGCGGCGAAGTAAAGCGCGAAGATGAAGGGGAAGGCGATGGCGCCGATCTGGCTCCACAGCCAGGTGAGCCGCGACCCGGTGCCGCCGGCCATCCGGCCGAAGACGACGAACAGGAGCGCGAACACGACCAGGATCGCCAGCCCGAGGAACAGCCGCTCCGGCCCCATGCGGGCGAAGATCCAGAGCCCCTGCATCAGCACGGTCCCCAGCAGGGCGAGCAGGCCGAGCGACGGCCAGGCGCGCTTGCGGCCGACGGCGAGCAGGCCGAGATCGAGCAGCAGGACGTAGCCGAACAGCCCGATCGGCCGGTCGGCGCCGCTCGACAGCAGCAGCGGCGTCGCGAAGCCGCCGACCAGGCCGAGCACGGCGATGACCAGCGAGGCGTGCCGCACGGCCAGCAGACAGCTGGCTGCGGTCACCAGCACCATCAGGATGAACGCGACCGGCAGGCCGATCAGTCCGTACAGGACGCTCGCCGCCCAGAACGCCGCGTACAGGATCACCACGCCGCCCCCGGAGATCCCCTCGGCCGTCTGCCGATAGCCGCGGGCCCGCAGCCACTCCGCCCCGACCAGGCACCCGAGGCCGGTCAGCGTGCCGAGGACGACGCGCATGGCGGGGGTGATGAGCCCCTGCTCGATCGAGTACTTGAAGAACAGCAGACCGGCCAGCCCGAGCGCCACGGCGCCCACGACGGCCGCGCCGCGGATGCCGAGCCAGCGCTCCCAGTCGATCGACGGGGCGGGAGGCTGCGGCGGCTCCGGCGGGATCGGCGGCGAGGCCTCCCGTCCCGGCGGCGGCGCCGTCCAGAACGGCGGCGCGGATGGAGTCTCGGACGGCGGCTCGAACGGCACGTCGGGCGGCGGCTCGAACGGGCCGGCCGGTGCGTGGGCAGTGGTGGCAGCCGTCGGCGCCACCCCCGGCGCGGGGGCGGCGGGCGACACCCCGGAGACTGCGCGCTCGAGAGTCACCAAGCGCCTTTGCAGGGCCGCGAGCCGCGTCTCGATCGCTTCGAGCCTGCCTTCTTCTTCCTGCAGTCGGTCACGAACGCCGCCGCGGCGATTGATCCTGGACAGGGCGATGAGCGCCAGGACCGGACCGGCCACGACGCAGGCGAGGATGATCAAGTAGAAAGGAGCGAGCATGGCATCCACCCGGTTGACGAGCGGGGGACTTCAACGAATGGCGGATTCTAGCACCTCTCCGATATCATGCAGGGCGCCGGGGGAGACATCGGAGCGGGAGCCGGGACGGCGCGCGCGTTGACCGCGGTGCCCGCTGGAGATTGGGAGATCCATTGACATTCGTCGCCATGGCGGCGCCCCCCGCGTGAGCCCGCTTCCGTCATTCGTCGCGCGGCCCCTCGTCGCCCTCGTGCTCGGGCGCGGCCGGCCGCTCTTCTTCGCCGCAACGGTGGCGCTCGTCCTGCTGTGCGGCTGGTTCGCCATGGGCGCGCGCCAGGAGCAGAGCACCGCCTCGATGAACTCGGCGCGCGCGGCCGAGCAGCGCTCCGAGGAGGAGTTCCGGCGCGACTTCGGCAGCGACGAGGTCATCATCGTCGCCCTGACCCATCCCGATCTCCTCGGCCCCGGCGGACTGGCGACCATCGGCGCCCTGACGTCGCGCATCGCCGCCCTCGACGGTGTCCGCCGCGCCACGAGCCTCGCCAACGTCCGGCAGATCGTCTCCGGGCCGGATGGCGCCGAGCCGGCGCCGCTGCTCCCCGATCCGTTGCCGCCCGGTGAGGCGTGCGCGGCGGCGGTGCGCCGGGCCCTCGACGTCAACCCGCACCTGACCGGCCTCCTGATCTCGGAGGATCGGCGCACCGCGGCGATCGTCGTCGAGGTCGAGGACCGCCCGGGCGACGACGCCTACCGGGCGCGTCTGGTCCACGACCTGCGGGCGATGCAGCACGAAGCCGGGCCGGCGGGGATGGCGCTTCACGTCACCGGGATCACGCTCCAGAAGCACGACACCACGCGCCTGGTCGGGCGCGACCAGAAGGTGATGCTGCCGCTCTCGGTGCTGATGCTGGCGATCTCCCTGGCGGTGGTGACGCGCCATCTGGCGGGGGTGGTCCTGCCGCTGCTGGTGACCGGGGTGACCGTGGTGGTGACCCTGGGCCTGTATGTTGCCCTCGGGTACCAGGTGAACGTCATCACGTCGCTTCTGCCCCCGCTGCTGCTGGTGCTGTCGATCACGACCGCCATCCACCTGTTCCAGGAATGGGTGGCGCTCGGCCCGCGGATCGCCGATCGGACGGATCGGCTGCGGCACATCCTGCGCTTCTTCCTGGCGCCCTGCTTCATGACGTCGCTGACCACCGCGATCGGTCTCGGCTCGCTGATGGTGAGCGACATCCCGGCGGTCCGCCTGTTCGGCGCCTTCGGCGCGTTCGGCATCATGCTGTCGTTCGTGCTCAACTTCACGCTGATGCCCGCCGCGCTGTCGCTCCTCGAGCCGCCGGCGGCGCCCCGCCGGCGCACGGGGATGGCGGTCGAGGCGTTCCTGGCGGCGGCGGCGCGGCTGGCGGTGCTCCGCCCGCGCCTGGTGTTCCTGGCGGCCGCCGTGCCGACCGTCCTGGCGCTCGCCGGCTTGCCGATGATCCACAACAACACCGACCTGCTGCGCTTCCTGCGGGAGGACCAGCCGCTGGTCCGCGACACCCGCATCATCGACCAGGCGCTCGGGGGAGCCAACGCGATCGACCTCGTGATCGAGCGGCGCGACGGCCGACCGCTTACCGGGATCGACGATGTCCGCCGGCTCGAGGCGTTCGCGGGCGCGGTGCGGCGCGAGCCCGGGGTCACCGGGACCCTGGCGCTGACCGATCTCCTGGCGCAGCTCAACCGCGCCGAGCGCCGTCTCGACCGGCTGGCGCTTCCCGACGACGCCGAGCAGCTGGCGGGGCTGTTCGATCTCCTCGATGCCGCCACCGACCAGGGCGACATCCGCCGGGTCATGACGCCCGACGTCCGCCGGACGCGCCTCACCGTCCGCCTGCACGCGATCGGCACGCGCGAGGCCGCAACGCTGCTGGCGGCGATCGACGCCGCCGGGCG
>JAGYID010000188.1 GCA_018606725.1 Acidobacteriota bacterium
GCCGGCGGAGGTCAGGTCGACGGTATCGATGTCGCTGACGTCAAACTGTTCGTACTCGAGGCGGACGGCCAAATGCTTGCCGAACTTGAAGGCGACGCCGGCTCCGTACATGAAGTCGTTGCCGCTGTCGCTGGCGGAGCCCGATCCGGAACTGTCGACGTCGCTGTCCCAGAGGATGAAGCCGGCCTTTCCGAAGATCTCGAAGTGCTTGCCGAGGGGCAGGGTGCCGACCCCCATCACGTCCCAGCCGGTGGCACTTACCTTCACATCGGTTCCGCCGCCGGCGGATCCTTCCGGACTGCCGAAATCGACGTAGCCTCCCTCGACCGCGAAGAACTTCATGATGCGAAAGCCGCCGAACGCCTTGTAGCCGGTCGCGGATTCGCTGAAGTCGACGGACGAATCCTGGACATCCACGCCCGAGCTACCGACGCTGGCGCCGACGAAAATGCCCGCGTGCGCCGCCGCGGTGCACATCCCCAGAATCATGACGGCGAAGAGCAGTCTGCGTACCATCATTATTACTTCCCTCCTTTCGGGGCTCGACAGCCGGTGGCCCCGGTGAAGGAGCCACGGCGGCTCCAAAGCGGGCGCATCTTACCACGCCGGAAACATTCGCTGTGATAGATTGCGGCGCCGATGTCATCGCTCACGACGCTCCTGCTGCAGATCGCCGTGGTCCTCGCGGTCGCGCGCGCCACCGGGTGGCTGTTCCGCCGCATCCACCAGCCTCAGGTCATGGGCGAGATGGCGGGCGGCATCCTGCTGGGGCCGTCGGTGCTCGGGGCGCTGGCTCCGGGCGCCTCGCGGGTCCTGTTTCCACCCGGCAGCCTGAGCGCCCTCGATACGCTCAGCACCATCGGCCTGGTGCTGTTCATGTTTCTGGTCGGGACCCGGCTCGACCTGCACGAGCTGCGCGGCCGCCGGCGCAGCGCCCTGTTCATCAGTCAGACCAGCATCGTGGTGCCGTTCATCCTCGGGGCGCTGCTGGCCGTCTCCCTGTTGCGCGCCCTCGGCCGGCCCGGCGTCCCGGTCCTGCACTTCGCGCTGTTCATGGGGGCGGCGATGAGCATCACGGCGTTCCCGGTCCTGGCCCGCATCCTCGCCGAGGAGCGGCTGCTCGGGACGCGGGTCGGGTCAGTCGCCCTGGCCTGCGCCGCCGTCGATGACGTGCAGGCCTGGTGCATCCTGGCGGCCGTCGTCTGGCTGGTCCGGTCGACCGGCGCCGGCGCGCCCCTCTGGCTGACGCTCGCCGGCCTGACTCTCTACGTCGTCGTGATGTGGACCATCGTCCGCGGCGCGCTGCACCGCCTGGAGCGGCGGCGCGCCGACCGTGACTCCCTGACGCAGGGCCGCCTGGCGCTGATCCTGATCACGTTGTTCGCGTCGGCGTGGGTGACCGACCGGCTGGGGATGCACGCGCTGTTCGGTGCCTTCCTGTTCGGCGCCATCATGCCGCGCGATTCCGGCATCACCGGCCTTCTGGCCAAGCGGCTCGAGGACGTGACCGTCGTCCTGTTCCTGCCGCTGTTCTTCGCATCGGCGGGGCTGCGCACCAGCCTCGGGCTGTTGAGCGGCGGCTCGATGTGGTTCATGTTCGGGCTCGTCCTCCTGGTGGCGGTCGCCGGCAAGGCCGGCGGCGCCATGCTGGCGGCCCGCGCCACCGGCATGCCGTGGCGGGAGGCCGCGGCGCTCGGCGCCCTCCTAAACACGCGCGGACTGATGGAATTGGTGGTGCTGAAGATCGGCCTGGAGATCGGCGCCATCTCCGGGACCGTCTTCACCATGATGGCGCTGATGGCGCTGGTCACCACGCTGATGACCGTTCCGCTGCTGCGGTGGATCCGGCCGGCCGGGACGGGCCGGGCGCATCCTTGACCAGATAGCCGCCGCGGGCCAAAGAAGGTCCCGTTGCCGGCGTCACCCGTCCGGGTCGCGGAAGGGACAGCCCGGCGGCTGTTCATTCTGGATCGCGACGACGGATCCACGTGAAGGGCGTCTGCGTAAAGAAGTCGGCCGAGCGCACATGGCTCCTGTCCCGAAGGCGCGTGGATGAAGTCCGGATCGTTGTCGCCGGCGCGGAGGCCAACGTCAGATCTTCTTTCTCGCCGGTCGGCACGGGCGGAGAGATCTGACGTGGTGCAACACGGCGGGTTGTCTGCCGAACGCTGGGCGACTTTCACGCTCGATCAGCAGATCCTGATGATCGGCAACGAGATGAACCGGGCCGGCCAGATGATGGGGCCATCGGATCGGGGGCGACTGCGCAGCTCGTACGAGCGGGTTCTGCAGCTCACAGACCTGACCGTCAGGGTCAATGACCGGCGGGCGCTTCGCCGCGAGCTGCTGCGCTGGCGCGACCTGGTCGCCCGGCTCTACGTCGGGCCTGACGCCGATCCGGGCGCGCACCGCGAGGCGTTCCGCTGCCTGCTGAGGTTCACGCCCCTGGCGTCGAAGCAGATCCCGCTCCTGTTCAGGGACGATTCTGCTCCATCCGCTCCTTGAACATCTCGCGGCGCTCGTCCCGCTTCGCTTCGAAGGTCTTCCATTGCTCCGCGGTCAGGACCGACTTCAGCGCGGTGTCGCGCTCGTCGGCCGCCGCCCGCAGCTGACGCCCCCGCGCCATCTTCTGGCGCGGCAGGGTCGGTGGCGGACCGGAAAGGATCGACTGCATTGCCTTGGTCGATTTCTGGTTGATCGCCTCGACCTTCCGCGCCTGCTCGTCGCTCAGGCCGAGCTCCATGGTCATCGCCTGGGTTTCCAGAGCGGCCGTCCACTTGGCCCGCTGCTGCTGGAGCGTCTGGAGCTGATTCGGCGTCAGGACGCCGCGTAGCGCCGTCTCGCGCTCCTTGAAGATCGCGCCAAGCGCCTGCCCCGTCGCGCGCTGATCGCCACCGGAGCCGGCCACGCCGGCGTTGTCGGCGGAGCCAGCGGCGCCCGCGGTGCTGGCGGAGCCGGCCGCGGCGGCCCGCTGGCCGACCAGCGCCTGCATCTTGCGCAGTGCCTCGAGGTTGATCGCCTCGACCCTTCCGACCTGGTCGCCACTCAGCTTCAGGTCCGATTTCATCCGGTCGGTGAGGTTGGCGGCCAGGGCCGCGGGGTCGGCCTCCGCCCCGTAGGTGCGCGGTCCGATCACGACCATCAGCGCGATGGCCAGGAAAGCCGCCGCGCGCGCGGCGCGCCGGGCGACAGGTCGGAAGCGGCAGGCTCGATGCATCGATTGTCCCTCCTTCGGGTGGGCAGCCGGCGAATGATAAGCGGGCGGGCGCCTCGCCGGCGAATCATCGGCCGGACGGACGGCCGCCGGCTCACCCCCGCGCCGGCTCACTTCCGGGCGGCCTGCAGCTGGGCGAGGAATTGCCGCGCCTGCTGGTCGTCCGGGTCCAGCGCCACCAGGCGGCCCGCGTAATCGATCGCGTCGCCCAGCCGGCCGGCGTCGCGGCTGATGGTCGCCAGCGCCACCAGGATGTCCGCGTCACCCGGGTGCCGCTGGCGCGCCTCTTTCAGCACGGTCATCGCCCGGTCGATCCGGCCGGCCGAGTGCAGGGCGACGCCGTAGACGTACGCGTAGCGGGCGACGCCGGGGGCGGCGGCCGCCGCTTTCGCGAGGGCGTCGAGCGCTTCCGGCGTCCGCTGTCGGCGCACCAGCAGGAGACCGAGCGCGTGCAGGAGTCGGGCGTCCCCCGGCGCCACGCGCAGCCCGTCGCGCAGGATCGACTCGCCCTCGGGGTCCCGCGCCTGCTCCCGGTACAGGTCGGCGAGGTTCAGGTAGGTCGGCGGGAACCGCGGGCTCAACCGAAGCGCGGTGCGGTACTCGCGCTCGGCATCGGCGAACTCGCGGCGCTCGGCGTGCAGCGC
>JAGYID010000189.1 GCA_018606725.1 Acidobacteriota bacterium
CCTCGCGGGGCCGTCGCGCAGCGCGGCGGAGTGAGCGCTTTGTAGCCGAGCCCGCCGTGCGGAGCGCGAGCGAGCACCGCCCGTCGGCGCTCTTTGCCGATCCGGGCGGCGCGCAGCGTGCCCCGCGAGGCGCACGCCGCCGCCCCAGCCTACGAGATCTCGGCACACTTCGCCCGCTGCGTTTGACGGGTTGGAAAGTGCGGTGCTACGATGCCCGCCCGCGAAGGAGTCGGGCGCATGGCGGCACTCGGAGTCATCGGCGGCAGCGGTCTGTATCGGATGGAGGGGCTGTCGGAGAGCCGCGAGGAGCGGGTCGCGACGCCGTTTGGCGAGCCGTCGGACGCGTTCCTCCTCGGCCGGCTGGCCGGCCGCGAGGTGGCGTTCCTGGCCCGCCACGGTCGCGGTCACCGGCTGCTGCCGGGAGAGATCAACTACCGGGCGAACCTGTACGGCTTCAAGACGCTCGGGGTCGAGCGTCTGGTATCGGTGAGCGCCGTCGGCAGCATGAAGGAGCACCTGAAACCGCTCGATGTCGTACTCCCGGACCAGCTCATCGATTGGACGCGGCACCGCCCGTCGACCTTCTTCGGCGAGGGGATCGTGGCGCACGCGTCGCTGGCCGATCCGTTCTGCGCGGAGCTGTCGGGGGCGCTGGCCCGCGCCGGCCAGGCGGGCGGCACGCGCATGCACCGCGGCGGCACCTACCTGTGCATGGAGGGACCGCAGTTCTCGACGCGCGCCGAATCGAACCTGTACCGCTCCTGGGGCGTCGACATCATCGGCATGACCAACGCGCAGGAGGCCAAGCTGTCGCGCGAGGCGGAGATCTGCTACGCGACGCTCGCCATGGTGACCGATTTCGATTGCTGGAAGACGGACGAGCCGCACGTCACCGTCAGCGAGGTGGTGAACCGGCTGCAGCAGAACGCCCGCGCCGCGCAAACCATCCTGTCGGGGGTCGTGGGCCTGCTGCCGGCGGCGCGCGCCTGCGGCTGCGCGACGGCGCTCGCCAACGCCATTCTCACCGAGCCGGACCGCATCCCGCCAGAAGCGCGCCGGCGCCTGCGGCCGATCACGGGGAAATACCTGGACTGAGGCGATGTCGCTGCTGGTCGTCGGCACGGTCGCGTTCGACACGGTCAAGACCCCGTACGGGTCCGCCCGGGAAGTGCTGGGCGGCTCGGCCGCGTATTTCGCCGCGGCGGCGTCCTATTTCACCCCGGTCCGCATCGTCGCCGTGGTGGGGGAGGATTTCGGAGAGGCGCCGATGCGGCTCCTGGGCGAGCGCGGCATCGATACGTCGGGGATCGAGATCGCCCGCGGCAAGACCTTCCGCTGGGCGGGGGAGTATTCCGAGGACCTCAACGATCGGACCACCCACGCGACCCACCTGAACGTCCTGGAGACCTTCCGGCCCCGCCTGCGCAAGGAGGACGTGGGCGCCGACCGGCTGTTCCTCGGCAATATCGACCCGGCCCTGCAGGCCGAGGTCCTGCGGCACGTCAAGCCCGGTCTGTCGGCGTGCGACACGATGAACTTCTGGATCGAGCGCAAGAACCCGGATCTGAAGCGGCTGCTGGCCCAGGTCGACGGGCTGGTGATCAACGACGCCGAGGCCCGCATGCTGGCGGGGGAGATCAACACGGTCGTGGCGGCGCAGCGTCTGCTCGGGCTGGGCCTGCGCTTCCTGGTCATCAAGCGCGGCGAGTACGGCGCGGCATTGTTCACCAACGGTCATTACTTCGCCGTCCCCGCCTATCCGGTCGAGCGACCGGTCGATCCGACCGGCGCCGGCGATTCGTTCGCCGGCGGCTTCATGGGCCATCTGGCCCGCGCGGGCGCCGCCGATGGCCGCGCCCTGCGGGCAGCGATGATCTACGGCAGCGTGCTGGCGTCGTTCTGCGTCGAGGACTTCAGCCTGCGCCGGCTGCTCGATCTCTCCGAGCGGTCGATCGAGGAGCGCGCCCGCCGGCTGCGCGGTTTCCTGAGCCTCGACGAGCCGACCGTCTCGTGAGCCCGGCGCGACGCGCGCTTCTCGTCCTGCTGCCCGCCCTCCTCGCCCCGTGCGGCGTTCTGCTGGCCGGGCTCCTCGGTGGCCGCCTGGCGCTGCCGATCCTGGCGACCCTGGCTGTCTATCCGGTGATGGCCGCCCTGGTGGTGCGCGGCCGGCCGGGGACCGCCGCCGGCGCCGTGCTCCTGTGGGCCGCCGCCCTGTCGGCCTCGCTCATCGTCCAGACGGCGCGCGACCCGGTCGCCACCGGCGCCGTCGTGCTGCGCGGGCCGGACTATCGCGACGAGATGTTCGCCTACGTGCGCGACGGGCACGGCCGGGAGACCGACCCGGCGCGCTTCGTGCCGCAGCACCTGCTCCACCTCGGGGTCTTCGTCGTGGCGGCGCTGGCCTCGGGCGGCCTGCTCGGCATCGGCATGGGGGCGATGCTGGTCGGGTGGATGTCCTACTACGTCGGCAGCCTGGCGGCGGGCGGGGCCGCCGGCCGGGCCATGCTGCTCGGCTGGCCTCCGTGGGCGATCTTTCGGGTGATCGCCTATGTCCTCCTGGGCGTGGCGCTGGCGCGGCCGCTGCTCCTGGCCGCCGTCGCGCGTCTGGGGCCGGGAGGCCCGCCGACGGCGGGCGGCGGCGCGACGAAACCCGGCTGGCGCTGGTACGGCGCCGCCGCTCTCCTCCTGGCCGCCGATCTCGTCCTCAAATGGCTGCTCGCGCCCGCCTGGGCGGCGCTCCTGCGGCCCTGCCTGCCGGCCTCGTAAGGGGACGGCGGCGCGCCTTGACAGGCCGCGCGACCGCCCGCTACGATGCGCCAACCTTGAACAGCGAGGGATGCGAAGGAGCGGGCGATGGCGCCGCGCGTGCTCGCGGGACATCTGAACGGGAACGGACTGCGGATCGGGGTCGTGGTCAGCCGCTTCAACGACTTCATCTGCGAGCGGCTGCTCGACGGGGCGCTCGATTGCCTGAAACGGCACGGCGTGGCCGACGGCGACATCCTGGTGGCGCGCGTCCCCGGTGCGCTGGAGATCCCGGTGACCGCCCGCCGCCTGGCGCTGTCGAAGCGGCATGATGCGGTCGTGGCGCTGGGCTGCGTCATCCGCGGCGAGACGTCGCACTATGAACAGGTCTGCTCCGAGCTGGCGCGCGGCATCGCCGCCGCGGCGCTCGAGAGCGGCCGGCCGGTGACCTTCGGAGTCGTCACCACCGAAACGCTGATGCAGGCGATCGAACGCGCCGGGGCGAAGGGCGGGAACCGCGGCTGGGATGCCGCGCTCGCCGCCCTCGAGATGGTCAACCTGTTCAAGAGCCTGGACTGAATGTGGGGGCGCGACGCAAAGGGCGCGAGTACGCCCTGCAGATGCTCTACCAGGCCGACGCCGCCGGCACGGCGATCGGCGAAGCGGCGGCGCAGTTCTGGAGCGACCGCGAGGCCCCGATCGACGTGCGTCGCTTCGCCGAGCGGCTGGCGCGCGGCACCTGGGCCCGTCGGGAGGAGATCGATCTCCTCCTGGCCCAGAGCCTCGAGCACTGGCGCCTTGAGCGCCTGGCGATCGTCGACCGGAACATCCTGCGCATGGCGGTGTTCGAGATGCTCGCCGAGCCGGAAACCCCGCCGATCGTCGTGATCGACGAGGCGATCGAGGTCGCCAGGCGATTTGGCGGCGAGGACTCCTGGCAATTCGTCAACGGCATCCTCGATGCCGTCCGCAAGCGGTTGGAAGGCGCCGCCGGCGTCCCGGGCGTCTAGGAGCCTGTCCGAGTATTGGGCTGGGCCGCGTTCCGGACGCCGTGGGGCCGGATGCGAGGCGCCCGCGACGCAGGCGATGCGGTGGCATCGGCGAG
>JAGYID010000095.1 GCA_018606725.1 Acidobacteriota bacterium
CATCGTGGAGGAGGAGGCGCGCGGCCCCGGCCCGCCACATCCTGCTATGATGCGCCCGTCATGGACCGCGCTCTCGACGCCATCTTCCGGCCCCGCTCGATCGCCGTCGTCGGCGCCTCGCGCGACGGTCGTGGCATAGGCCACGAAATTCTGCACAACCTGATCGAATTCGGCTTCACCGGGGCGATCTACCCGGTCAATCCGAAGTCGGCGTCGGTGCATTCGATCCGCTGTTACCCCAGCCTGCGCGACATCCCCGATCCGATCGACCTGGCGGTGGTCGTGGTGCCGCGCGCGGCCGTGCCCGGGGTCCTGGACGACGCCATCGCCAAGCAGATCAAGGGGCTGGTCGTCATCACCGCCGGCTTCAGGGAGGTCGGCGGGGCGGGGGCGGCCGAGGAGGCGGTGCTGCAGGCGAAAGTGCGGGCCGCGGCGATCAGGGTGGTCGGGCCCAATTGCATGGGGGTGATCAACACCGACCCGGAATTCCGGATGAACGCCACCTTCGCGGCCACGCGGCCCGAGCGCGGCTCCGCCGGTTTCATGTCGCAAAGCGGCGCGCTCGGCGAAGTCATCCTGGCCCAGGCGGCGGAGATCGGACTGGGGATTGCCTACTTCGTCAGCATGGGCAACAAGGCCGACATCTCGGGCAACGACCTGATCGAGGCATGGGAGGACGATCCGGCCGTGAACGTCATCCTGATGTACCTCGAGTCCTTCGGCAACCCGGAGAAGTTCGTCCGCATCTGCCGGCGGGTGACGCGGGCCAAGCCGATCCTGGCCGTGAAGTCGGGTCGGACGGCGGCGGGGGCACGAGCAGCGTTCTCACACACCGGAGCGCTCGCCGGCAGCGAGGCGGTCGTGGACACGCTGTTCGAACAGAGCGGCGTGCTGCGGGTCGAGACCATGAGCGACCTGTTCACCCTGGCCACGGCATTCGCGCACCAGCCGCTGCCCCGCGGCAACCGGGTCGCCATCCTGACCAACGCCGGCGGACCTGCGATCATGGCCACCGACGCCTGCGCCACGCTGGGGCTGGATGTCGTGGAGCTCCCCGCAGAGACCCAGGCGGCGCTGCGGTCGGTCCTGGCGCCGGAGGCGAGCGTCCGCAACCCGGTCGACATGGTCGCCGCCGCCGGGCCGGAGGCCTACGCCAGGGCGCTTGCAATCCTGCGGGATTCGCCGGCGATCGATGCTCTGATCGTGATCTTCGTGTCACCGATCATGATCAACGCCGTGGAGGTCGCTCGCAGCATCATCGACGGGGTGCGCGGCGCCCGCATTCCGATCCTTTCCTGCTTCATGGGCAAGGAGCAGGGCCGGCAGGCGGTGGTGGACCTGCGCCGCGCCGGCATTCCCGTCTACGCATTCCCGGAGGGGGCGGCGCGGGCCCTGGCGGGCCTCGAGCGCTACCGGCGGATCCGGGATCGCCCCGAGGGACGGTTTGCCTCCTACGACGTCGACCGCGAGCGGGCTGGACGCATCGTGAAGGCTGCCGCGGCGGCCGGCCGCGCCGATCTGTCCGCCGAGGAAACGTCCGACTTGCTGGCCGCCTATGGTTTGCCGCTGGCGCCGTCCCGCATCGTGCCGACCGAGGAGGAGGCGATCGCGGCCGCCGGCGTCCTGGGCTATCCGGTTGTGCTGAAAGCGGTCGGGCCGACCCTGATCCACAAGAGCGACCGCGGGGCCGTGACGGTCGACCTGCGCTCGGCGCAGGAGGTCGGCGCCGCCGCCAGGGCGATGCGGGAGCGGCTCCGCGCCGAGCCGTTCCGCTTTCAGGTGCAAGCGATGGCCCGCGGCCGGGAGACGATTCTCGGGCTGGCCCGGGACCCGAAGTTCGGTGCGGTCCTGATGTTCGGCCTCGGCGGCATCTTCGTCGAGGTCATGAAGGACGTCGTGTTCCGGATCCTGCCGATCACGGACGCAGAAGCGCGCGACATGATTCGCGCCATCCGCGGCTATCCACTCCTGGCCGGTGTCCGCGGCGGCCCGGAGGTCGACGAGGAGTTCCTCGTCGAGTGCCTGCTGCGCCTGGCGCAGCTCGCCGCCGACCATCCCGCCATCGAGCAGGTCGACATCAATCCATTGATCGTCGGGAGTGAACGGTCGACGTCGTGCGTCGTCGACGCACGCGCGCGCCTGTCGCCGGCGGTGCCGGCCTGAAACGATGCGACCGCTCCGGGCCCGCTGCGCCGGCGGCGCCCCTGCGGGCGGGCGGTTTGACCGTCCCCGGAGCTTCCGTGATAATGACCGGGCACGCGCCTTTGCGGCGCGAATGATCGTCGGGAGGCCCGCGTTCGTGAAACTCCACGCCACCACCGTCCTGTGCGTCCGTCATCGTGGCAAGGTCGCGATCGGCTCGGACGGCCAGGTCACTCTCGGCGATACGGTCATGAAGCAGGGCGCCCGCAAGGTCAGGCGACTGTACCAGGACAGGATCCTTGCGGGCATCGCCGGCTCCGCCGCCGACGGCTTCGCGCTGTTCACGCGCTTCGAGGCCCGCCTGGAGGAGTTCCACGGCAATCTGGAGCGCGCCGCTGTCGAGCTGGCCAAGGACTGGCGAAGCGACCGCGCCCTGCGGCGGCTGGAGGCGATGCTGCTCGTCGCCTCGGACGCGAGGACATTTCTCCTGTCGGGGACCGGCGACTTGATCGAGCCGGATGACGGCGTGGTCGCGATCGGCTCGGGCGGCCAGGCGGCGCTGGCGGCGGCCCGGGCCCTGGTGCGGCGCACCGAGATGAGCGCGCGCGACATCATCGAGGAGGCGCTGCGCATCGCGGCCGGAATCGACATCTACACCAACGAGAACATCACGATCGAGGAGCTGTGATGACGGCCCGCCGGATTGCAACTGGCGGCGAGCCGCAGGCGGCCCTCACCCTGCCGGTCGAGGATCTGACGCCTCGCCAGATCGTCGAAGAGCTGGATCGCTACATCGTGGGTCAGGCGAAGGCGAAGCGGGCGGTGGCGATCGCCCTGCGCAATCGGACCCGTCGCCTCAAGCTGTCGCCGGAGATGGCCGAGGAGGTCACTCCCAAGAACATCATCTTGATCGGACCAACCGGAGTGGGAAAGACCGAAATCGCCCGCCGCCTGGCGCGCCTGACGCGATCGCCGTTCATCAAAGTCGAGGCGTCGAAATACACCGAGGTCGGTTACGTCGGGCGCGACGTCGAATCGATGGTTCGTGATCTGGCCGACGTGGCGGTCGAGATGGTGCGGGCCGAACGATCGGGGGAGGTTCTGGGGACGGCGCGCACGGCCGCCGAGGAGCGCCTGCTCAATCTCTTGCTGCCCCCGCCATCGCCGGGCTTCCGTCCCGCGATGGGGGAGGGGGAGCCGGCCGATCCGTATCTGAAGACGCGCGAAAAGCTCCGGCAGCAGTTGCGCGACGGGCGCCTGGATGAGCGGCAGGTGGAGGTCGAGGTCCGCCAGGAGACGATCCCGGCGATGAAAATCTTCGGCGCGGCGGGAATGGAGGAAATGGACATCAGCCTCCGCGAGACGCTCAGCTCGTGGCTCGGACCCCGCCGGAAGCAGCGCCGTGTCTCGGTCGCCGAGGCGCGTGACATTCTGGAGCGCGAGGAGGAGGAGAAACTGATCGACGCCGATGAGGTGAAGCGGCAGGCGCTGCGACGCGTCGAGGAGTCGGGGATCGTGTTCATCGACGAGATCGACAAGATCGCCGGACGCGAGCGCGGGTCCGGCCCGGACGTCAGCCGCGAGGGCGTGCAGCGGGATTTGCTGCCCCTCGTCGAGGGAACCCGGGTGACGACGCGTCACGGAGCCGTGCGCACCGATCACATCCTGTTCATCGCCTCGGGCGCCTTCCATGTCAGCAAGCCGTCCGATCTCATACCCGAGTTGCAGGGGCGATTCCCGATCCGCGTCGAGCTGTCGTCGCTGCGGACCGATGACTTCGTGCGCATCCTGACCGAGCCGAAGAACGCGCTCGTGAAGCAATACGGCGCCCTGCTCCTCACGGAGGGGATCGAACTGCTCTTCACCGAGGACGCGGTGCGGGCGATCGCCGAGCTGGCGGCGAGGGTGAACGATCGATCCGAGAACATCGGCGCGCGGCGACTGCACACGGTCATGGAGCGGCTGCTCGACGAGATCTCGTTTGATGCTCCGACCCTGAGCGAGCGTCGAATCACCATCGACGCCGCCTACGTGCAGCGCATGCTCGCCGATGTGGTGAACGATCAGGACCTGAGCCGGTACATCCTCTGACGTGAGCCGCCTTCCCGGTCCCCGTACGATTCGCCTGGCGTTGATCGCCGCCGCTGTGATGGGTGCGGTGACTCTCCTCGCCTGCGGCAAGAAAGGGCCGCCTCTCGCGCCGATCCGCATTCTGCCCGGGGCGCCGCAGGATGTCCGAGTCCGCCAGGTCGGATCGGACGTGGTGCTCACCGCCACGATTCCCGGGGCGCGTACCGATGGTTCGCCGCTTGGTGAGGGTGCGACCGTCAGGGTGCTGCGGATGCGGGCGACCACCTTCACGCCAACGACGGTGTCGCATCGGACGGTCCTGCGCACGTTCGAGAAGGAATCGAAGCTCGTGATCGCGCTGAGCGGGCCGGCTTTGCGGGAAGCGGCGCCGCAGGGCCGGCTGCTTTACCGCGACGCGGAGGCGCTGCGTGTCGTGCAGGCTCCGCAGCAGGCGCGCTACGTTTACGGACTCATTGTGCTGGACGGAGAAGGGAAGCGATCGCCTGTCTCGGCGACGGTCGGGATCACGGTCCGTGAACCGCCTCCGGCTCCGGAGGCTCTCACGGTCGGGCTGGCGGAAGGTGAGGTGCGGCTTTCGTGGACTCCGGTGCGTTCCGCGCCCCCTCTCGCTCCCAGGCCTCCGGGTGCGCCCAAGTCCGACACCGCGCCCGCCCCGACGAATATAGGCTACAACGTCTATCGACGCCGGGGGTCCGACGCGAGCGACCTCCTGTTGATGACGCCGATCAACGCGGTTCCCATCGATCAGCCGCTGTACGTCGACAGGGAATTCCGCTACGGCGAACAGATCGCCTACTCCGTGAGGTCGGTCGCCGATCCGACGCCTCCCTGGCGGGAGAGCGCGTCGTCGCCGGAAATCGAGGTGACGCCGCAGGACGCTTATCCGCCGGCCGCACCGACGGGTCTGGCGGTGGCTGCGGAGGGGGGCGTCTTGAAGCTCTACTGGTTCCCGAACAGCGAGCCGGACTTGAAGGGGTACCGGATCTATCGCCGGGAGTCCGGACGAAGTGAGTTTTCGCTGCTGACGACCATCGACGCCGCCGACAGCACCTACGCCGACGTCACCCCGGTCGCCGGAGTCAAGTATGATTACTGCGTCAGCGCCGTCGATGACGCCGCGACGCCGAACGAGAGCCCGAAATCCGAGGGTCGATCCGAGACCCTGCCGGCGGGCGCGGCGCGTCCCCGGGCGGAGGGCGCCCCATGATCCCGGCGGAAGCCGAGTTCTTCAAGATGACCGCGGGCGGCAATGACTTCGTGTTGTTCGACGATCGCGCCGGGCGGCTGCGAGTCGGGGGCGCGGGAGCTGCGACGGTCGGCCCGACGCTGCGCGAACTTGCGCGCGGACTCTGCCGTCGGGCGCTGTCGGTCGGCGCCGATGGCCTGATCCTGCTGGAAAGGTCGTCGAAGGCTGATGTGCGGGCGACCTTCTTCAACCCGGACGGCGGCACGACGTTTTGCGGCAACGGGGCGCGCTGCGCCGCGCGGCTCGCCTACCTGAAGGGAATGGCTCCGGCTCGAATGACAGTGGAGACCGATCTGATGGTGCACCATGCCGAAGTGGCCGGCTCGTCGGTCTCGCTCGAGATGCGCGATCCGCAGTCGTTCGACGACGCGGTGGAAGCGACGATAGGGGCCGAGACCTTGCGCGGCACTTTTGTCGACACAGGGGTCCCGCACTTCGTTCTGTTTCGCCGCGTCCCTGCGGAGGCTTCGATCGACGATCTGGGCCGGGCCCTGCGCCAACACCCGCGGTTTCGGCCGGCCGGCACGAACGTCAACTTCGTTGAGAGGATCGACGAGGCGACCCTGGCGATCCGCACCTACGAGAGGGGCGTGGAAGGGGAAACGCTCGCCTGTGGTACCGGCTCGGTCGCCGCGGCGTTGGCGGCGAGCGCCGCCGGAATGGTCAGGTCACCGGCACGTCTGATCACCCGCTCCGGTGAATCGATCCGCGTCCGATTCGAGGGCGACCCGCGCCGCGCTCGCGGAGTGCGCCTCGAAGGTGAGGCCCGTCTCGTCTTCGTCGGCCAGCTCACCGAGGAAGCGACCCGCGGCGTTGTGCCCGCCCGCTGACGGTCGCGTCAACCGGGGAGCTACGGCATGAATCTCGAGACCGGCAAGAAGGCGGTCGGCCGGATCATTCGGTTGACTCTTGCCTGGCTGTTGATCATAGGCGGCATCATCCTGATGCCGACGCCGATCCTGCCGGGATTCGTCCTGCTTCTGCCGGGACTGGCGCTGCTGGCGGCTGAGAGTCGCTGGTTCCGGCGCCTGTTGCGCCGCTGGCGTGAGCAGCGTCTCGTGCGCCGCGCGATTCGCGAGGCGGAGAGGGCTGGCATCAAGATCGATCTCGACTCCGACGAGGACGGGCCGGAGGCCGGTTCGGGCGGTCATTGACCGGGCGGCCCGCCGCCCGTTTCGACTCTCGATCGCGCGATGGGCAGTGGGGAGCGAGAAGGCATGCTCCGCAGAGTGGCCGACGCGCCTGGCAGATGTACCGCCCATGCAGAACGCCTGCGATTGAGAAAAAGATCCACTCGCCCTTCGGCACAAGGTCCACGAGATCCCGTTCAATCTTTGACGGATCGACGTGCCGGGTGAGCCCGAGGCGGCGGGCGAGTCGGGCCATGTGCGTGTCGACGACGATCCCCGACGCGATCCCGTAGCCGGCCCCCAGGACGACATTGGCCGTCTTGCGACCCACCCCAGGCAGGGCGATCAACTCTTCGAGAGTACGTGGCACCCGGCCGCCATGCCTGGCCACGAGCATCTTGCAGGACGCCTGAATGGCGCGTGTCTTGGCACGGAAGAACCCGGTCGAGTGAATCGCATCCTCGATCTCGGCGGGGTTCGCGTCGGCGAAGGCCGCCGGGTCCGGGTAGCGCCGGAACAGGCCGGGCGTAACCTGGTTCACCCTGGAATCCGTGCTTTGGGCGGATAGGATTGTCGCGATCAGGAGCTGGAACGGATCGCCGTGATCGAGCTCGACTTTGGAATCGGGCCGGGCGGCGCGGAGAGCGAGCAAGATCGACGCCGCGCGGGAACGCCGTGCCCCGAGAGGCTTGCGCTTCAGGGACGTGGGAAACCCCCTCCTGGAAAGCAATGCCATCGGTGCGAGCGATTGATTCATCTACCCGCGGCCAAGGGCCGCACTGGGACGATGCTAGCCGAGCCGGCCTGACCTGTCAAAAAGTCATGGTGTAGCCCAACCGCGCCAAAAAGACCGGGGTGCGGAGATGGCATGACCCGCGACGAAGACGTCCAGCAATCTTCGCGGGCGCATCCGCAGCGTTGATTTGTCGTCTCAGAATCCGAATTCCTCAGATTTCATCAATCGCCCTGCTGCAAGTGAGTCGCAAGGGCGGATGTCCGAGGTCCCGCTCGATGCTGGCAGGGATGTTGCACTGATGCGCCACCTGAAAGGAGAGTCCCCCGATGTGGCGTCAACTTCTTCCGCACGCGACCAGCTACGATGATTTCGTTTCACCAAACGAAGAAACACGAATGGAAGCGTTCCTCTCCGACCCGGACTCCTACCGGCAGGAACGGGAGATCCTTCGAGCGGAGGTCGATCGCATCCTGAAGAAAGCCCTGCGCGAACTGCCACCGAGGGAGCGTTATATCCTGGAGCGGCGGTTCGGCATGAAGGATGGCAGTGAATTGACCCTGGAAGCGGTCTCGCACATCCTCAAGTTGAGCAAGGAGAGGGTGCGGCAGCTCGAACGGGAGGCACTCCTGAAGCTGCGGCTGGCCCTCGAGGGGCTCCGCGGACAGTTGATGGGTGCCTGAACAAGTCAGGGTCGTCGGACTCCGGGGCCGCCGCCTCCGCCAAGGGCGGCGGCTCCTGTTCGTTCATCCTCAGCGAGGCCCCGACCGGCGGCCCCCCCCTCTCTCGTGCGTGCCGCGGGGCGAATGCAGAAGAAGGTGCGCGACCCGCTTCAATACCCCTTGCGGCGCTTGGCAAAAAAGGTAGGATCGGGCTATCATCCGCGGTCGGACCGGTGAGGAGCCACCGGCCAGCCTCGGACAATACGCATCTGCGGGACCGGTGCGACGATTCGGCGGCGGGACGCACCGAATCGGTGCGGGAGGATAGTAGCCGATCATGAGACGACCGATCTGGGGTATCGCCCCGATCCTCGCGGGTTTGATCCTCACCAGCACTGGCTGCCAGGGGATGATCGACAGGCTCAAGGCCAACTACGCCGTCAAGCAAGGGAATGATTTCTACAAGGCTCAGGACTTCCTGAAGGCTGTCGAGTGGTACCGCTACGCGACCTACCTCAATCCGGATTTGCCGATCGCCTACTACAATACCGGGCTCGCCTACGTGGCGCTCTACAAGCCCGGGTCCAGGCACCCCAAGGACCTGAGGTACGCCGAGGAGGCGATTGAAAACCTGCAGCGCTACCTGAACTTCGACTCAAATAACCAGGACGCCAAGAATTACCTTCTCACCGTTTACCTCGGCGCCGAGCGCTACGACGAGGCGGGCGTTTTCTTCGAGAAGGAATTCAAGGATCACGCCGATGACCCGGTCATGTCCTCCGAGCTGGCACAGAGGCTCGGGATGATCTACGCCAAGAAGGGCGACTTCGATTCCTCGCTCGAGTGGTACAAGAAGCGGGCCGACATCGATAAGGACAGCCCCGAGGCGCTCTACACGATTGGCGTGCTTTGCTGGGACAAGGTCTATCACTCGGGGCTCCTGCTCGAGATTGAAAAACGGCAGGAACTGACGGACGCGGGGCTTGACTACCTGAAGCGGGCCACGGAAATGAAGGAGAACTACTTCGAGGCGGTCTCCTACATCAACCTGCTTTACAGAGAAAAGGCGAAGCTCGCGGCGCAGATCGGCAACAACGAAGACGTTGCGAAGTACAACGCCGAAGCAGACAAGAGCCTGAAACTCGCGCTGGAGATGCGCAAGAAGGTGATGGCGAGCAAGTAGCGCGGATACGGCGCCGCCGCACCCCAATCATGAGGTGATTCGTTGTTCGACTCGATGGTCTTCTCCACCAAGCAGAAGCGGCGGACGCGGCGCTGGATCACGCTTCCCTTCGCGCTTCTCGCCCATGCCATCGTCTTTGGCGGCCTGATCCTCGCTTCGTTCTTGACGATCGAGTCGGTCCCGGCTCCACCGATCACCATCTCATTCATCGCCGCGCCCCCACCGCCACCGCCCCCACCGCCGCCGCCGGCTCGCAAGAAGAAGACGACGGAGGTCAAGCCGAAGGAGATCCCGAAGCCGACCGAGATCGTTCAACCCAAGCTGATCCCGGAAGAAAAGCCGGAGCCGATCACCGCTCCCGAGGACGACAGCGGAGAGGATGAAGGGATCGATGGCGGAGTCGAGGGCGGCGTCGAAGGCGGCGTCGTCGGGGGCGTCGTCGGGGGCGTCATCGGCGGCGTCGTCGGTGGCATGCTGGGCGGTGTGGAAGGCGGCATGCTGGAGCAGCCGCTCTATGCCGGCATCGGCGGCGTCACCAACCCGGAGCTGATCCCATCGACCAAGTCCTCTCCCCGGTACCCCGAGATCGCCCGCAAGGCCAAGGTCCAGGGTATGGTCATCATGCAGGCGGTCATCCGCAAGGATGGAACGGTCGGGGACATTCAAATCTTGAGATCGCCGGGGGCCAAGTTCGGCTTCGACGAGGCGGCCATCGCAGCCGTCAAGCAGTGGCGTTACAAGCCCGGTCTGCAGAACGGCAAGCCGGTGGACGTTTACTTCACCATCGAGGTCACGTTCACGCTCCAGTGATCGCTCGATGTGGGCGCCAGGTTTGTCTGGCTTTATGATGGATTGAGACAAAGGAGGATATCGGTCATGATGGGAGGTTCGGTACTGGAAATTTGGAATCAGATGGGGTTCTTGGCGAAAAGCGTCGCCCTCTCCCTCATTCTGATGTCGATCTACTCGATGGGGCTGTTCATCGAGAGATTCCTGCTGTTCCGGGCGGCCAAGAAGCAGTCGATCGACTACCTGCCGGTGGCCACCAAGGCGCTGCGCGACGGCAACTACAAGATGGCGGTCGAAGCCGCCAAGCGGTTCAACAAGAGCCACCTCGCCAAGGTGCTGGCGGCCGGCCTCCAGCAGTTCCTGTTCGAAAAGGAAGAGCAGCCGACCCACGACGCGGTCGAATCGGTCCGGCTGGCGGTCGAACGGGCGGCGGCGCTGACCACAGCCGAGATGAAGCGCGGTCTGGGCGGCCTGGCGACCATCGGCGCGACGGCGCCATTCGTCGGGCTGTTCGGGACCGTCGTCGGGATCATCAACGCGTTCACCGGCATGGCGGCCACCGGCTCGGGCGGCATCGGTGCGGTGTCCGCCGGTATCGCCGAGGCGCTCATCACCACGGCGGTCGGTCTGGCGGTGGCCATCCCGGCGGTCTGGATGTTCAACTACTTCCAGGGCCAGGTCGAGTTCTTCGGCATCGAGATGGCCAACTCGTCGTCGGAGCTGGTCGATTTCTTCTTGAAGCGGCAGTCGCACGGGGCCAAGTAAATGGCGATGAATGTCGGCGGCGCGCGCGGCCTGAACTCCGACATCAACGTCACGCCGTTCGTCGACATCTGCCTGGTGCTCCTGATCATTTTCATGGTGGTGACGCCGATGCTGCAGGAGGGCGTCACCATCAACCTGCCCTATGCCAAGAACACCGAGAAGCACAACGACGACGAGGAGCATGCCATCGTCGTGGCCGTTCGGACGGAGCCGAACGGCAAGCAGACGATCTACGTCCAGAAAAAGCAGATCCCGCGCGACCAGTACCTGGCGGAAATGACCGAAGTGCATGACCGGATGTCCGACAAGTCGGTGCTGATCAAGGCCGATCGCAGCATGAAGTACGGCGATGTCCGCAAGGTCATGATCGAGACCAACGACGCCGGCTTCGACATGGTGTCGCTGGTGACCGACAAGGTCCCGGGCAGCGAGTAGGGGAGGAGACCCAGCCATGTCGATGCAACTCGGGTCCACCGGCGTCAAGTCCGACATCAATGTCACGCCGTTCGTGGACATCGTGCTCGTGCTGCTGATCATCTTCATGGTCGTCACGCCGATGCTCAGCCGCGCGCTCGACCTGTCGGTGCCGCCGAAGTCCGACGCTCAGACCGCCACCGAGGAAATCGGCGCCGAGCAGCTCATCATCAGCGTCAAGGGTCCAGACACGCAGCCGAAGATCTATCTCAACCGGGAGGAGATCCCCGGCGGCCCCGAGGGCGTGAAGGACAGGGTTTCCGAGCTGATGAAGGGGCGCAAGGACAAGATCGTCTTCTTCACCGCCGATTCCGAAATCCCTTACCAGTTCGCCGTCGACGTCATGGACAACATTCGCGGCGGCGGGGCCGAGAAGATCGGCCTGATCACCGACGAGAACCTCGACGTCCTGGCGGCGCCCGTCCAGTAGAGCCTCCGGCCGCGCCGCTGAGGCGTCGGCGCAGCGGAGACCATCTGTGATCTCTCCCGAGACACGTCCGCCGATTCGCCGCATCCACCTCATCGGCGTCTGCGGTACCGGCATGGGGTCGCTTGCCGGCCTGCTCGCCGACGCCGGATACGAGGTGCGCGGGTCCGACGAGTCGGTCTACCCGCCGATGAGTACCATGCTCCGCGACAAGGGGATCCGACTGATCGAGGGCTATCGGGCGGAGCACCTCGACGACCGGCCGGA
>JAGYID010000190.1 GCA_018606725.1 Acidobacteriota bacterium
GCTCTTGTACGTGTCGCCCTACAACGACCCGATCATCGTGGCCGGGCAGGGGACGCTGGGGGCCGAGCTGGCGCGCCAGGTCGAGCGCATCGACGCGGTGTTCGTCGCCATCGGCGGCGGCGGGCTGATCGCCGGCACCGGCGCCTATCTCAAGGCGCTCAACCCCGCCGTCGAGGTGGTCGCCTGCTCGCCGGAGAACTCCGCCGTCCTGCACCACTCGCTGCGGGCCGGCCGCATCCTCGAGATGGAATCGAAGCCGACGCTGTCCGACGGTACCGCCGGCGCGGTCGAGCAGGGAGCCATCACCCTCGACCTGTGCAAGCGGGTCGTCGACCGGTCGCTGCTGGTGACCGAGGACGAGATCGCCGAGGCGATGCGGCTGGTGATCGGCCGGCACCACACGCTGATCGAGGGCTCGGCCGGCGTCGCGGTCGCCGGCTTCCTGAAAGAGAAGGAGCGCTACCGCGGCCGCACCGTCGTGATCGTCCTCTGCGGCGCCAACATCGCCCTCGAGCGCCTGAAGGGAGTGCTTTAGCAGGCCCGGGTCGAGCAGACCCTCCCGCCGTGCACCATCCGCGTTGAATCGCAGAATCCGCCGTCCATCAGCGAAATCGGTTGACGATGGCTAAATTGCGCGGTATTGCAGTGAGAAATCGTTCCGGCGATCCGCGGAATGAATCCGGGGGGAACCATGAGACGTCATCGACTACTGTACGTGACTATCCTGTCCGGGTTGGGGCTCCTGTCGGCCCTGATCCTGCCTGCCCTCTATGGCGCCGATGCAGCCAGGCGTCTGCCGGTGAACGTGACCTTCGGGCCGAACATCAACCTGAGCGTGCAGCGCTGGTCGCCCAAGGTGCCGCAACGGGAAACCACGATCGCGGCAAACCCGGGGAATCCTTTGAACCTCGTCGCCGGCGCCATCGACTCGGTCCCCCGCCAGAACGATCGGTCCTGCAGCTTTTCATTCACCCTGGACGGGGGGCAGACCTGGAAGCTGGGCGGCGGCGTTCCACTCGAGGCGAGCGGCGACACATCAGGCGACCCGGCGCTCGCGGCGGATGCGGACGGCAACTTCTACTATTCCTATCTTCGGCAGGATAAGACTCTTCGGAGGTTCGACGTGCTGGTCGCCAAGTCGACCGATGGCGGCAGGACCTTTCCGACCTTCTCCGTCGTCGCGCGCACCGTCTTGTCCCCGACGTCCGATAGCCTGAACGACAAGGACTTCATCGGCGTCGACACCGGTCCGGCGAGCCCGTCCCGAGGGGCCATCTACGTCACCTGGACCGAGCTGTTCGGTGACGCGACGGCCGACTTCTATCGGATCAACGTGGCCACCTCCCGCGACGGCGGGGTGACCTGGTCCGCGCCCCAGCACATCAGTCCTTCCGTCAGCCCGTCATCCGAGTGGGTCATGGGCTCGGTTCCCGTGGTGGCGCCGGACGGCACCGCCTACGTCTTCTGGAGCGACATCATCCTGCACACCGGGCCCTTCACGATCATTTTCTCGAAATCGACCGACGGCGGCCGGACGTGGAGCCCGGCCGCGCAAGTCGCGGCAGGAGTCGGCCCGGGACTCTACGCCCTCAGGAACGCGGATCCGAACTACGGGGTCGATCCCTCCGTCGGAATCCACGCGAACGGCTGGCCGACAGCGGCAGTCGCAGCCGACGGGACCGCCTTCGTCGCCTGGACCGACGTCCGAAACGGGTCCTGCCACGACATCGGCGGTTCCTTTCTCCCGTGCACCGACTCCGACGTGATGCTGTCGTCGTCCGCCGACGGCGGCAGGACCTGGACCACGCCTCGGAAGGTCGGCGACGACGCGACCGCCACCGACCAGTTCTTCCCCTGGATCGCCACGCATCCGAACGGGCTTCTGAGCCTCGCCTGGCAGGACAAGCGGCTCGACCCGAACAACGTCAACTTCGACACCTTCTACACGAACACCTTCGACGGCGCGCTGTTCCTGCCGAACGTCAGGGTGACCACGGCGTCGTCGCTCCCCGGTGTCGGGCAGACTTCGATCCAGGACTACAACGGCCTTGCCGCGACCGCCGACGGGGTCTTCCCGATATGGAGCGACATGCGGTCGGGGGACGCGGATATCTACAGCTCCGCCGGTCGCCTGGTGCCGTAGCCGCCGGCTACTTCGCAGCGCGCGGCTTCAGGATGTCGCCCAGCAGGTCGGGCTGCGACGGGACGCGCTCGAGGATCGGGTTGCGCTCGCCATCGTGGTAGTCGAGTGAATAGGTCCGGAAGTAGCCGGCGTTCTCCACCAGCAGCTCCAGCGGCGCGGTCGTCTGCTTGGTCGCCTTCAGGGCGTCGCGCAGGACGTCGTCCGAGTAAGCCTTGCCGTTGAGCGCCACCAGCCGCATGCCGGGGCCGACCCCGGCGGCGGCCGCCGCCATTCCGGGGATGACGTCCAGGATGTCGCCGGTCTTCTTCTGCAACACCACGCCGATCGACGACGTGCAGTCAATCTCCTTCTCCGACTCTTCGTGCGACTTGATGTAGTCGCTGCGCTCCTCGCGGTACGCCAGCCGCCAGCCGGATGACTCCAGCCCGCCGAGCGGGGCGCGCGTCGGCGCGGCCTCGACGCGTTCGCTCCAGAACTTCTTCCAGTCGTAGGGGGCGACGGCATTGAGCGCGGCGTAGACGTCGCCGGCGGTGTAGGTCAGGAGCTTCGGCCCGCCGCTGTCGCCGCCGTGGAAGCGCCGGCAGAAGTCATCGAGCGACCGGGCGCCCTTGGTCTGCGTCCTTATGATGATGTCCGCCTCCAGCCACAGCAGCACGCCCTCGCGATAGAAATCGACGCCTCGCCGCCACGAGCTCCAGTCGGGCCGCATGCCGTACAGGATCTGCGCCGCGGTGCCGGTGTCGACGACCGGCCGCCACTCGCGGCCGGGCCGGTGCGCCATCTGCGCGGCGATGACCGCCAGCTCCTGGCGCAGGAGCTCGGGCGACTCCAGGCCGCTGCGCGCCGTCAGGACATAGCCGAGATAGTGCGTCAGCCCCTCGTAGACCCACAGCAGATCGGACTCCATCGGCTTCTGGTAATCGGGCGTCGCCAGGTCGGCGGGGCGGCGGTACTTGCCATTCCAGGAATGCACGAACTCGTGCGGCAGCAGGTGCGACGACATCCGCCACTCGTCGTCATCGAGCAGCGTCCGCTCGCTCACCCGGTTGTCGCTCGATTCGTGGTGCTCCAGCCCGAAGTGGGCCGTGTAGTCGGAGAGCGTGTAAAGGAAGTGGTAGTCGCGGTAGTGGGTGGCGCCGAACAGCGCCAGCGCCTCGTCGACCAGCCGGGCGTGCGCCGCCGCCCGCGCCGGGCTCATCGCCAGCGCGGCGGCCGAGTCGGCGGCGATGTCGATCTCGTGCGGCGGGTTCATGCCGGGGTTCAGCGGCACGACGCGGAACAGCGCCCCGGCGATCACTGGCGAGTCGACCAGGGTGGTCAGCGACACCGGCTTGAAGCGGATTGTCCCGGCGGCCGCGCCGCCGCCGCTGGCCGCGTCGCCTCCCTCGGCGATCGGCAGCGCCGTGCCGAACTGCCAGCCGGCCGGCAGGCTCAGGCTGGCGGTGTAGGTCAGGTCGTCGGAGCGCGGCCCGGCGGGGTAGAGCAGCATCTGGTTCCACGACACCACCGTCAGCTGCGCGGTCGCCGAGGCGCCGGCCGAAAAGCCGTCGGTCGCCGCCGGCGACAGGTAATCGAGCGCCACGTCGACCGCGGCGGCGCCCGCCGGCACGTCGACGTGGAAGGTGAACATGTCGGTCGTGTCGCGCCGCCACGCCAGCGGCTTGCCGGCGGCGGAAAGATCTTGCGGGGCGCTTCGGTGGCGTCGACAGCCAGGGCGATCGGCGCCGCGGCCGGTGCCGCCGCGGCGGCCTTGGTCGCGGCGGCCGGTTTCGCCGCCGGACGCGCGTCCGCGGGCGAACGTCCGCCGATGAGCAACAGCGTGCACAGCAGGGCGAACGCGTACGCGGCCGGCCGTGTTCTTCTCATGATGTCCCCCACCTGGCAGTTCGGCGCCGGCACCATAGCACAGTGTTACACTCCGCGCGCCCGGCGGGGGCAGCGGGGCGGACAACGGAGCCACGGATGAACGAAGCGGCGGTCGGCGGCGGACACCTGCGGGCGCACCGGAGCGGCGCCCTCCTGTCGCTGCTGGCGGCGCTCATGTTCGGCGTCAGCGCGCCGCTGTCGAAGCTGCTCCTGGCCGACACCGAGCCGCTGATGCTGGCGGCGCTGCTCTATCTCGGCTCGTTCCTGGGACTCTGCCTGCCGGCGATCGCCTCACGGCTGCGGCCCGGGGCGCGGGGCCCGGCGTCCGAGGCGCGCCTGCGCGCGGCCGACCTGCCGCTGTTCGCCGCCGCCACGCTGACCGGGGCGATCCTCGGGCCGTTCCTCCTCATGTTCGGCCTCGACCGCGTCACGGCGGTCGGCGGCTCGCTGCTGCTCAACCTGGAGGCGCCGCTCACCATCCTGCTGGCCGTCCTGCTGTTCGGCGAGCACCTGGGGGCGCGCCAGGCCTGGGCGTCGGCGCTGATCCTCGCCGGTGCGGTCGTCGTCAGCCGCAGCCCCGGGGAGATCGGCGGCTCCTTCATCGGCGCCGCCGCGGTCGCCGGGGCGGCGCTGTCGTGGGCGATCGACACCAACCTCGCCCAGCGCCTGTCGCTGCGCGACCCGGTGGACGTCATCCGGCTGAAGAGCCTCATCGGCGGGCTGGTGATGCTGGCCGGCGCCTTCATCTCGGGCGCCCGGTTGCCGGCCGCCGCGACCATCGGCTGGTCGCTTTTGGTCGGCTCCGTCTGCTACGGCGCCAGCGCCGTGGCGTACGTCTACTCGCTGCGGGTCCTCGGGGCGGCGCGCGGTGGGGCCTACTTCGCCACCGCGCCGTTCCTCGGCGCCCTGGCGGCCCTGCCGATCCTCGGGGAGAGGCTGTCGCCGGCCGCCGCAGCGGCGATGGCGCTGATGGCGGCGGGCGTCGCGCTCCTGCTGCGCGAGACCCATCATCACGAGCACGTCCACGACGATCTCGAGCACGACCACGCCCACGTCCACGACGACCATCACCGGCA
>JAGYID010000096.1 GCA_018606725.1 Acidobacteriota bacterium
CGCACGCGAACGCCGTCGCGCGCCTTGGCCATGAACGCCGCCGCGAACTCGCGGCCTGTGTCGTCCTCCTGAATGAAGTAGTTCTCGAAATGGACATGGTCCCGGGCCGAGCGAATCGCCCCGAGCCACGTCGGGTAGTTTTCTCTCGCGTCCACGAGCAGGCGGACCCGATTGCCGCCGATCAGGGGCGCGCCCGCCGCCCGCGAGAACGCACGACCCGCGAGCTCGCGCCACTGCGGCAGCGCCGCGTGATCGTCCGGCTTCTGCTGGCGGAAGGGTCTCATGCGTCCGGGTTCCGTGGTCAACATGCTGGGTCCCTCATGACATGGTACCGTGCCTGCGATGACGTGCGCATCGCGCCCCTTTTCGTAAGTGCAGCGGGTGGACTTGAACCACCTACGCGCTCATGAGGTGACCAGCTCCCCATGTTTCTGCTCATGTTCTACGGGATCTACGTCCTTTTTGTTTTTTTCGTCGCCGCCAGCATCTTCCGATGGTTGAAGAACCGGGGCATCGGCAGGGCGCTGCTCGCAAGCGGCCTCGGCGTGGCGCTCCTTTCGCTGTTCTACCCCATTCCCGTCCACGGCGGGTTCACCTTCCTCGTCGAGATCATGCTGTCCGAGCTGCGCTCAGAGCGGGTTCAGATCGAACAGAAGGAAAGGGAGGAGCGCAAGGAGGCGTTCCTGGAGAAACTAGCTGCCAGGTTCCGAGGGCCGCTGACGCTGCCGGTCCGGGAGCAGGTGACGGAGCAGATGTCCTCGTTCATGACGGCCAATGGCACCCGGGGCTGGTATGACGCGCGATCAGGGCTTGCATGGACAGACCTGCTCGCGCTGGAGCGTACGGGAGCGCCACCTGATCTTGACCGAGCCAGGGCATTTTGCGCGGATATCGAGCCGAAAGGCTATTGGGCGCTGCCGACCGAGGCTGAACTGTCGCTCTTCTGGAAGGCGGGGGGATACCGCTTTTCCCCCCTGGCTGATTATGGTACGGCCGCTCTGCTCGAAAATGTCGATCTCCAGACCGAGATGCTGTCTCTGCGGATCAGCAGGAACGGGACTTACGCGCTTCGATGCGTGGCCCTGGGTCCCGGGGCCCCTGCTGCGGGGTATTCGAGCAAGGATATCCCTTTGGAGGAGTGGAACGCCTACCAGCTCCAGAAGACGATGCCGGGGTTTCCAGGACAGGGGAACTTCTAGCCCGGTCCGCTGCCCGGTTCCAGCCTCCCCCGCTCGACCCGCGCCCGGGTCCCCGGAGCCCGCGCCGACCGACGGGTAGGCCGCCCTGAAGGCTTTGCTATGATGGTGCAGGAAGCCTGGGGAAAGGCGCAGACACGATGGCAGTCACCACCGTTTTGATCGCGGACGACCTCAAGACATTCCTGAAGATCGAAAAGACCTTCCTGACGCGCGCCGGCTTCGAGGTGCTCACCGCGGAGAATGGAAAGCAGGCCGTGGAACTGGCGCGCGACAAACATCCGCGTCTCATCCTTCTCGACCTTGTGATGCCCGAGATGGATGGTGCGGAAGCTTGCGCGGCTATGCGCTGCGAACCATCCCTGGCGTTCACACCCATCCTCATCATGAGTGCCACCGGCGGTTCGGAGACCCGGGATCGATGCCTCGCCGCCGGCTGCACGGAATTCGTCGTCAAGCCGGAGCAACCCGAAAAACTTCTCGAGCTTGTGGCTCGCATGCTCCTGGCCAGGCAGCGGAAGGTGGCCCGGATGACCGTCCTTTACAACGAAGCGGGGCCTGCGGGTGGCCGTCAATTCATGGGGATGGCAAGCAACCTGAGCGGGACGGGGCTGTTTCTTTCGACGGACAAACCAGTCCGCACCGGGTTGCTCCTGCAACTGGAGTTCATTATTCCCAAGAGCAGTCACACCGTCACGGTGAAGGGCAAGGTGGCGCGCGTGACCCAAATTGCCGGGGGCACGTACGAAGCCGGGGTCCATTTCATCGACCTGAGCCAGACCGACCAGAAGCTGATTCTCGACTACATCTCTTCTTGATCTGAGTTGCTGCGCGGCTGCTCTCCCTGGTGCGCAGAACGATCACAAGGGGACTACGCCATGGGAGATCAGCGTCTGTCCTGTCTTGGGGCGGCTTCATGCCCTGACGGACTTGCTGAGCGTGTAGGCCTCGGACAACGTGCCGACCCGGAGGCGCTTCCTCCCTTGCCTGCTCTCCTGGATCTCGTAGCGCCTGGGGTCCTTGAAGGCGTCGAGGAATTCCCTCCCCTTGAGCATGCGCTCAATCGTCAGGGCGTCCTCGGGGGGTCTGACGAGCGGGCTGTCCAGGACCTCATCGAGCAGGCGCCGGATGTAGTGGCTGGGGACGACATAGGTGATGTTGGTCGGGATCCGGTAGATGTCCTGGTTCTTCGTCACCCCGATGTCTCCGAGGCCGGCGTACAGGGCGCCGACGACCTCGCCGGTCGTTGGCTCGAAAACCGGGGAGCCGCTTGCCCCGGCCTGGGTCATGACGTTGATGGTGAACGCGTCGGGGCGCGAGCAGGCAAACGGGAGCACGGAGCTGATGATCCCGCTCTGGAGGGTCGGGCAGACCTGGTGCACGTAGCCGGGCGCGGTCAGGGCGTCGGCCCCCATCGGGAAGCCAGCCGTCGCCAGCTCGCAGCCTTCGACCAGACCGTCGTCCCCGGACACGGTCACAAAAGGCAGGCCACGGGCCTTGACCTGGACGAAGGCGACGTCGGGCCTCGATAAGCCGCCGTCCTCCGGCCTCTTGACGAAGTCGCCGTATGGCGCGGCCCCGATGACCTGAAGCGGGATCTCGACCTGCCCCTCCGGAATCGAATGAAGGAACAGCGCGTAGACCCCCCAGTCGTTCTTGTGGGTGCCGGGGGGCCGGTATTGCTTTTGGAAGGCGCGCACGATGTGATCATTCGTCACGATGATCCCGTCCTCGCCCACGATGAAACCCGTCCCGATGATCGGCGGGAACATGGGGCGTGAATCGCCGGCCCGCGCCTCAATGTGCCTCGGGCAGAAGGCGACGATCGATTCCTTGACCTTCTTGTACGACTCGGCCAGGGTCATCGCGGCAGGTTGGACCCGATCTTGAAAGGACACATCTCTCATGTGAAGTTCATCTCCCACGTATTCTCTCCCGGTCGCCGTTTGTGGGGTATTCAGTAAATACCGGAATCGGCGGTCATCCGCTTCCTGACTGGCGAACGTCAGGAGTTGTCTGCTCGACGGGAGAGGCGCAGGCGGCGGGGCTACCCGGCCCGCAGGTCGGCGCTGGCGCGATCGAGATCGAGCTGCAGCTCCTGGTGGACTCTGTCGTTGACCACTCCCTGGTCGCGCAGTGCCAGGAGCGCGTCGGTTTGGGCCCGATAGATGGCGCGGCGCACCTCGCCGGCGACCGCCAGCCGCTGCAGCGCCTGGGTCCGGACCATCGTGTCCTCCGCCTGCAGCGACGCGAGCTGTTCCGACATCGCCTCGCGCAGGCGATAGACGCCGATCGGGCAACTCTCCTGCGAGCAGAACAGGTCGAGCCGCGCGATCCCGGCCGCGAGCATCGCCTCGCGCGCGCGGCGCACCTCGTCCCCGGTCGGGTCGACATCGGACAGGCCGAGCCGGCGTACCAGCGGCAGGAGCGTCATCCCCTGGCCGACGAGCGTCACCAGGATCACGACGAGGGTGCAGGCGATGATCGCGTCGCGGCCGGGAAACGGCGTGCCGTCCATCAACGTCACCGGCACCGACAGCGCCGCCGCCAGCGAGACCGCGCCGCGCACGCCGCACCATGACGCCAGGGTCACGGCGCGCACGCTGGGATAACCGCCCTCGTGCCTGCGCAGCCGGGGCGAGAGCCAGAGCGGCAGGTAGGCGCCGGGGAAGACCCAGACCAGGCGCGCCAGGATCACCGTCGCGCCGATCAGAAAGGCGATGCCGATGAGTCCCGGCACCGTCTCGATCGCCCGCATCAGGCGAGCCGGCGCCTCCCGCCCGACGTAGAGGAACATCAGCGCGTTGAGCAGGAACGCGAGCTGTTCCCATGAGGAGTACAGCTCAACGCGGCTCTCCGGCGCGATGTAGTGCACCCGCCACGACGCGACGAACCCGGCGATCACCACCGCCAGCACACCGGAGGCCCCGGCGTGCTCGGCGAGGAAGTAGGCGACGTACGGGGCCGCCAGCGAGAAGGCGAACAGGACGTGAGTGCCGCGTACGAAGTAGTTGATCGTGGCGGCGGCGAACCCGACCGCGACCCCGACCACGATGCCGAACCCGGCGATCCGCGCAAAGCTCAACCCGATCCGCCCCGCCTCGAACACCCCGGTGAGCGCCACCACGGTCGCCAGCCCGGCGCCGAGCAGCCCGGTCGCGTCATTGACCAGGCTTTCGCCACCGAGGATCGCCGTGACGCGCCGCGGCACGCGCAGCCGCTCGAGCACGGCGTGGACCGCGACCGTGTCAGTCGGGGAGACGATTGCGCCCAGCAGGAAGCACGCGGCCCAGGGGAGACCCGGCAGCGTCCAATGGGCGACCAGCCCGACCGCCAGGATCGTGAAAGCGACGAGCCCGATCGCGAGCTGCAGGATCGGCCGCAGCCAGCGCCGGAAGTCGACCCACGACGCATCCCAGGCGTCGGCGTAGAGCAGAGGGGGCAGGAAGACCGAGAGGATCACCCCCGGCGCGATCTCAAGCGAAGGAAGCGAGGGGATCAACGACCAGATCACACCGGCGACCGCGAGCAGCACCGGCGCCGGGATCGCGACCTTCGGCGCCAGGTAGGACATCAACCCGATGACCCCGAGCATCAGGATGAGAGTCGGCAGGATGTTCATCTACGGATCAGCACAAGTGCATGGCGGCAGATTGATGACGATCGTAGTCACGCAGGAACCCATTGCGACACAAATGACGCTCCCGCGCTTTCTCGCACCCAGTG
The DNA here is from genome assembly GCA_018606725.1 of Acidobacteriota bacterium. Classification (GTDB taxonomy): domain Bacteria; phylum Acidobacteriota; class Polarisedimenticolia; order Gp22-AA2; family Gp22-AA2; genus JAGYID01. Next base: position 4,923 of record JAGYID010000096.1, read on the forward strand.
GAACGTTCGTTTCATTGTACTCACCAGTGTATGGCACTCCTGGCCCGAAAGAGCGTGCCGTAACTGTCTGAAGAGGTTGTGCCGGGGGTGGGGGTCGAACCCACATGGGCGTTGAGGCCCGAGGGATTTTAAGGCCACGGGGAAAAGGCAGCGAAAACATGACCTCGCCACACCCACGACTTCGCGGAAGGTGCCGCGGGCTATGGCGTTTGGGCTAGAATTGCAATTGCTACGACAACCGGGGGCGGGTCCGTGTGTGACGTGCGATCGTCGCCGGACGGCGCCATCGTGGCCGCGTAGCGGCGCGTTCGGGGGACTCGACGTTACCTGACACTGAGCCATCTCCATCCTTCGGCGGATCGCAAATGGCGGGAAAAGCGCGCCCTTCTGCGGATCGCCTCGAGAACCGTCTCGAGTTCGAGACGCTGATCGCCGATACGTCCGCCTCGCTCTTCGCGGCCCCCCTGGAACAGCTCGATCGTGCGGTCGAGAGCGCCCTGGAGCGCGTCCGGAACTTCTTTCAGGCCGACCGCTGTGCCCTCCTGTCGGTCAGTGCCGACCAGCAGGTCGTGAACGTCCGCCTGGCGTCGTACGCCGAGGGAGTCTCGCGCGTGCCTTCGGACATGAACCTGGCGCAGGTGTTCCCGTGGTCGCGTCAGACGCTGCTCGTCGAGCGCGCGCCCATCCGTATCTCGAGAATTGCCGAGCTTCCTCGCGAGGCGGACGCCGAGCGCGCGGCCTGGATTCAGATGCCGATCCGGTCCGCCCTGACGCTCCCGATCGAGACCCGGGGGATCGTCAGCCACGTGATCGTCCTCAATACCGTGCACCAGGAGTGCGAGTGGCCGGACGCCTTCGTATCGCGTCTCCGCGTGCTCGGCGAGCTGCTCGTTGGTGCCCTGGTACGGCAGGAGATGTTCGTCGGGCTTCGCGAGGCCGAGGAGGCGCATCGCAGAAGCGACGCGCGCCTGGCGTCGGGAGCCGATCTCGCCGGCCTCGGGTTCTACGAGGTGAACTTCGACGAGGGCGTCATGTACGCTGACGATCGGCTCCGCGATCTCTGCGGCATTCCCCCCGACCGGACACAGGGGCTCCAGGTCCTGGAATTCTGGCTGGAGCACCTGCACCCCGACGACCGCCAACGCATGCTCGACCTGCGCCAGCAGATGCAGGACGGCAGGCTGGATCGGCTCTCCATCGAGTATCGCTATCTGCATCCGGGCCGTGGGGAAAAGTGGGTTCATCACCTGGCGGGCGCCAGCACGCGCGACGCCACCGGACGCGCGGTCCGCACCTATGGTGTCCTCCGCGACATCACCGAGCGCAAGCGAACCGAGGACGAGCTGCGCGACCTGAGCCGGCGCCTGATCCAGGCCCATGAGGAAGAGCGCGCGCTGCTCGCGCGCGAGTTGCACGACGACGTGACGCAGCGGCTTGCCGTGCTGGCCATCGACGTCGGCCGCGCCGAGCTCGCCGCGCCGGGCGGGGCACCGGCAGAGACGATGCAGGCGGTTCGCGAGGGGCTCACACGCCTCAGCGAGGACATCCACACCCTGGCGTACCAGCTGCATCCGTCGGTCCTGGAGGAGCTCGGCCTGGTCGAGGCGCTCCGGACGGAATGCGAACGGATCGGACGCCAGGGCCGTGTCGAGATCTCGGTGGAGCTCGAGCCGCTGCCCGCCATCGTCGGGAAGGACGCGGCGCTCTGCCTGTTCCGGGTGGCCCAGGAGGCGCTGAACAACGTGATCCGCCACGCCGGTGCGCGCGCCGCGAGCGTCGTTCTGCGGCAGATGGACGGCGGTCTTATCGTCGCCGTCCGTGACGACGGTATCGGATTCGATCCGGGAAGTCCGAGACAGGGAAGGAGCCTCGGCCTGGCGAGCATGCGCGAACGATTGCGGCTGGTGAACGGCACAATCGATATCGACAGCGCGCCCGGCCGGGGCACGGCGATCGTCGCCTGGGTTCCCGCGGCAGGAGGGTCGCGATGAGCCCCCCGCGCCGTCCGCGAGTGCTCCTCGCCGACGACCATCTCATGGTGGCCGAGGCGCTGAAGAGCCTGCTCACCCCCGAGTTCGATCTGGTGGGCGTGGTGGAAGACGGGCGCGCATTGGTCGAGGCAGCCGGGACGCTGCGGCCGGACGTCATCGTCGCCGATGTCACCATGCCCCACCTCAACGGCATCGACGCCCTGGTCCAGTTGAGGCAGGGCGGAGATCGCGTGCCCGTGGTATTCCTCACCATGCAACGGGATGTGACCTTTGCGCGGCGCGCGCTCGAAGCCGGGGCGTCGGGCTTCGTGCTCAAGCACTCGGCGCCTGCCGAGCTTGTCTCGGCCATCCGTGCCGCGCTCGAAGGCAGGACCTACCTCACACCGCAGATCGCGGGGGAGGTCCTGAACGCCATGAAGCAGGGACCGGAGAAGGCCGCCGACCCGATCGCTTCCCTCACGCTGCGGCAGCGGGAGGTGCTCCAACTCCTGGCGGAGGGGCGTTCGGCGAAGGAGATCGCCTCGAGCCTCTCGATCTCGGCCCGGACGGTGGAGTTCCACAAGTACCAGATGATGGAGACGCTTAGCCTTCACACCAACGCCGAGCTGATCCACTTCGCCATCAAGAACGGCCTCGTCGAGCTCTGACCCCCGGCCCTGCCGCCACCCGCCCCCGCGGCCCGGGGACCTCGTAGTTTCCCAGCGACGAACCCCGTAATTCCCCGAGGCTACAACCCTCCGCAGCCCGGCTACCCTCTGCTCGAAGTCGGGCGCCAATACGCATCGCGCATTCCGAGGCCGAGAGAGGCCCGTTGGCATGCTTCCCAGGGCGAGAGGAGCCACCCATGAAAACCGCCGAACACCTGAGGCTTGAAGAGGCTCGCGAGCAGAAGGTCGACTGGAAGAAATGGGGGCCCTACCTCAGCGAACGCCAATGGGGAACGGTCCGCGAGGACTATAGCGAGAATGGTGACGCCTGGAATTTCTTCACCCACGATCAGGCCCGATCGCGCGCCTACCGCTGGGGCGAAGACGGGCTGGCCGGCATCTCCGACGACAAGCAGCGCCTCTGCTTCGCGCTGGCCCTGTGGAACGGGAAGGATCCGATCCTCAAGGAACGGCTCTTCGGGTTGACCAACAGCCAGGGGAACCACGGCGAGGATGTGAAGGAGTACTACTTCTACCTCGACAGCACGCCAACCCACTCGTACATGAAGTACCTCTACAAGTACCCGCAGGCGGCCTATCCCTATGCCGATCTGGTGGAGACCAACGGCCGGCGTTCTCGGAACGAGATGGAATACGAGTTGCTCGATACCGGCGTCTTCAACGACAACCGGTACTTCGACGTGTTCGTGGAGTACGCCAAGGGCGGCGCCGACGACATCCTCGTGAAGATCACCGCGGCCAACCGGGGACCGGAGGCGGCCGAGCTGCACCTCCTGCCGACGCTCTGGTACCGGAACGACTGGTCATCGTGGATTGCCGAATCCAACAGGGCTGCCGTGAAACCGACCCTCATGCAGATCAAGGCCGCTGCGGCAACGAGTGCGGTCGCCGCAACGCATCCGCTGCTCGGTGAGCTCGTCCTTTCCTGTGACGGCGAGGTGCCGCTGCTCTTCACCGAAAACGAAACGAACCACGAGCTGCTTTTCCCCGGGCAGAAGAACGAGAGCCCCTACCTCAAGGACGGCATCAACGACTGCGTGGTCCAGGGCAATCAGCGCGCCGTGAACCCCGAGCCGCACGGCACCAAGGTCGCGGCGCACTACCACCTTGCCGTGGGTGCCGGCCGGACCGAGGTGATTCGCCTGCGGCTCTCCAAGGCGTCCGCGCACCAGAAGGGCAACCCCTTCGGAAAGCCGTTCGATGACGTCTTCGCCGACAGGCTTCGGGAGGCCGATGAGTTCTACAAGTCGGTCACGCCGCCATCCGTGAGCAAAGACGCCGCCAATGTGATGCGCCAGGCCATCGCCGGGATGCTCTGGAGCAAGCAGTTCTTCTTCTTCGACGGGGACAACTGGCTGGACGAGCACAACTCCAACCCGCTCCATTCCGGCTATCGCAATGCCCGGAACTCGGAGTGGTACCACATGCTGAACGAGGACATCGTCTCCATGCCCGACAAGTGGGAGTACCCCTGGTATGCGGCGTGGGACCTGGCCTTCCACACGCTGCCGCTGTCGATCGTGGACCCCGACTTCGCCAAGAAGCAGATGGAGCTGATGCTCCGCGGCTCCTACCTCCACCCCAACGGCCAGATGCCCGCCTACGAATGGAATTTCAGCGACGTGAACCCCCCGGTCCATGCCTGGGCGACACTCTTCCTGCACCGCACCGAGCAGGCCCTGCGCGGCGAAGTGGACCTGGATTTTCTCAGGTCGACCTTCAACAAGCTCCTGCTGAACTTCACCTGGTGGGTGAACCGCAAGGACCGGTTCGGCAAGAACGTGTTCGAGGGAGGCTTCCTGGGCCTCGACAACATCGGCGTGTTCGACCGCAGCGCCCCTCTGCCCACCGGCGGCCACCTCGAGCAGGCGGACGGCACGGCCTGGATGGCCCTCTTCAGCCAGAACATGCTGGAGCTCGCGGTCGAGCTCGCCGCCCACGACTCCACCTACCAGGACATGGTCTTCAAGTTCATCGAGCACTTCTATTACATCGCCGCGGCGATGAACCGGCCCGGGCCGGACGGCATGTGGGATGAGGAAGACGGCTTCTACTACGATCTATTGAGACTCCCGGACGGCAGCGCCACGCGGCTCAAGGTGCGCTCGATGGTGGGGCTCCTCCCGCTGTGCGCCACCACGGTGATCGAGAAGGGACAGCGGGAGCGCGTCCCGAAGGCGATGGGTTCCGTCAACGAACGGCTGCGACGGATGCCCGAACTTGCTGCGACCATGCACCCTACGGGCCCGGGTCATTTCGGCGTGGCCGAGCGGGGGGTTCTGGCCCTTGTCACCCCGGAGCGGCTCCGCCGGATCCTCACGAAGATGCTCGACGAGAACGAGTTCCTTGGTCCCCACGGCATCCGCTCGATCTCGAAGTTCCACGAGCGGAACCCGTATGTCCTCAACGTGAACGGCCAGGAGCACCGGGTGGACTACCTGCCGGCCGAATCGAACACCGGCATGTTCGGCGGCAACTCCAACTGGCGGGGCCCGGTGTGGATGCCGGTGAACGCGCTCATCGTCCGGGCGCTGCTGAACTTCTACCTGTATTACGGCGACAACTTCAAGATCGAATGCCCCACCGGCTCCGGCAAGCTGATGAACCTCTTCGAGGTGAGCAAAGAGATCGCCGACCGGCTCACCAGCACTTTCACCCGCGATGCAAAAGGTCGGCGCCCGGTCTACGGCGGCACCGAGAAGTTCCAGACCGACCCGCACTGGCGCGACCACATCCTGTTCTTCGAGTACTTCCACGGCGACAACGGCGCCGGGTTGGGCGCCAGCCATCAGACCGGCTGGACCGGTGTCGTGGCCAAGCTCATCCAGCTCTACGGTTCCCTGGATTCCAAGCGTGCGCTGGCCGTGGGCAAGCAGGCGGCGTTCGTCGAGGGTGACCGGGCTCGTGCAGCGCAGCCGGTTTCCCGAGGATAGGAACATGACACCGCGGCGCACTGTCCAGGGCACTGACGAAGCGCGTACCGGGGTGCTTGCGCGTCTCGGGAGAGACGACCTGAGCACCTGGCCGGGCTATCCCTTGATCTACGAGATCAACACGTGGGTGTGGCTCGATGACCTGAGCCGGAAATACCGCAAGCCGGTGGACCTTGCCACGGTTCCGAAGCAGGAGTGGGACGCCATCGCGTCCCACGGTTTCGACGCCGTCTGGTTCATGGGCGTCTGGGAGCGGAGTCCGGCAGGCATTCAGATCTCGATGCGAAACAGCGGGCTTCTCGAAGATTTCAGGAGGGCCCTCCCCGACTTCGCGGCGAAGGACAACGTCGGGTCACCGTACTGCGTGCGCCGCTACGTCGTCGATGAGCGCCTTGGCGGGCCGCGGGGACTGGCCGCCGCACGACGCATGCTCCGCGAGCGCGGGCTGCGGCTGATCCTCGATTTCGTCCCCAATCACGTGGCGCCCGACCATCCATGGGTCGCGGGGCATCCCGAGTATTTCGTCCGGGGAAGCGCGGACGATGCCAGGAACGATCCTGCGTCGTTCGTCCATGTAGGCGGGGCGGTGTTCGCGCTCGGCCGGGATCCCTTCTTCCCGGCGTGGCCCGATGTGCTTCAGCTCAACGCCTTCCAGCCGGGGCTCCGGCAGGCGGTGGTCGAGACGATCTCGGAGATCGCCGGGCAGTGCGACGGCATCCGGTGCGACATGGCGATGCTCATGCTGAACACCATCTTCGAGCGCACCTGGGGAACCCGCGCGGGGGCCATGCCGGTCGGCGACTACTGGGCGACGGTGATCGCGGCGATCAAAGGCAGGCATCGGGGGTTCCGGTTCATCGCCGAAGCCTACTGGGATCTCGAGTGGGAACTGCAGCAGCAGGGGTTCGATTATTGCTACGACAAGAAGCTCTACGACCGGATGGAGAAGGGGGACGCCGAGAGCGTGCGCCTGCATCTCCTGGCCGATCGTTCCTACCAGGACAAGATGGTGCGGTTCATCGAGAACCATGACGAGCCCAGGGCCGCCGCGACATTCTTGTCCGCAAAAGGGCGCGCGGCTGCCGTCGCGATCCTCACCCTTCCCGGGGCAAAGCTGCTCCACGAGGGGCAGTTCGAGGGCGCGAAAGCAAGGCTGCCTGTCTTCCTGGGGCGTCGCCCCGCCGAGCCACCCGATCAGGACCTCGTCGCCTTCTACGATCGTCTGCTGAAAGCGACCAACCGCGATGTCTTCCGAAATGGTGCGTGGGGTCTCTGCGAGCGCAGCGGC
>JAGYID010000097.1 GCA_018606725.1 Acidobacteriota bacterium
AGCCTGCGTCGCTCGTCGTCGATGACCGACCAAGGTCATTGTCCTCCTCGCTCCTTGTCTGCGATCCGCAAGCCCCATGCGCGCGGCCCGGCCGAATACTCGGACAGGCTCCTGGGAGCGCGGGTGCCGGGGGGAAGTTCAGGACGGCTGCTTGAGCGGGTCGGTTGTGATCTTCGGGCCGGGCCGGTCGGCGCGCGAGGGCTCGGACACCGGCCGGGCGGCTGCTGCTGCTTCCCTGGCGCGCTCGGTGCGCTTGCGGGCCGACAGGGTCGCCATCTGCCCGCCGCGCACCAGCGCCGTCACATCGTCGCCGTCGAGGACCTCGTACTCCAGCAGCGCCTCGGCCACCCGGACGAGGGCGTCGCGGTTGCCGCCGATTGTTTCCTTGGCGCGCTCGTAGGCGCTCTGGCAGATGCGCTTGACCTCCTGGTCGATCAGGACCGCGGTCGCCTCGCTGTAATCCTGGTGCTGGGCGATCTCGCGACCCAGGAAGATCTGCTCCTCCTTCTTGCCGAAGGTGAGTGGTCCCATCTGGTCGCTCATGCCCCACTCGCAGACCATCCGGCGGGCCATGTCGGTCGCCTTCTCGAGGTCGTCCCCGGCGCCGGTCGTCAGGACGCTCATGAACATCTCTTCCGAGACACGGCCGCCCATCATGACCGCGAGCGTGCTCTCGAGATAGTCACGCGTGTAATTGTGCCGATCGTCGATCGGCAGCTGCTGCGTCACACCCAGGGCCATGCCGCGCGGGATGATGGTGACCTTGTGGACCGGGTCGGCGTGCGGCATGAAGATCGCCACCAGCGCGTGCCCGGCCTCGTGGTAGGCGGTCAGCCGCTTCTCCTTCTCGGAGATCATCAACGAGCGCCGCTCGGTGCCCATCAGGACCTTGTCCTTGGCCCCCTCGAAGTCCTCCATGAAGACGACCTTCTTGTTGTAGCGCGCCGCGTTGAGCGCCGCTTCGTTGACCAGGTTCGCCAGGTCGGCCCCGGAGAAGCCCGGGGTGCCGCGCGCCAGGACCGCCAGCTCGACGTCGTCCGAGAGGGGGATCTTGCGGGTGTGGACCTTGAGGATTCCCTCGCGCCCCCTGACGTCCGGGCGCGGCACCACGACCCGCCGGTCGAAGCGGCCGGGGCGCAGCAGCGCCGGATCGAGCACGTCCGGCCGGTTGGTGGCGGCGATCAGGATGACCCCGTCGTTCGACTCGAATCCGTCCATCTCGACCAGCAGCTGGTTGAGCGTCTGCTCCCGCTCGTCGTGGCCGCCCCCGAGACCGGCGCCGCGGTGCCGGCCGACCGCGTCGATCTCGTCGATGAAAATGATGCAGGGGGCGTTCTTCTTGCCCTGCTCGAAGAGATCCCGGACGCGCGACGCGCCGACCCCGACGAACATCTCCACGAAGTCGGAGCCGGAGATCGAGAAGAACGGCACGTTGGCTTCGCCGGAGATGGCGCGTGCCAGCAGGGTCTTGCCGGTGCCGGGCGGGCCCATCAGCAGCACGCCCTTCGGGATCTTGCCACCGAGCTTCTGGAACTTCTGCGGCTCCTTCAGGAACTCGATGATCTCCTCGAGCTCCTCCTTGGCCTCGTCGACCCCGGCGACGTCCTTGAAGGTGACCTTCTTCGCCTGGCTCGACGACAGCCGCGCCTTCGATTTTCCGAACGACAGCGCCTTGTTGCCGCCGCTCTGCATCTGGCGCATGAAGAAGATCCAGATGCCGATCAACACCAGCATCGGCAGCCACGACAGGATGGTGACGAGGTAAGGGGACTCCTTCGGCTTGTGCGCCTCGATGTCGATCTTGTAACGGCGCAGGTCCTTGACCAGGTCGGGGTAGTCGGGGGCGTAGGCGAGGAAGCGCTTCGGCTGTCCGTCCGGCCCGGTCTCGGTCTTCTCGCCGGTGATCTCGTTGCCGGTGATCACCACCTTGGCGACCCGGCCCGCCTCCACCTCGGTCATGAAGGCGCTGAAGCTCATCTCGACCTGGTCCGGGTGGGCGGCGCTCAGGAACTTGTAGAGGAAGATGACGGCGAGGATGATGACCGCCCAAAACGCGATATTACGCAGCACCGTGTTCAAGTTCTTGTTTCTCCGCTGGATCGCTGCCCGGCAACAGGTTCAATATAGCCCGAATCGGCCCCCCTTTCAACGGACGAAACAGCCACGGGAGCCTGCCCGGTCATCCGGCCGGCCCAGGAGCCTGCCCGGGTTCATTCGACCCAGGTCAGGTGGGGCAGATTTCGATATCGTCCTTCGTAGTCGAGCCCGTAACCGACGATGTGCCGGTCGGGAACCTGGAAGCCGACGTGATCGGGCTGGAAATCGACCTTGCGGCGCTGCGGCTTGTCGAGCAGGGTCACCACCCGCAGCGAGCGCGGCGCGTAGACCTGGATCTGCTGGCTCAGATAGGCGAGCGTGACGCCGGTGTCGAGGATGTCCTCGACCAGGAGCACGTGGTTCCCCTCGATGCGAAACGTCGAGGAGAAGACGATTTCGGTGAGGAACTCGGTCTTGCGCGCCGTGACGGTCTCGAGGAAGCCGATGTCCATCGGCAGCTTGAGCTGGCGCACCAGGTCGGCGAGGAACACGAACGCGCCCTTGAGGACGCCGAGGACGGCGATCGGCTGCCCGTTGTAGATCTCGGTGATCTCGCGTCCCAGCGCGCGGACGCGATCGGCGATCTCCGCTTCGCTCTTGTAGACCTCGCGCGACAGGTTCATCGGCCCTCCTCCCGGTCGCTCATGCGCCCGCCCCCTCCGTGCCACCCGCGTCCCGGCGGGCGGTCCTCTCCAGGACCAGGACGCGCCGGGTCGCCGCGGTCACCTTGAAGCGGTCGTCGATCCGGTGCCCGACGACCCAGGCGATCCGGTCGCGCGACACCACGAGCGGAATCCGCGCCCGGTCGGGCGCCGGCACCTTGAGGTCGATCAGGAACGATTTCACCTTGCGCGTCCCCGGCCCGCCGAGCGGCACGAACCGGTCACCCGGCCGGCGCGGCCGGACCAGCAGCGGGCCCGGCACCAGGTCGGCGTCGAGGAAGGCCCGCCCGGCGTCGATCCCCTTCAGATCGAGCGGCAGGCTGCCGCGCGGCACTACCCGGGCGCTCAGGCGAAGGTCGAGATCGTCGAGCGCCACCTCGCCGGGAACTGGGCAGAGCGCCTCGCGGCACCCGCCCGTGCCGGCATCGCGCCGGGTCGTCTCATGCTGGTCGGGCGGGCCGACGATCAACGCGCCGGCGCGGCGGGTGACGGTCACGCCATCCGGCAGGGTCACCGCCCTTCCGACCCGGCCCGGCTCGAGGAGCCGGAGCGACCGCTCCACATGCTCCAGATCGACGCGCCGCAGCGTGCCGCGCACCGCCTCAATCGCCTGGCGCAGGACGCGCCGGCGGAGCGCCACCGGCAGGTTGCGCAGGTCGCGCGCCGGCAGGTGCACCGCGCCGGCCCGCGTCGACATCATCGTGTGATGGATGGTCGCGGCGGCGCCGCTCAGGAAGGCATCTTCGTCACGCAGGATGTCGGCGGCGTGCGCCAGCGCCTCGACCGCCCGGGGATTGAACTCCTTCTCGAGCAGCGGCAGCAGCCGCCGGCGGATCCGGTTGCGGGTGAACTTCGTGTCGAGGTTGGTCGCGTCGATTCGGTAGCGCACCCCCCGGTCCTTGAGATACGCGACGACGTCGCGTCGCCGGACATCGATGAGCGGCCGGATGAACGTTCCGTCGACGACCGGAAAAATGCCCGCCAGGCCGCGGGCCCCGGAGCCCCGCAGCAGGCGCAGCAGCAGGCTTTCGGCCTGGTCGTCGCGGGTGTGGCCGAGGGCGATCTTGCCGGCGCCGATGTCGCGCGCCGCGTCCAGCAGGAATTGCATCCGCATCTCTCTGGCGCGCGCCTCGCGCGACGATTGCCGTCGCGCGAGGCGCGACTTCGCGGCATCGCCTGCCGGCGGTTCCGGCGCCCGCCGCCCCAGCCGGCCGGCGTGCCCGACCGTGACCGGCAGTCCCATCCGCAGCGCCATCCGCCGCACGAACTCGGCGTCACGCGCCCCGGCGGGGCCCCGCCAGCCGTGATCGAGATGGGCGACGTGCAACTCGAGTCCGAACTCGCCGGACAGGCCGGCGAGGATCGACAGCAGGGCCGTCGAATCGGGGCCGCCCGACACGGCGACCAGCACCCGCTCGCCCGGCGATAGCATGTCGTGGCGGGCGATGGTGGCTCGAACCTGCGCTTCAATCGTCATCGAAGTCCGGGCGGGCTCCTGCGCGCCTTTGCCCCGGATGGCATGCACCCGGATGACGCGCAGCACGGCCCGGTCTGGGCGGCGGATGATGTGACCTGGTAGCGGTGCAGGGATTCGAACCCCGGACTCCGCGGATATGAGCCGCGTGCTCTAACCATCTGAGCTACACCGCCTTATGTCGTGAGGCCTGATTCTAGGGGCATCCCGGGAGACTGTCAAGCAAACCGGCGGCGGCGTGCCGGCGGCTATCGCCGGATCCGGATGCGGCTGATAGACTGGCGATGAACACGTTTTGGAGGTTGGGTCGATGCCCGGCATCGCGACGCGCACCAAGTGGATGGCCGGCGCGATCGTCGTGGTCGGGGCCGCCGTCGCCGCGATCATGGCGTGGCGCGGCGCCCGGAGCGCGGCCGACGACAAGTATCGGACCCAGGCGGTCGACCGCGGTGACATCAGCATGACGGTCACGGCCACCGGAACGATCTCGGCGGTCACCACTGTCCAGGTCGGCAGCCAGGTCTCGGGGATCATCGCCCGGCTGCACGCCGACTTCAACAGCCCGGTCCGCAAGGGACAGCTCCTCGCCGAGCTCGACCCGACCCCCTTCGAAGCCCAGGTTGAGCAACGGCGCGCCGATCTGCTCCAGGTCGAAGTCCAGGTGCGCAACGCCGAGATCAACTTCCGGCGGCAGGAAACCCTGCTGGCCGAGAAGCTCGCCTCCCAGGCCGATTACGACGCCGCCCAGGCCGGTTTCGACGGCGCGCGGGCCCAGGCCGACCAGGCGCGAGCGGCGCTTCGCCAGGCGGAAACCAACCTCCGTTACACGAAGATCCTCTCGCCGATCGACGGGGTCGTCGTCGACCGGAAGTACGACCTCGGGCAGACGGTCGCGGCGTCGTTCCAGGCCCCGACCCTGTTCACCATCGCGCAGGACCTGACCAAGATGCAGGTGCAGGCGGATGTCGACCAGTCGGACATCGGGCGGATCAGGGTCGGCCAGCCGGCGCGTTTCACGGTGGATGCCTACCCCGAGGAGGAGTTCCTGGGACGGATCGCCCAGATCCGCCTGAACGCAGCGGTCAACCAGAACATCATCACCTATCCGGTGATCCTGGAAGTGCCGAACCCGGACGAGAAGCTGCGGCCACAGATGACCGCCAACGTCACTCTCGAAGTCGACAGGGTGCACGACGTCCTCCGGGTGCCGAACGCGGCGCTGCGCTTCCGGCCGACCGGTGCCGGGGACAGCGAGCGCGGAAGCCGGGCCCGCCTCGGGGCCTCCGGGCCGGGCTCGCCGGCGACGGGGCGCAATGGGGGGTTCGCCGCCGCCGCCGATCAGCTCGGGACGGCGGTGACCGGCCCGGGACCGAGGGGAATGCAGACGGTGTACCGGCTGGCGGGCGCCGATCGGCTCGAACCGGTGTCGATCCGGGCCGGCATCACCGACGGCCGCTTCACGCAGGTGCTCGATGGACCGATCGAGGCCGGCGAGGCGGTGGTGGTCGGGCAGGCGACCGCGAAGGTCGACACGGCGACGCGGCCGCCCGGAGGAAGGATGTTTTGAGCGGCTTGCTGGTCGAGTTGCGCGCCGTCGTCAAGACCTATCGCACCGGAGACGTCGAGGTGCGAGCCCTCGACCGCGTCGACCTCGGGATCGCTCCGGGCGAGTTCCTGGCGATCATGGGGCCGTCGGGGTCCGGGAAGTCGACCCTGATGAACATCCTCGGCTGCCTCGACCGACCGAGCTCGGGGTCTTACATCCTCGACGGCGTGGACGTCGCCAGCCTCGACGCCGACCAGCGGGCGGGGATCCGCAACGCCAAGATCGGCTTCGTGTTCCAGAGCTTCAACCTGCTGCCCCGGACCTCCGCCCTCGAGAACGTCGAGCTGCCGCTGTTGTACGGCGAGAGCGGGCTCGGGGCGCGCGAGCGCCTGGAGCGATCGCGCGCCGTGCTGCACCGGGTCGGTCTCGACGGGCGCGAGGGGCACCAGCCGTCGCAGCTGTCCGGCGGGCAGCAGCAGCGGGTGGCGATCGCGCGGGCCCTGGTCACCGAACCGGCCGTCCTGCTCGCCGACGAGCCGACGGGGAACCTCGACTCGCGGACCTCGGAGGAGATCCTCGACATCTTCAGGGCGCTCAACGACGGTGGCCGGACGGTGATCCTGATCACGCACGACCCGGACATCGCCCGCGCCGGCCGCCGGGTGGTGCAGATCCGGGACGGGAGGATCGTCTCCGACGAGCCGGTCGCGGCGCGCCGGACCTCCGCCCGCGCCGCCGCCCTTGCTGCCCGGCCGGCGTCGGTGCCGTCATGAGAGCGGGGCTCGTCCGCACCGGCAACATCCTGAAAGTCGGCCTCAAGACCATCTTGAGGAACACGATGCGCTCCTCCCTGACCATGCTCGGGATCATCATCGGGGTGGCCTGCGTGATCGCCATGGTCGCGGTGGCGGGCGGGGCGTCGCAGTCGATCCAGTCGTCGATCGCCTCCCTCGGGACCAACTTCATCATGATCTTCCCCGGAGCCGTCACCCAGTCGGGCGCCCGGATCTTCACCGGTCAATCGACGCTGACCCCGGAGGACGCGGCGGCGATCAAGCCGGAGTGTCCGGCGGTCGCCTACGTTTCGGCCGGCGTCCGCACCGCCGGGCAGGTGATCGCCGGCGAGTCGAACTGGGGCACCGCGATCTACGGGGCCGATGTCGACTGGCCGTTCATCCGCGCCTGGAACGTCGCCGAAGGGAGCTTCTTCACCGAATCGGACGTGAAGGGCGCCGCCAAGGTCTGCCTGCTGGGGAGCACCGTGTCCGAGAGCCTCTTCCCCGACGGGGACGCGGTCGGGCACCTGGTCCGGATCAAGAACGTCCCGTTCCGGGTGCTCGGCGTCCTCGACAAGAAGGGGGGATCGATGATGGGCGCCGACCAGGATGATCAGGTGATCGCGCCGTACACCACGGTGATGAAGCGGCTGATGGGCACGCCGCGGATCAGCCTGATCCAGGTCGCCGCGGTCTCCCCCGATCGGGTCCAGGAGGCGAAGGAGCAGATCGAGGCGCTGCTGCGCCAGCGCCAGCGGATCCCCCCCGGGCAGGACAGCAACTTCATGATGCGCACGCAGGAGGAGATCGCCTCGACGGCGGCCCAGAACACCCGCACCCTGTCGATCCTGCTCGGCTCGGTCGCCGCCATCTCGCTGCTGGTCGGCGGCATCGGGATCATGAACATCATGCTGGTCTCGGTGACCGAGAGAACGCGCGAGATCGGGGTGCGGATGGCGATCGGGGCCAAGGGACGCCACATCCTCGCCCAGTTCCTTCTCGAGGCGGTGGTCCTGTCGGTGGTGGGCGGGGCGATCGGAGTCCTGCTCGGAATCGCCGCGTCGGCCCTGATCTCGGAGCTCGCCGGCTGGCCGGTGAGGATCGGCGCCGGGCCGGTGGCCCTGGCCTTCGGGTTCGCCGCCCTCGTCGGGGTCTTCTTCGGTCTCTACCCCGCCCGCAAAGCGGCGCGCCTCGATCCGATCGAGGCGCTGCGCTACGAATAGGGACCGAAGCCCCGGACGGGCGCCGGGGCCGAACCGTCGTCTGGACCGGGCGTCCGCCGTTCACCTATAATCCCCGCGACTTCCGAAGGAGAGGCGCGTGCAACAATGCAAGGAGTGCGCCGCCAGCGAGGACGACGCCTACCTTCACAGGTGCCCGATCTGCCACAAGATGGTCTGCGACGAGCACAAATTCGTCCGGAGCGGGCGGGTGTTCTGCAGCTCCTTCTGCGCCGCCTATTTCTTTCACGAAGGGGATGAGGACGACTGAGATGGGTTTCCCGGCACAAAGACCGAGACGGCTGCGGCGGAGCGAGTCGCTGCGCGGGCTGGTGCGCGAGACGACCCTCGCCCCGGGCGATCTGGTCTACCCGATGTTCGTGGTCCCCGGCTCGAAGGTGCGGCAGGAGATCCGCTCGATGCCGGGGCAATTCAACCTGTCGGTTGACGAGGCGGCGGCGGAGGCGCAGGAGGCGCGCGCCTTGGGCCTGCCGGCGGTGATCCTGTTCGGCATTCCGCCCGTCAAGGACGCGAAGGCATCCGGTGCCTGGGATCCACAGGGCATCGTCCAGGAGGCGACGCGGGCTATCAAGAAGAGCGCCCCGGACATGCTGGTCATCGCCGATGTCTGCCTGTGCGAGTACACCGACCACGGCCACTGCGGGGTCGTGCAGGGTGATGAGATCCTGAACGACGCCACGCTCGAGCTGCTGGCGAAGACGGCGGTGTCGCAGGCGAAGGCGGGGGCCGATATCGTCGCGCCGTCCGACATGATGGACGGCCGGGTGGCGGCGATCCGTGCGGCGCTCGACGCCGCCGGGCTGCCGAACACGCCGATCCTGTCGTACGCCCGAAATTCGGCGACCGCCGCAGCCACCAGATGGATCCGGCGAACGTGCGCGAGGCGCTCAAGGAAGTCGCCCTCGATGTCGAGGAGGGGGCGGACATGGTGATGATCAAGCCGGCGCTGCCGTACCTCGACGTCATCTGGCGGGTGCGGCAGATGGTCGACGTGCCGGTGGCCGCCTACCACGTGTCGGGCGAGTACGCCATGCTGGAGGCGGCGGCCCGCAACGGCTGGATCGACCGGGACCGCGTCATGCTGGAATCGCTCTACGCCATCCGGCGGGCCGGGGCCGATCTGATCCTGACCTACTGTGCCAAGGAGGCGGCGCGCCTGCTGCGAGGCTGAGAGGAGACCGGTGCCCACGCTGTCGCGCAATCTGTTCGACAAGGCCCGCCAAGTCATCCCCGGCGGGGTCAATTCGCCCGTGCGGGCGTTCAAGGCGGTGGGCGGCGATCCGCTGTTCTTTGCACGGGGCGCCGGCGCCTGCCTGTACGACGTCGACGGCAACGAGTACATCGACTACGTCTGCTCGTGGGGGCCACTGATCCTCGGGCACGCCGATCCCGAGATCGTCCGGGAGATCCAGGAGGCGGCAAAGAACGGCACCTCGTTCGGCGCTCCCAATCCGCACGAGGTCGAGCTGGCGAGGCTCGTCGTCGAGGCGGTGCCCGGCATCGAGAAGGTGCGGATGGTCAACTCCGGCACCGAGGCGACCCTGTCGGCCATCCGCCTGGCGCGCGGCTTCACCGGCCGCGATCTGATCGTCAAGATGGACGGCTGCTACCACGGGCACGTCGACGCGCTGCTGGTGCAGGCCGGCTCCGGCGTGGCGACGCTTGGGATCCCGGGCACGCCGGGCGTGCCGGCCCGCGTCGCCGAGCAGACGATCGTCCTGCCGTACAACGACCTCGACGCCGTCGCCAGGCTGGCCACGGAGCGCGGCAGGGAGATCGCCTGCCTGATCGTCGAGCCGGTTGCCGCCAACATGGGCGTGGTGCCGCCGAAGCCCGGTTATCTCGAGGGGCTCCGCGAAATCACCGCCAAGCACGGTATCGTGTTGATCTTCGACGAGGTGATCACCGGCTTCCGGCTGGCGCTGGGCGGGGCGCAGGAGAAGTACCGGATCAACCCCGACCTGACGACGCTGGGAAAGATCCTCGGCGGCGGCCTGCCGATCGGGGCCTACGGCGGGCGCGAGGAGATCATGGACCGCATCGCCCCGGAGGGGAACGTCTATCAGGCCGGCACGCTCGCCGGCAACCCGCTGGCGATGCGGGCCGGCATCACCATGCTGAAGCGGCTGCGGGCCCCCGGCACCTACGAGCGGCTGGAGGCGCTGTCGGCGCGGCTTCAGGCGGGTCTGCAGTCGGCGGCGCAGGATGCCGGCATGCCGGTGCGCGTCATCCGGGTCGGCTCGCTGATGACCGCCTTCTTCCTGGGCCGCGACCCGGTCGACTGGGCGGGCGCCGCGGTCGCCGACACGAAGGCCTATGCGGGCTATTTCCGGCGGATGCTGGAGCGCGGCGTCTACCTGGCCCCGTCGCAGTTCGAGGCGATGTTCGTCTCGCTGGCGCACAGCGAGGCGCAGCTCGACCGGACCGCGGAGATCGCGCGCGACGCCCTCAAGGGGATGCGCTGGGGGCCGAGTGCCTGAGTACATCTTCACCATGAAGGATCTGCGCAAGGTCGTACCGCCGAAGCGCGAGATCCTCAAGGGCATCTGGCTGTCGTTCTTCTTCGGCGCCAAGATCGGCGTGCTCGGTCACAACGGCGCCGGCAAGAGCACATTGCTGCGCATCATGGCGGGCGAGGAGGTGGACTTCGCCGGCGAGGCGTTCCCGGCGAAGGGGATCAAGGTCGGCTTCCTGTCGCAGGAACCGAAGCTCGACCCGGCCAAGACCGTGCTGCAGAACGTCGAGGAAGGGGTCGCTCCGACCCGCGCCCTGCTCGATCGCTACAACGCCATCAGCGACGCCCTCGGCGGCGACCTCTCCCCGGAGAAGATGGAGGCGCTGCTCGAGCAGCAGGCCGCGGTGCAGGACCAGATCGAGGCGGCGAACGCCTGGGAGCTGGATCGCACCGTCGAGGTCGCCATGGATGCCCTGCGCTGCCCGCCGCCGGACGCCGAGGTGGGGAAGATCTCGGGTGGCGAGCGCCGCCGCGTGGCGCTGGCGCGGCTGCTGCTGTCGCACCCCGACCTGCTGCTCCTCGACGAGCCGACCAACCATCTCGACGCCGAGTCGGTCGCCTGGCTCGAGCGCTTCCTGCAGGAGTACAAGGGGACGGTGGTGGCAGTCACGCACGACCGCTATTTCCTTGACAACGTCGCCGGCTGGATCCTCGAGCTCGACCGCGGCGAGGGGATCCCGTGGCAGGGGAACTACTCGTCCTGGCTCGACCAGAAAAGGACGCGCATCGCCCAGGAGGAGAAGCAGCAGTCGGCGCGGCAGCGCACCCTCGATCGCGAGCTGGAATGGGTCCGGATGGCGCCGCGGGCCCGCCAGGCGAAGAGCAAGGCGCGGCTGCAGGCGTACGAGAAGATGCTGGCGGAGGAGACCGAGCGGCTGCCGGAGACGGTCGAGATCTACATCCCGCCCGGGCCGCGTCTCGGTGGCGTCGTCGTCGAGGCCGAGGGCCTGCGCAAGGGGTACGGCGAGGCTCTCCTGATCGACGACCTGTCGTTCAAGCTGCCCCCCAACGGCATCGTCGGGGTCATCGGGCCGAACGGCGCCGGCAAGACGACGCTGTTCCGGATGATCACCGGGGCCGAGAAGCCGGACGCGGGAACGCTGCGGATGGGCGACACCGTCGTGCCGGCCTACGTCGACCAGTCGCGCGACGTCCTCCGGGACGATCGCAACGTCTGGGAGGCGATCTCCGAGGGACAGGAGATGATCGCCCTCGGCAAGCGGACGGTGGCGTCACGCTCGTACGTCGCGTCGTTCAACTTCAAGGGACCCGACCAGCAGAAGAAGGTGCGCGACCTGTCGGGTGGCGAGCGCAACCGCGTCCACCTGGCGCGCACGCTCAAGACCGGCGCCAATCTCCTGCTGCTCGACGAGCCGACCAACGACCTCGACGTGGACACGCTGCGGGCGCTCGAGGAGGCGCTGTTGAACTTCGCCGGCTGCGCCGTGGTCATCAGCCACGACCGCTGGTTCCTCGACCGCGTCGCCACTCACATGCTGGCCTTCGAGGGCGACAGCCGCGTGGTCTGGTTCGAGGGGAATTACCAGGACTATCACGCCGACCTGCGGCGCCGGCTCGGCGCCGAGGCCGACCAGCCGCACCGGATCAAGTACCGCAAGCTGGCGCGCTGAAACCGCGCCGGGAGCGTCCCCCGCCTCAGCCGAACAGCGCGAAGCGGGCCCAGCCGGGAAGACGCCGCGAGGCCAGCCGGTGAAGGGCGAGCGGCAGGGCGATCGCCGGGATGGCCAGCAGGAACGGGCCGGCCGGCGTCGAAAGGATCGCCTGCCACGCCGGTAGCGCGATGCCCGCCACCGCCAGGATCAGACCGCCGTGCGTCAAGTAAATCGCATACGAGCCGGAGGCGAGGCCGCGCAACGCATCGCCGGTCCGCCCGAGGACCCGCCCCGGCGCGCCACCCAGAGCGAGCAGGCCGGCGCACGCCGCACCGGCGAAGGCGATCGAGGCCGGCTTGAGAAACGAGGCGGCGATCCCGAGCGACGCGCCGGCCGCCACGGCCCGGCGGCAGTCCTCGAATGAGGCGGCGAGGGCCAGGGCGCCGAGGGCGAGCAGGGACAGGCGGTGCCGGCGCAGGACCGGCATCAAGCGGTCGCGGTCGAGCGCCAGCAGCACGCCCGCCAGAAAGAACGCCGCCCAGACGGGGAACAGCGACAGCAGCGCCGAGAAGTGATCGCGCAGATACAGGGCGGCGCGGCCGTTGCCATGGGCAGCCAGCGCCTGCAGCCCGCCGCTGCCGGCGGCGAGCAGCAGGCAGGTGAGCCGGGCCGCCGCGGGACGCCGCGCCGCGAACCGGACGGCGGCGGGTGCGAGGAGCGACAGCTGGGCGAGGACGATCAGGAAATACCCGCCGGTGAACGTCCAGCCGAGCGCGAAGCGCGTCAGCAGATCGGCCGGGTCGAGCTCGTGGTGCAGCCAGCGGGGCAGCACGAGGAAGGCGACGCTCCAGGTCAGGTACGGCAGCAGGAGCCGGCCCAGCCGGTTCAGGAGATAGGTCCGCGCCCCCCCCGGGGCGGCGAACGCCCGGCTGCCGGCGAGAACGGTGAAAAAGCCGGCGAGCAGGAAGAAGGCCGGCACGCTGAAGCGGGCCGCCTGGTTGATCGCCAGCAGGAAGGCGAAGCGCTTCGAGCCGGCGCCGCCGTTCGCGACCATGTCGGCGAGGAACGGCGAAGTGGCGTGGATGAGAACCACCCCGATGATCGACGTGGCGCGGAGGAGGTCGCACTCGGACAGACGCCCCGCCACCACCGGCGCCGATGCCTCGGCGCCGGACACGACTCCGCCGCGCATGCGCCCCGCCGCGAAGGCTACTGGGTCGGCGCCATCTGGCTGCCGAGCACGGCCGCGACGATGAGGAGCGCGGCGCCCGCCAGCTGGATGAAGAACGACTTCTTGCTCTCCTGCCAGTACTTCACGAGGAAGATCAGGCTGACAGGGAACGACAGGAACAGACAGCCAAGGCCCCAGCCCACGCCGGCGCGGAAGGCCACGACGAGGAACATGATCCCACCGACGATCGAGACGACCCCGCCGAGGACCAGAAGACCGATCACCACTGCCGACATGAGACCCCCCGTGGACCCCGACATCATCCGGCCGGTTGGCGCGGCGTCCGGGGACCCCGGGATAATCTTGGCGGTCGGCGGCCGAAGTGCAAGGGTACCGGGAAGGCCGGGAGACCTGTACGGGCCGATCTCAGATTCGTAATGCGATCAGAGAATTTCCAGCGGCGCGAATCGGGGCAGGAACTTCTTGGAGCCGTGAATCGAGAATGACACCGTCAGCTTGAGCGCATCGCCGCTCCCCTCCACCGCGATGACGGTGCCGACGCCATAGTCGGGGTGGCGCACCCGACGGCCCAGCGTGAACGGCCCGCCGCCGGCCGGCTCGGGCGCTGCCGCGTCGTCGTCGAAGATGATCGTCCGCCCGGATGCCGTCGTTCCGGTGGAGCGCCCGCCGCCGGTCGCGACCTGTCCTCCTGTGACGATGCGGCCGCCGGCGCCGCGGGAGGGACGCGGGGCGCCGCCGCCGGCCGGGTACCGGCCGGCGATCTCCATGAGCCGGCCGAGCGAGCCGCCCTCGGCTTCCCGCTCGACGATCAGATCGGGCGGAATTTCCTGCAGGAAACGCGACGGATCGGAGAGGACCGATTCCCCGAAGGTCCGGCGGCTGAGGGCCCGGCTCAGGAACAGCCGCTTGCGGGCGCGCGTCATGCCGACATACATCAACCGGCGCTCCTCCTCGAGGTCGTCGTGATTGTCGTTCGAGCGGGCGTGCGGGAAGACGTTCTCCTCCAGGCCGACGATGAACACCACGGGGAACTCCAGGCCCTTGGCGGCGTGCAGCGTCATCAGCCGCACCCCCCGCGTCCCCTGCACGTTCTCGGTCTCGGACAGCAGCGCGGTGCGATCGAGGAACGCCTGCAGCCCGCCCTCCAGGCCGTCGTAGAGCGACACGGCGCTCACCAGCTCCTCGAGATTCTCCAGGCGCGACGCGGCGTCGCCGGCGGCGCTCTTCTCGAGCCAGGCCGCGAAGGCGGTGCGCTCGATGATGTCCGCCAGCAGCCGGCTCGGTTGCCCGTCGCGCGCCCGGCCGCGAAAGTCGGACATCAGATCCAGGAACGCCTGCAGAGCGCGGCAGGAGCGCGGCGACACCAGCGTCTGGACGATCGTTTTGCGCGCCGCCGCCTCGAGGCCCGCGCCGTCGGCGCGCGCCGCGTCGAGGACGACCTCGACGGTCGTTTTGCCGATGTCGCGCGGCGGCGTGTTGATGATCCGCCGCAGGCTGACCTCGTCGCGCGGGTTGACGATCGCCCGGAGATAGGCGATCAGGTCGCGGATTTCCCGGCGGTCGTAGAAGCGGGTGCCGCCGACGACGATGTACGGCATGCCGGCGCGGGTCAGCGACTCCTCGAGGGCGCGCGACTGGGCGTTGGCGCGGTACAGGACGGCGCACTCGTCCAGGTCGTGGTCGCGCCGCAGCCCGTTGACCGCCTCCACGATCCGGTCGCCCTCGTGCCGCTCGTCGAGCGCGACCAGGAGTTCGAGCCGCGGGCCGGCCGGCGCCTCGGACCACAGCGTCTTGTCGATGCGGCTGCGGTTGTGGCGGATCAAGGCGCTGGCCGCCTCCAGGATGTTCCCGGTCGACCGGTAGTTCTGCTCCAGCCTGATGAGGCGGGTGCCGGGGAAGTCCTGCTCGAATGACAGGATGTTGTTGATGTCCGCGAAGCGGAAACGGTAGATCGACTGGTCGGGGTCGCCGACGGCGCAGACGTTTCCGTGGGCCATCGCGAGGTGCCGGATCAGGCGGTATTGCGGCTGGTTGGTGTCCTGGTATTCGTCGACCATCAGGTAGCGCACCGCCCCGGATACCTGCCGCACCACCTCCTCGTGCGCGTCGAACAGCGTCAACACCTGGCCGATCAGATCGTCGAAGTCCATGGCGTTGGCGGCGCGCAGCCGTTCCTGGTAGGCGGAGTAGACCTTCGCGACCAGGCCGTCCTGGAACGATTCCCGGGCGCGCTCGAAGGCGGCCGCATCGAGCCCGCGGTTCTTGGCGTCGCTGATCCGGTTGCGGAACAGGCGCGGGGTGTAGCTCTTGTCGTCGATCTGCAGCGACGTGAGGATCTCCTTGATCAGCGCCGCCTGGTCGGAGTCGTCATACACGAGGAAGTCGTTGTCGTAGCCCAGCCGGACGGCGTGCCGGCGCAGCAGCCGCAGGCACCAGGAGTGGAACGTCGACACGTGCGCGCCGCCGGCATCGATCCCGACCAGCCTCTCGACCCGCTCCTTCATCTCGCCCGCCGCCTTGTTGGTGAAGGTCACCGCGACGACCTCCGGCGGCGGCGCCAGCCGGCGCGCCAGGATGTGCGCCAGGCGGTGGACGATGACGCGCGTCTTCCCGGAGCCGGCGCCGGCGACGATCAGGAGCGGCCCGTCGGTATGCTCCACCGCCTCCCGCTGCTGCGGGTTGAGCGACTCGAGAAGCTGATCCATGCGGCGGATTATCGCACAGCGGCGCCGGCCGACCGGCGGAGGCGCGGCGCCACGACCGCGAACGACAGAGCCGTGACGCCGGCGAATGCGAGGACGAGGGCCGCGAAGAACGGTCGACGGTCGACGCCGACCTCGACGCGATGGTCGCCGGCCGGGACCGGCACCCCGATGCGATGCAGGTTGGCCGCCAGCAGCGCCGCCGGCGCGCCGTCGACCGTGGCGCGATCGATCGGCTGCCAGGAGCGCTGCAGGACGAGGACGCCGTCGACCGGCGCGCTCACCTCGACGGCGATCCGTTGCGGCTCGTCGATGACGAGCCGCACCGCGCCGCCGGGCGGGCCGGTCGTATCCGGTCCGGCGCCGGGCATCACGACCATGGTGGCCGGGTCGAAAGCGGGGCTCAGCAGCGCGGCGACGGCGGCGCGGGGGTCGGACGCCCGGCGGATGGTGGAGGTCCACAGCGCCGGCGGCGCGGCTCCGGCCAGTTCGTAAACGTCGAGCGGCCCCCCGTCGAGATCGAAGCGCCGGAGGAGCGCCGCGCCGCCGCCCGCGCCGGGGTCGAGCTCGCGATCGAGAAGGAGCCGATCCACTCCCCAGGCCCTCAAGAGGCGCAGGCGCGCGGCGTCTCCCGCCGGCCGAACGGCATCGCGTGCCGCCGTGCTCAGGAACGAATCCATCCCTTCGGACGACACGTTCAGCTCGTAGTGCCGCCGGCGCGGGATGCCCGCGAACGGGAATGCGCCCTCGAACGCATCCCGCCAGAACGCGGCCTGCGTCCGGTCGAGCAGGCGGCGCCGCGATCCCGGCGCGCCGAAGAGCCCCTCCGAGACGCCGTGCACGATGCGCGCCTCGTCCGGGATGACGTCCAGCACGGGCGGAGGCGTTGCGTAAGGGCCGATGACGTCGGTCGGCATGATCGGCGCCAGAAGGACGAGCTGCGTCGCCGCGTGCGCGGCGAGGAGCGCGGCCCCGCCGGCACGCGGCCGGCGCCGGGCCAGGATGGCGCCGGCGCCGAGCAGGACGAGCGCGACCAGCGAGACGAGCGCCGTCTCGATCCACTGTCGAAGGACGACGCGATATTCGAACGACAGGGGGCCCGCGGGCACGCGCGGGAGCAACAGTCGCGCGCAGCTCTCCGGCCGGAGCCAGAGGGCGGCCAGCGCCGCCAGCAGCATGCACGCCAGTAGCCCGAGACCGATGTGGAAGGCGCGCCGCGCCCCGCTGTCTCGATCGCGGACTGCCGCCTCGAACCCCGCGGCGGCCAGCAGCGACGAGCCGACCGCCACGAGGATCCAGAAGCGGACCGGGAAGCGGACCAGGCCGCCGTGGCTGAGCAGGGCCGCGGCGATGGGGTTCAGACGGCCCAGGGCGAAGAACAGCCCGACGGCCGCCGCCGCGAGCGCGAAACGTCCGGCGCGATGATGGCTCGAGCCGCGCGCCGCGCGCGCCACGCTCAACGCGCCGGGAACCAGGAGGGCGGCGGCGAGCAGCCCGGGAGCGAGCGAGAAGAAATAGGGGGGCGGGCCGGCCGGCGACAGGCCGGCGCCGTACCATCCCGGCCGCCCGTAGACAAGCGGCAGCAGCCACTCGACGAGCTGGCGCGGTTCCCATGAGGCGGTCAGCACCGTCTCGGCCGAATATCCGGCGAAGCCGCGGTACGAGTGACGCAGGATCCTCAGGAATTCGACCAGGAACGGCGCGGCGAGGAGCGTCCCGCAGATCGCGGCAGCCAGGACCCGCCGCCAGCAACCGGGGCCCCGGGCGGGTGTCGCGATGACGGCCGCGGCCGCCAGCAGCAGGGCGACCAGCGCCGTGAACGGATCGCCGGCGAGCAGCAGCAGCGCCCAGAGCAGGGCCGCGATGACCAGGCGCCCCGGCCGTCGCGGCTCCTCCGCCAGCCGGATGGCGGCGGCGATGAGCGCCGGCAGGAGGGCGGCGCCGCCGATCAAGTTGTAGAACATCAGCTGCGACAGGAACCAGCCGCTCAGTCCGTAGAGCGCCCCCCCCGCCCACGCCGCCTCCCGGCCCAGGCCCCAGGCGCGCGCCATCCAGAAGAAGGCGAGCGGGGCGACCAACAGATGGAGCCAGAAGTGGGCGTTGTGGGCCCACAGCGTTCCGGCGAGGGAGTCGCTCCCGGCGAGCGCCGGGGCCATCAGATAGAGCACCGTGTCGGGATAGAGCGCCAGGGAGTTGGGGCTGCCGAGGAGCGGCTGGCCGCCGGCGCGGTACGGGTCGATGAACGGCACCCGGCCGTGCCGCCAGGCCTCGGCCACCGCCCACTTCATCTCGAGGTGGGTGCCGAAGACGTCACGCAGATAAAGCGTCCGCGCGCCGGCGACCAGCGGCGCGACGCGCCACGCCAGCAGCAACATGAGCGGCGCCACGAAGAGCAGGAGGAAGCGTCGCGTCCCCGGCTCAGGGCGGACGGTCATGCGGCTATTCGACGGTGACCGACTTGGCGAGATTGCGCGGCTGGTCGACGTCGCAGCCGCGCCGCAGGGCGATGTGGTAGGCGAGGAGCTGCAGCGGCACGGCCGCCAGGATCGGGCTCAGCAGCTCATGAGTGCGCGGCACGGTGATCACGTGGTCCATCCGCCGGAAGGCGTCCTCCTCCATCCCCTCCTGGGTCACGGCGATGATCGAGCCGTCGCGCGCCTTGGCCTCCTCGATGTTGGCCATCATTTTCTCGAAGAGGGTGTCGCCGAACACCAGGGCCACGACCGGCAGGTTGCGATCGATCAGCGCGATCGGACCGTGCTTCATCTCGCCGGCCGGGTACCCCTCGGCGTGGATGTAGGAGATCTCCTTGAGCTTCAGTGCGCCTTCGAGCGCGATCGGGTAGTTGATGCCGCGCCCGAGATAGAGGAAATCGGCGGAGCGGAAGGTGTCCTTGGCGATCGCCTCGATCTGGGCATCCTTGGCGAGGATCTGCTCGATCTGCGTCGGGATGTGGACCAGCGCTTTCAAGAGCTCCTTCGATTCGTCGGCGCTCAGCGTGCCGCGCAGGAGGCTCAGGTGGATCGCCTGCAGGAACAGGGCGACGATCTGCGCCGTGAAGGCCTTGGTCGAGGCGACGCCGATCTCCGGACCCGCGTGGGTGTAGATGATCCCCTGCGCCTCCCGTGTCACCATCGAGCCGACGACGTTGCAGATCGCCAGGGTCTTGATGCCGCGCCGCCGCGCCTCGCGTTGCGCCGCCAGCGTGTCGGCGGTCTCGCCCGACTGAGTGATGACCTCGACGAGGTCGCCCGGCGCCAGGATGGGGTTGCGGTAGCGGAACTCGGAGGCGATGTCGACCTCGACGGGAATCCGGGCCAGCCGCTCGATCATGAACTTGCCGACCAGCGCCGCATGCCAGGAGGTGCCGCACGCCACCAGATGGAGCCTCCCGCAGTCGCGGAACTCCTGGTCGGTGATCTCCATCTCGTCGAGGTAGATCTGGCCGGTCTCGAGCGAGATCCGGCCCAGCAGCGTGTCGCGGATGGCGCGCGGCTGTTCGTAGATCTCCTTGAGCATGAAGTGCTTGAAGCCGGCCTTCTCCGCCATGATCGGATCCCAGGTGATGCGCTGCACCTGCTTCTGGACCGACCGGCCATCCTGGTCGGTGATCACCACGCCGTCGCCGGTGATGACGCTGACTTCGCGATCGTCGAGGAAGAACACGTCGCGCGTGTGATGCAGGATCGCCGGGATGTCGGAGGCGACGAAGTACTCGTCCTTGCCGAGCCCGATGACCAGCGGCGGACCGTTGCGCGCCGCCACGATCTTCCCGTCGTCCTGCGACGACATCGTCGCGAAGGCGTAGGACCCGGTCAGGCGCGGCACCGCCCGGCGGACGGCGTCTTCGAGGGTCGGAGCGCCGTCCTTCCGCGCCTGCTCGATCAGATGGGCGATGACCTCGGTATCGGTCTCGGTCCGGAACTGGTGACCGGCGCCCTGCAGCTCGCGTTTCAGGTCCTTGTAGTTCTCGATGATGCCGTTGTGCACCACGACCAGCCGGCCGCTGCAGTCGCGGTGCGGGTGGGCGTTCTCCTCGGTCGGCCGGCCGTGCGTGGCCCAGCGGGTGTGACCCAGCCCGAAGGTCCCCTCCATGCTGGTCAACCGCAGATTCTCCTCGAGGTCGCGCAGCTTGCCGGCGCTGCGCACGATGTTGATCTTCGTGCCGTCGATGACCGCGATGCCGGCGGAGTCGTAGCCGCGATACTCGAGCCGGCGCAGGCCGTCGAGGAGGACGGTGCTGACTTTCTTGTGGCCGATGTATCCGACGATGCCGCACATGGCGGTCCTCAATATAGGCCAGCCGGCGGGGAACTCCAAACCGGGCCCGTGCCGATCGGGCGGCTAGCCCGGATTTCTCACCGGTCTTCTGCTGCGACCGCGGATCTGGCCGCCCTGACGGGCGTCCTCGCGGCTCGCACCCGTCAACGTATGTCGAATA
>JAGYID010000191.1 GCA_018606725.1 Acidobacteriota bacterium
GGCCAGCAGTCCGTCGAAGGCGTCCCGGTCGGCCCGCAGACGCCCGGTCACCTCCGACACCAGGTGCATGACGTGCGAGTAGCGCTCGACCTCCATGAAGCGGCTCACCTGCACGCTGCCGGGACGCGCCACCCGGCCGACGTCGTTGCGCCCCAGATCGACCAGCATCACGTGCTCGGCCCGCTCCTTGGGGTCGGCGCGCAGTTCCTGCTCGAGCCGCGCATCCTCCTCCTCGTCGCGGCCGCGCGGCCGGGTGCCGGCGATCGGGCGGGTGCGGATCCGGTCGCCCTCGACGCGCACCAGCATCTCCGGCGAGGCTCCGGCGAGGCAGACCTCCCCGAAGTCGAGGTAGTACATGTAGGGGGATGGGTTGATGCGTCGCAGGGCCCGGTAGATGGCGAACGGCGGAGCCGACGCCCGCCGCGAGAACCGCTGCGACAGCACCACCTGGAAGATGTCGCCGGCGCGGATGTATTCCTTGGCCCGCCGGACCGCCTTCTGGTAGCGCTCCGCCGTGACATTGCACGCCCAGCGGCCGCGCCGGCCGGAGCGACCCCGGCGGGGCGCCGCCGGCCGCAGCAGGTCGCGCTCGGCCGCCTCGATCTGGCGACGGGCGGCGCGGTAGCGGGCGAGCAGCGCGCGCGACGGCAGGCGCCTGCCGCGCTCGTCTTCGGTCTTGATGTTGGCGACGATCTGGATCCGGCCTTTCAGGTGGTCGAAGGCGAGCACCGTGTCGTAGACGCCGAACAGGATGTCGGGGGCCCGCAAATCGTCGGGCAGCCGGCGTGGCAGTTTCTCCATGGCGCGCACCACGTCGTACGACAGGTAGCCGACGGCCCCGCCCGAGAAGCGGGGCAGATCCGGGAGCCGCACCGCCCGGTGCGGAGCGATGACCGCCCGCAGCCCGGCGAGCGGGTCGTCGGAGCCCTCCGCGCCGATGTCGGCGCGCACCACGCGCGACGGGTTGCGTCCCAGAAACGAGTAACGCGCCACGTTCTCGCCCCCTTCGACCGACTCCAGCAGGAAGGGGTGCCGCGCCGCGCGGGCGATGCGCAGAAAGGCGGCCACCGGCGTCAGGAGATCCGCGCCGATTTCGCGGCACAACGGCACGACGTTCCCCTGTCGCGCCAGGTCGGCGACCTCGGCGGGCGTGATGTTGAAACCGTCCCGGCTCATGGCTGCTGCGGCTGGACCTCCGGAACCGGCGGGGCGCTCCGGGTCGAGTCCCGATCGCCCTCCTTTTCCATGATGCCGAGGGTCTTCGGGACCTGGAACACCACCTGGATCGGCTCCTCGATCCCCTGCACCTTGAACAGCAGCCGCAGGGGCGTTCCGTTGAGCCCCGATTCCGGGATCGGGAAGTACAGGACATCCTCCATGAACGACGCCGGCGGCAGGGTGACGTGATCGACGACGAGCGAGGTCCGCGACGAGGACGGGTAGAAATTGCTGCTGATCAGAGTGAACACGCTGATGCCCGCCGCCGTGAACTGCGTATTTTGGCGGAACAGCCGGCGGTCGAGATCGAGCCGCTGATAGTTCTCGGCCACTTCGCGCATCGGGGCCATGGCGTATTGGCGGCCGAGCGAATCCTCCAGGGTGAACGACTCGCGGGTGATATGGAAGGTCATCTTGGATCGGTTGACCACCTGCGCAAACAGCGGCACATACGGCTCGCTGCGGATGAAACGCGCCGCTTCGACGCCGACCACCAGACGCGCGATGCTTCCCTCTTCCTTGTAGTTGTAAGGGCTGAGCTTGTCGCTGAACGAACCGGCGACGTCGGGGTTGCGCGGCAGCGTCGTGCAGGCCGCGACGGCCGTGAGCAGGCAAACCGCCCCGACCTGCATCCTCATGCGGGGGTGTTTCATGATCACTTCCTCTCCGGTCCGATCTCCTGCGTCGCGAATTCGTGCAGGAAGCGGACCACCGACTTCTCGAACTCGCGGATGCCGGCGATGGAGGCGTACTCGCTCGAGTGAAACGCCCGGCCGCCGGTGCCGAGGCCGGCGACCACCAGCGGCAGCCCGACCTCGTCGAACAGGCTGAACGAATGCGACGTCCCGGTCGACGCCTGAATCTCCGGCTCCTTGCCGAAGGCCGCATACATCCGCCGCGCCGTCGACACCATGGGATGCTCCTCGTCGATCGACCACGGCCGGTAGGCCAGCCGGGTGATCACCTCGATATCGCCGTAGCCGCACTTCTTCAGATGACGACGGATGGCGTCGACGACGGCATCCGGGTCCTGCTCCGGGACCAGGCGGATGTCGATCTGGGCCCGCACCTCGCACGGCAGCAGCATCCGCGACCACGGCCGGCTGGAGTGGATCAGCAGATTGCCGATGTTGAAGGTCGGGCTCTCCAGATACTTGCGGGCGAGGTCCGCCGGCGGCAGATCCATCTTGAAACGCAGCACATGATTGCGGCGCAGGTACTCGTACTGATCTTCGATGGCGCCGGCCTTGCGCGGGGCCGCAGCGCCGCGCCCCGCGCCCCCGCGGCGGGCGCTCGGTTGATCGACGTCGCCGCGATCGGCATTGATGACCCGCACCACGCCGTCGTGGAACCCCTCCACCTGGACGCGCTCCGCGTCGTCGACGAGCGTCGACAGGGCCTTCACCATGCGCCACGCCGGCGAGGCCACCCAGGCGGCGTTGCCGCTGTGGATCGACGTCCGCGTCGGCCCGCCCCAGGCGCCACCGGAGCAGATCAGGTCGAGCAGCAGCGTCCCCTTCACGCCCAGCGGCAGGACCGGGTCGCCGGAGCGTCCCTGGGAGAACTTCGGGTACAGCACGCCATCGGCCGACTTCAATTCGGCGCGCCGCTCGCGCACGAAGCGGGCGAGCGACGGGCTGCCGAGCTGCTCGTCCCCTTCCAGCAGGAACACCAGGTTGACCGGCAGCGACCGCTCCACCTTGAGCATCGATTCGACGGCGCGCAGGGTGCCGACCAGCGGTCCTTTCGGGTCGCACACTCCCCGCGACACGATGCAGTCGCCGAGCCCCTCCATGCGACGGACCTTGCCGGAGAACGGCGCCGCCGACCAGTCGGCGCCCTCCGGCGGGACGATGTCGTAATTGCGGTAGATGACCAGCGTGCGCTTCGCGCCCGCGTCGATGGCGCCGTAGACGAACGGCAGATCGCCGTAGTCGAGGATCGAAGCGCGGCCCCCCAGCGTCTCGATCTCGCTCTTCAGCCGCCGCGCCACTTCGTCGCAGCGGTTGCGCGCCGTGATCAGGTTGTCGATCTTCAGATACTCCTGGAGGGACATCAGGTGCCCCTCGAAGTTCTTGTCGATGAAGGCCAGCGTCTTCGCCGGATCGGCCGGCGCTGCACCCGTTCTGCTCGTCGTCATCTCACCTCCTGTCGATGCGATTCGCCCGCGCATCCGCTGGCGCGGTGCGGCCCCGGCGGGCGACGGCTCCGCGGCTCCCGGAGGACGATCGCCTCCCGGGGCGCGGCGGTACGGCGCGGCCCGCCGGGCCTCCGTTCAGCGCCACCAGCAATAAGAGTCGTATGGGGGGATCGAACGATGCTGCGTCGAAGGCGCGGGCGCGCTGGCAGGGTCGCAGCCGGCGAAACCATCGTCATTGCCCTGACTGACCGGCGAGGCGCGCACGTGGCATCTCCGAAATGAGCCTGCAAACTGTATTACAGCGCTCCCGGGCTGTCAACGTCGTGCCCCGCGCCGCCGACGCCGCGTTCGCCTCGCGGGTTTCCGTAGCGAGGCGCGGGACGCGGCCGGACGGGCGGCCGGGCGCCGGACGGCGGCCGCCGGGGCGCGCGCCGCC
>JAGYID010000029.1 GCA_018606725.1 Acidobacteriota bacterium
TATGTCGAATACGTTTCGGGTCCTCGCCGCTGCGGGTGCCCGTCATGACGGCCATCTGCGCGGTCTCGCGACGAACCCCGGTGAGAAATCCGGGCTAGTCGGGGGGAGGTTCGATGCCAAGCGCCTTCATCTTGCGATGCAGATGGCTGCGCTCGAGACCGAGCGCCCGGGCCGCGCGGGTGACGTGCCAGCGATGCCGCTCGAGCGCCCGCCGCACGATGGCGCGCTCGGCTTCGCGCAGGCTCTCCTTGAAGGACGCTTCGGCGGATACCGCAGCCGTTGCGGGCGCGCCCGTGATCATCGGCGCGGACGTCGCGGCGGCGGCCGCCGGCAGGACGACCCGCACGTCGGCGGCTTCGATCGAGCCGGCGCTGGCGAGCAGCGCCAGCCGTTCGACCAGGTTCCTCAGCTCGCGGACGTTGCCAGGATAGTCGTAGGCGGCGAGCAGCGCGGACGCGCCGGGGGTCAGACGCGGTACCCGGCTGCCGTGCTGCTGGCGCGCTTCCGCGAGGAACGCCTCCGCCAGCGCCGGGATGTCCTCGCGTCGCTCCCGCAGGGGGGGCACGGCGATCGGCAGCACCGCCAGGCGGTAGAAGAGATCCTGGCGGAACGCGCCGGCGGCCATGGCAGCGCGCAGATCGCGATTGGTCGCCGCGATGAGGCGCGCATCGATGCGGATCGGCTGGTCGCCGCCCAGACGCTCGATGGTCATCGTATCGAGGGCTCGCAGCAACTTGGCCTGCAGCGGCGGCGGGATCTCGCCGATCTCGTCGAGGAACAGCGTGCCGCCGGCGGCCCGCTCGAAGCGGCCGGCTCGCCGGCGGGTCGCGCCGGTGAAGGCGCCCGGCTCCGCTCCGAACAGCTCGCTCTCGAACAGCTCCGCCGGCAGGGCCGCGCAGTTGACCGCCACGAACGGCCCGGCGCGTCGGGGGGAAGCTTCGTGGATGGCCGTCGCAACCATCTCCTTTCCGGTGCCGTTCTCGCCGGTGATCAGCACCGGACTGGAGGTCGTGGCGGCACGGCCGATTTCGGCGCGCAGGGCGCGCATCAGCGGGTGGTCGCCGATGAGACCCCGCCGCGCCCGCAGGGCGCCGCGCAGCTCCCGGTTCTCGGCTCTCAGCTGGGTCAGGCGGAGGGCGTTGCGCGCCGACAGCATCAGCCGCTCCGGATCGGGCGGTTTCTCGAGGAAATCATGTGCCCCCGCCTTCACCGCTTTGACCGCCGACGCGATGCTGCCATGGCCGGTCAGCACGATGACCGGAATCTCGCCCGGCAGGGCGCGGTCCGGACCGGCGACCCGCAGCGCCTCGAGCACGGCGAACCCGTCGGTCCCCGGCATCTGCAGATCGAGGATCATGAGGTCGACGTCCTCCACAGCCAGCTGCCGCAGCGCCTCGTCCCCGTCGGCGGCCAGGAGCGTCCGGTGCTCGTCGAGGTCGAACAGGCGCTGCACCGCCAGGCGGACGTTCTTCTCGTCGTCGACGATCAGGACCGTGGCCATGGCGCGAAATCCTTTATGCCGCGGGCGCCGCTCCGGCGATCGGCATCCTGACGAGAACCCGGGCGCCCCCCTCCGGGTCATTGTCCGCTTCGATGACGCCGCCGTGATCGAGCACGATGCGTCGGGCGATCGACAGGCCCAGGCCGGTGCCACCGGGTCGGGTGGAAAAGTACGGCTCGAACAGACGCAGGCGCGCTTCGTCGCTCAACCCCGGTCCGCTGTCGCGCACGGTCAGCGCCGCGACGCCGCCGCCGGCCCGCGTCGTCACCGTGACGACGCCGGCCCGGTCACCGACCGCCTGCAGGGCGTTGCCGACCAGATTGTTGATCACCTCGCCGAACAAGTCCGGATCGATCGGCAGCAGGGGCAGCGCCGGGTCGAGGTCGGCGACGATGCGCACCCCCGAGCGATCGTCCCGATACAGACGCAGCACCGACTCGACGAGCCGGTTCAGGTCGGTCGGGCGCGGCTGCGGCGCCGGCAGGCGGCCGAAGCGGGAGAAGTCGTCGAGGACGCGGCGCATGCGGCGGATCTCCTCCTGGATGGTCTCGATCGCGAGTTCGAAGGCGGCGTCGAACTCGGCGGGTCGCACCTCCCGGGTCCGACGCAGTCCCTCCAGGGTCAGGGCGATCGGCGCGAGCGGATTCTTGATCTCGTGTGCCACCCGGCGTGCCACTTCTTCCGCCGCCGCCCGGCGCTCGGCCCGGCGCAGGCGCTCGCGGCTGTCACGCAGGGCCTCGACCATCCGGTTGAACGCCCGCGCCAGGTCGCCGACCTCGCCCGGTCCGCCGACCTCCGGCACCGCCTCGTAGCGCCCGCTGGCGATTTGCCCGGTCATGTCCTCCAGTTGTCGCAGCGGCCTGGTCACGCCGCGAGCCAGCGCCAGTGCGACGAGCAGCGAGACCGCAGCGCCGACCGCCATGACGCCGAGTGCCGCCCGGCCGAGCGAGCCGGACAGACGTTCGAACCGCTCCATCGACACCGCCGCCACCAGCGCCCCGAGGACCGTCCCGTCGCCGGCGCGCAGCCGGCGGGCGCGATAGCTGAAGGCCACGCCGCGGTCGGCGATGTCCCCGACGCTCTGATCGTCACCGCCCTCCCCCGCCCGGCGCAGCCGCGCCGCGACCTCCGGAGGCACCGGCAGCGGATCGTCCGGACGGCTGGCGGCGACGATGCCGCCGTCGCGGTCGAGCAGCAACGCCTTGACCGCGCCGCCCGGCGACAGCCGGCGGAGGAAACCGGCGTCGAGGAGCCTCCCGCCGACCAGCTGAGTGCCGGGACCGTAGCCGGGCAGGGGTCGTCGCGCCTGCAGCGTCAGGGCGCGACCGACGCCCGGATCGATCTCATCCTCGACGATCGACGCCGCCGCTCCACCAAGCTGGCGCTTCACCTGGTCGACCTGGCCGGCGCGACCGGGGGCCTGCCCGGACGACAGGGTGACCCCCTCCGGATCGAGGATGACGAGACAATCCAGCCCGGACGTCTCCAGCAAGCGGCCGGCATAGTCGCGCATGGCCGGCTGGCCGGGGGCGGGGCGGGACCGATCGGCGGCGATCGCTTCGGCGAGGATCTCCAACGCGTCGCGGACATCATCGCCTTCGCGGCGTACAGCGGCGTCGAACTCGGCGAGCGACTCGTCGATCCGCCCCCGGTCCTCGGCGCGCACGAGCGATCGAACCCGCTCGCGGATGAGCCAGACGACGGCAGTCGGGGGGCCGACGCTCAGAACGAGCAGCAGAGCGGCGATGCGCGTCCGTAGGGAGGTGTTGGAAGGTCTCTTCAGCGGACCTCGGCCTTGAGGCTCTTGCCCACGGTGAAGCGTACGACGCGGCGGGTCGGGATCTTGATCGGCGCGCCGGTTTGCGGATTGCGCCCGGTGCGCGCCCGTCGTCGCGCGACGGTGAAGGTGCCGAAGCCAACCAGGCTCGCCCGGTCCCCCTTCTTCAACGACCGGCTGATGTGCCCCAGCATCGAATCAACGACGCGTCCCGCCTGCACTTTGGTCATGCGCGTGTCCCGCGCGACTCGGTGGACCAGCTCGGCCTTGTTCATCAAGGCACCTCCTGGCTCGTGGTTCCTGGATCGGAAAAGTCAGGGCTCTCGATCAGTGTTGCCGCGCTTATAGCAAATGCGCCGAGAATCTGTCAATGCACCGAGCGTGAGTTGTCGTGAGTGCGGCGGGTGTGAGCCGCCAGGCGGGCTATAATGCCGCACCGGCGGGTCTTCCCCCCGCCGTTTCCGAGGGGTGGCGGTTGTCGACGCTCATGCAGATCGAGTTGCCACGCCGGCAGCGCGGGCGGGCCGCCGCGGCGGCCGGCCCCAATTTGATGAAACTGCTGGCACGCCGGGTCGGGCGGGCGATCCAGGACTACGGCCTGATCGCGGACGGCGACCGTATCCTGTGCGGCATGTCGGGCGGCAAGGATTCCTACGCCATGCTGCACGTGCTCGATCACCTGCGCCGCCGCGCGCCGGTGCGCTTCGAGCTGGTCGCCGTGACCGTCGATCAGGGCTATCGGGGCTTCCAGGTCGAGGCGCTGGAAGCGTACTTCAAGGAGAAGGGCTACGAGCACCACATCGAGCGGACCAACATCGCCGAGGTCATCGACGACACCATGCCGCTCGGCGACACGCATTGCTCGATGTGCGCCCGCCTGCGGCGCGGCGTGTTGTACCGGCTCGCCGGCCAGCTCCGCTGCAACAAGATCGCCCTCGGCCACCACGCCGACGATTTACTGGAGACGCTGTTGATGAGCCAGTTCTTCAACGGCGAGATCTGCTCCATGCCGCCTGTCCTGAAGGCGCGCGATGGCCGCAACACCGTCATCCGACCGCTGTGCTACGTCTGGGAGGACGAGATCAGGAAGTTCACGACCCAGGAGGGTTTCCCGGTGATCTGTTGCGCCTGCCCGGCCTGCGGCGATCACTCGTTGCAGCGGACCCGGATGAAGACGCTCCTCGCCAAGCTGGAGTCCGAGCACCCGGGCATCAAGAATTCCCTGCTGCGGTCCCTCTCCAACATCCGGCTCAACCACCTGCTCGACCCGCGTTGGCTCGAGGGCGGTGCGCCGGCGCCAGCCGGGGCGCCGATTCGGTCCGCGGACGAGCGATCGCACACACCGGAAGGATAAAAAAAGGGGGCGGCGGAGAACCCGTTCCGCCGCCCCGACACGGGCGGGCGAACCCGCTCGTGGGAGGGAGCTTGAAGCGGCCGCCGTTCCGGGTCACGCCCCGGCTCGCCGCAAACCAGAACGCCACGTCCCGGGACGGCGGCCGATGTCTTGTTGCGTCGGCGCGGTCTTGCTATTGCGACATGAACCTACCGTCAAATTTGTAATTGTCAACATGAAAAACATTCAGGTCATTTCTTCGACCCGGCCCTTTGATTCCTCCCCAGGCATGAGAAGCGTGGATGGTGTGCATTTGCGGCCGGGAGACTTGTTATAAGAGCAATACAGGACGGAACTTACTGCTCGAACCGCAGCGCCGTCGCGGCCGAGATCTCCGGCAGCGCGACGAGGTCGGACGCCAGGTCCCGCAGCACGGCGTGGACCTCATAGCGCCCGGCGGCGAGCACCGGCCCCGCCACAAATTCGCGCCGCAGCATCTCCCCCGGCCCGAGATCCACCAGCACCGCCACGATGTCGACCGCCGTCGCGCCCGGGGAATGGGCCTCCGACCTCGCGATCGAGGGGTCATCACGCCGGGCCGCCGGTCCGGAGGAGGCGCTCTCCCCGGATGTCGTTCCGGGCCGGGATGATGTCTGTTTCCCGGCCGGCCGGCTGCCCGGGGGCGACGGGGTCGGTGCCGGGACGATCCGGATCAGTCTGACCCCGGGGCCGCCGGGATCGGGGGCGATCGCCAGCCTGCGGCGCGAGACGTTCTGCACTTCCAGAACGCAGGAGATCTGGTCGCCCACTCTGGGCGGCTCCTCCGGATTGCAGGAGACCTTCGCCTGCAGATCGGCAGGGCCTCTGTCGAACGCACCACGCAACGTAGTTGCCGCCAGCGCGCCGCACAGGGCAAGCGTCCTGAACGCTTCAGTCCTCGCCGCGCCGTCGTCGCGCGCCAGCGCGGCGCGAGCCAGGGCGATCCCCGATTGCGTCCACTCGTCACCCGGATCGTCGCGATGCAGGTCGTACCAGCCTTTCCAGTCGGCGACCGCCACCGGTCGCGCCGCGGAAGAAGCGAGCGGACCATCGTGGAAGGAATGGCAGGTCAGCCCGACCAGCGCGTCGTGGGCGAGCCTGCCGATCGTCGTCGTCCGATCGTCCCGGATGATCCGGCGCCGGTCGCCCAGGCGCTCGATCAGGTACGGCACCGCCTCACGGAGTCGCTGGCGCCTGGCAGCATGGATCAGCGCCTCGACGACCCAGGGGCTCCGGTCGCCCAGGAACGGACGATAGGAGGTGAAATCGGCGCATCCGCCGGCGTCGAGGGCACGGACGGCGTTCTCCCGAACGCGGTCACTGGAATATGTCGCCAGCCGGCCGAGAGTGCCGCACGGGTCGGAGAGCTTCGCCAGTTCGGTCTCTATGAACGGGCGCTGCGCTTCGAAATCGTCGTCGAGGAGAAGCGTGATGAGGGTCTCGAGCGGCCCTGCCGCCGCCGGCCCGGACCTCGCGGCGGTCGCCGGGACCGCCGCAGCCGTCACGGTCAACCAGCAGATCCAGCAGATTAGCCCGATCCAATAACCCGTACGGCGCTCGGACCGGGAGGCTCTCATCAGCCAGTCCGGTCCGCGCCGGATACCTTTTTGCATTTCACCCTTGCGTCAAGTGATTGGCGGTCACTATATATGGCTGCGGAGCGAAGGGACAAGGGCCCGTTTTCTTGACGCTCCCGGGACCGTGTGTTAGATTCCCGCGCACCCTGAACGTGCGCATGCGGTTCCGAGTGACTCTTTAGGGGAGCATCGGCTCCCGCGTCACCTTCCCGCAGCCGCCCGGTTGCCCCGGTCGGCGGTTTGATGCCTGCCCTCCCTGGATCGTTCAGGGCAGCAGCCTCATCGCGCGGGAAGACAACGATCCCCCGGAGCAATCCGGGTTTTCCTAAGGAGGTCCTGCATGTGGGATAAGAGAGACAATGCCGGCCAGCCAGGAGCGACGTCCGTGAGCCCGAGCTACTCGTCCGATCCGGTGAAGTCGTCCGCCCGCCTGACGAACATCAACATCGGTCCCTCGATCCAGATCAAGGGCGAGCTCCAGGGCGACGAGGATCTGACCATCGATGGCCGCATCGAGGGGAAAATCGATCTGCGGGATCACAACCTGACGATCGGGCCGAACGGCAAGATCAAGGCGGACCTTTACGCCAACACGATCATCATCGCCGGCGATGTGACCGGCAACGCCTTCGCGGCCGAGCGCGTCGAGATCGCTCCGACCGGCCGCCTGACCGGCGACATCGCCTCGCCCCGCATCACCATCGCCGATGGCGCCCACTTCAAGGGCAGCGTCGACATGGAGCGGGCCAACGAAGCCGCGCGTCGGACCGCCGGCGCCGCCAAGACCGAGACAACCGGCCGCCTGCCGGAGGTCAAAGACACGGCATTCAAGACGTCACAGCCGCCGCGGGTCTGAAGACGCCCGGCGCCGAAACCGGTCCCGCCCGGGGTCGCCGACTCCGGGCGGGGCCGAGCCGGCCACCTCCGGGTTCATCGATGCTGCACTTCTTCACCAGAAAAGAGGGCAAGGACAAGGCCGATACGCAGCGTTCCCCGGCCCTCGCCCTGACCTCGTACATCCTCCCGAAGTTCCTGAAGCGCCTCGCCCCCCGGCAAAAGCCGTACGTCCTCGACCTCGGCCCCTTGAGTGGACCCAACATCGAGTTCTTCGCCCATCTTGGTTTCAAGATCCGGGTGGAGGATCTCCTGTCCCCGGTCCCGGACGACCGGGCCTCCGGAGAGAACTCCGCGCCGGAGTCCGCCGCCGCGATGGAGACGGCCGCCGCGCCTGCCGACATCGCGGCCCCCCTGCCGCTGGAGCAGGAGGCACCCGCGCCGGCGCGAGCCGCCGCGCCGCCGGCAGCCATGCCTGCCGCCGGACGAGCCGGCGCGGTCGAGGCGGGCGCGTTCCTCGGGGGCGCCGCCGTCCAGGCGGTCCAGCCGGACGGCGTGCCGCCTGCCGCCAGGACCTCCGGGCCGGCACCCGCCGTCGGCGCCGGCGGCGGGGCGTCGGCGGCGGGCGCGCCGTCGTTGACCCGGCCGGGTGCGCGTCCGAGCCGCAGGATCGTTCTGCCGCCGCGTACTTTCCCCCGTCATGACGCAGGGCAGGGGTCGGCGCATCCCGGCCGCGGCGTCAGCAGGGGTGCGACCGGCGCGGCCGCGGCCGCGCCGGCGGTCCGGCTGCAGACGTCCTTCCCGTATCCCGACGAAACCTTCGACGCGGTGATCGCCTGGGACCTGTTCAATTTCTACGACCCGGCGTCGGTCCGGCTGATTGCCGCGGAGACGCGCCGCATCCTGAAGCCGGGCGGCTACGTCCTGGCATATTTCCACGCCCGGCAGGCGTCCGGGCCGGACACACCGCGGCGCTTCCGGGTCGTCGATGAGCGTCACCTGGTCGCCGAGGCGGGGGCGGCGGCGGCGCAGCCGCGGCACGTGTACCAGAATCGCGACATCGAAAAGATGTTCGCCGGGCTGGCCATCGTCGAGCTGTACTTCCTGAAGAACTCGCTGCGCGAGCTCCTCATGGAGAAGCGGACCGGAGTCCAAACGCGGTCGAAGCCGCTCGTCGGCCCGGCCGCGCCGAAGCCGCCGCGTTTCACCATCGAGTAATTACCCGCGATCGAGTAAAATCTGCAGTTTCCGGGGGACATCGTGAGCGTCCATCTGCGCCGCGCGGATATCCGCAACATCGCCATCATCGCCCACGTCGATCACGGTAAGACGACGCTGGTCGACCGCCTGTTGCAGCAGACGGGCACCTTCCGGGCCAACGAGCGGCTGGTCGAGCGGGTCATGGACAGCAACGACCTGGAGCGCGAGCGCGGCATCACCATCCTGTCGAAGAACACCTCCATCCACTACAACGGCGTGAAGATCAACATTGTCGACACCCCCGGCCACGCCGACTTCGGCGGCGAGGTGGAGCGCATCCTCGGCATGGTCGACGGCGTGCTGCTGCTGGTGGACGCCGCCGAGGGGCCCCTGCCGCAGACCCGGTTCGTGTTGAAGAAGTCGCTCGAGCTCGGGCTGAGGCCGATCGTCGTGATCAACAAGATCGACCGCTCCGACGCCCGGCCGCACCAGGTCCTCGACGAGGTCTTCCAGCTGATGCTCAACCTCGGGGCGGCGGACGAGCAGCTCGACTTCCCGCATCTGTACGCCTCGGCCAAGCTGGGCTACGCGCGGCGCGAATTGGAGCACACCGACACCGACGTCCGGCCGCTGCTCGACACCATCCTGAAGGAAGTGCCGCACCCGCCGGGCGACGCCGCCGCCCCGCTGCAGCTCCAGATGACCACGCTCGACTACAACGATTACGTCGGACGCATCGCCATCGGACGGGTTTTCCGCGGCACCATCCGGCAGAACGCGCCGATCGCACTGTTGAAGCTGGACGGCACGGCGCAGGCCTGGAAGGTGACGCGCCTGGAGACCTTCGAGGGGCTGAAGCGGGCGCCGGTCGATGAGGCGGCCGCCGGCGAGATCGTCGCCGTCGCCGGCATCCCGGAGATCCAGATCGGCGAAACAATCACCGACCCGAACGCCCAGGACGCCCTGCCGCCGATCCGGGTGGACGAGCCGACGATCTCGATGGACTTCGTGGTCAACGACTCGCCGTTCGCCGGTCAGGTTGGCCGGTTCGTCACCTCCCGCCATCTGCGCGAGCGGCTGCAGAAGGAGGCGCGCGCCAACGTGGCGCTGCGCGTCGAGGAGACCGACAGCCCCGATACCTTCAAGGTCTCGGGACGCGGCGAGCTGCACCTGGCGATCCTCGCCGAGACGATGCGCCGCGAGGGGTACGAGTTCCAGCTGGCGCGGCCCCAGGTCATCTTCCGCAAGGACGCGCAGGGACGGACGCTCGAGCCGATCGAGTACCTGGTGCTGGACCTCGAGGAGGCGTACCGCGGCCGGGTGATGGAGATGCTCGGCTCCCGGCGGGCCGAAATGGCCGACATGATCGGCGCCGGGACCGGGCGGATCCGGTTGGAATTCACCGTGCCGGCGCGGGGGCTGCTCGGCTTCCGGCGCGAGTTCCTCACCGAGACCCGCGGCACCGGGATCATGTCGCACGTCTTCCATGAGTACGGGTCGTACCGCGGTGACATCGCGGCCCGCAATCGAGGCGCGCTCGTCGTCAAGGAGCCGGGCGTCACCGTGACCTTCGCCCTGCACAACCTCGAGGATCGCGGCACGCTGTTCTGCGGTCCGGGGCTGC
This sequence comes from Acidobacteriota bacterium, assembly GCA_018606725.1. Lineage (GTDB taxonomy): Bacteria > Acidobacteriota > Polarisedimenticolia > Gp22-AA2 > Gp22-AA2 > JAGYID01. Next base: position 9,886 of record JAGYID010000029.1, read on the forward strand.
CGGTGTACGAGGGGATGATCGTCGGCGAGCACTCGCGCGATACCGACCTGGTCGTCAACCCCTGCAAGAAGAAGCACCTGACCAACATGCGCGCCTCGACCTCCGACGACACCATCCGCCTGACGCCGGCGCGCGTCATGTCGCTCGAGGACTGCATCGAGTTCCTCGCCGACGACGAACTGGTCGAGGTCACTCCCAAGACCACGCGGCTGCGCAAGCGGCTGTTGTCGGCCCACGGTCGCAAGCGCGATGAGAAGGCGCGCGCCGAGGTGACCGCCCCTTGACCAGGGGCCGCGGGACGAGCGCCGGCCCCGGACTCCGCATCGACCTGCGCGCTGCATCGTCCGGCCATGGGGGCGCCGCCGCCGGCCGGCCGGCGTGTTCGGCCCCGCTCCGGTTCGCGCACCGGGGCGCGCGCACTCTGGCGCCGGAAAACACTCTGGCGGCCTTCGAAGCGGCCCACCGGCTCGGCATCGACGCGATCGAGTTCGACGTGCGGCTGTCGGCCGACGGAGTGGCGGTGGTGATCCATGACGAGACGGTCGATCGGACGACCGACGGCGATGGTCGGGTCGGGGATCTGGCGCTCGAGCAGTTGAAACGCCTGGATGCCGGCTGCTGGTTCGCACCGGAGTTCCGCGGCGAGCCGATTCCCACGCTCGAGGAAACGCTCGCCTGGGCGCGCGGGCGCTGCGGCGTCAACATCGAGCTGAAGGAGGCCCGGGGGCGCGGCGCCGCCACCGGGTCGCCCGCGACCCGGTGCGCCTCCCTGGCGCAGGCAGTGGCGCGCGCCATCCGCCGCACCGCCTTCCGTGACTTCCTGGTCGTGTCGTCGTTCGCGACCCCCGCCCTGGCGGCGGCCCGGACCTCCATGCCCGCGGCGCGTCTCGGATGGCTCGCATCGCGGTCGCTGCGCGGCCTGGCGTCCTTGCACCACCGCCTCCGCCTGTACTCGCTGCACCCGCACGTGCGGCTCGCGTCACCCCGGCGGGTCGTCCTCGGACGGCGACTGGGGCTGCGGGTGTTTTTCTGGACCGCCAACGATGTCCGGCTGATCCGCCGCCTCGTCGGACTCGGCTGCGACGGCGTGATGACCGACGATCCGGCCCTGTTCCGGCGTGCCGGGCTGACCGGTCCGACGATGCAACGCGGCTCAGAGGCCGTCCGGACGCGGGTTTCCGATTGACAGGGACCGGCCGTCACCGTATAGTCACGGGCGCACTCGATACTTGGAGGGCGCGGGGTTTCATGAGCGGCAACGGCGGCACGTCCCATCGCTTCACCGGCAGGCTGGTTCGCTCCCGCGCTCACCTCGGTTGTTGTTGTCCTATCTGTCCATAGCATCACGGTCGTCGACCGGGAGATAGGACAAGTCAGGGAACGTCGCTCAATAGCCCGAACCCTTTCCGGTCTCCCGGAAGGGGTTTTTTGTTTCAGGGCGCGGAGGCGCGAGGAGAGATGATGTCGGAGCAGAAGCAGATCGTGGAGGCAGGTCCCGGGGCGGTCCTGCGCGACGGCGTGTCGCGGCAGGCGGCGCGGAGCGGTCCGACGCCCGTCGGCGGCAAACTGGTCGACCGGGTGCTGAACGGCGCGGCGCGCGAGGCGGCGCGGTCGCTCGCCGGCAAGCTCCCGAAGCTCACCCTGACGCTCGATCAGATCGTCACGCTGGAAATGATCGCGACCGGGGTGCTCAGCCCGCTCGAGGGTTTCCCCGGGCGCAAGGACTACCAGTCGATCCTCGACCGCGGCCGGCTTGCCGACGGCACGCCGTGGACCCTGCCGCCGACGCTGGCGCCGGCGGACGAGGAGAGCCGCCGCGTCATCGACCGGGTGCGCGAAGGGGACGCCGTGGCCCTGGCCGACGAGAAGGGCCAAGCGGTGGCGATCCTGCATCTTCAGGAGAAATATTCCTTCGACAAGACCGAGCGCGCCCAGAAGCTGTTCGGCACGACCGAGCGGAAACATCCCGGCGTCGACGCCATCCACCGCCGCCTCGGCGACCTCGCCCTGGCCGGGCCGATCGACCTCATCGAGAAGACCCACTGGGGGCCGTTCGAGAGATACCGTCTCGAGCCGAAGGACGCCTGGCGTCTGTTTCACGAGGAGCGCGGCTGGAACACGGTGATCGCGTTCCAGACCGCCAACCCGCTGCACCGCGGCCACGAGCATCTGCAGAAGTGCGCCCTGGAGATCTTCGACGGGCTGTTCATCCACCCGGTCGTCGAGACGACCCGGCGCGCCTATTTCCGCAACGAGTTCCGCATCAAGGCCTACGAAGTCGCGCTGCGCGAGTACTTCCCCGCTGACCGCGTCGCCATGGCGCCGCTGCGGATCACCATGCAGTACGCCGGGCCGCGCGAGGCGATCCTGCACGCCCTCATTCGCCGCAACTTCGGCTGCACGCACTTCATCGTCGGCCGCGACCATGCCGGCTTCGGGAGCTACTACGACCCGTACGCCTCGCAGAAGATCTTCTCCGACTACGACCGCACCGAGCTCGGCATCGAGCCGGTCTTCTTCCGCGAGTCGTATTACTGCACGCGCTGCGGCAGCGTGGCTTCCGAGAAGACCTGCCCGCACGGCCGCGAGTATCACATCACCATGAGCGGCACCGGCGTGCAGGACATTCTGCGTTACGGCTATCTGCCCCCCAAGGAGGTCCTGCGTCCGGAGGTCGGACAGGTGATCCTGCAGGGGATCCAGCCGAAGGGCGTCGGGCCGGACGGGAAGGCGATCCGCCCGGTCGGCGACACCATCAAGGGCCTGTTCCCCTTCTACCTGACGCACGCCCGCCTCGGCGGTCCGAAGCGCGAGGTGCCCCTCGATCCGGCGACGCTGACGAAGCGGGACCTCGAGGCGGCCCTGCATGACGCGCGGGACAACGCATCGCGGGTCTACGACCGCGTCTACGAGACTTTCACCTCCCTCTTCGATCTCGATCGGGCCCTCGAGGTGTCTCTCCTTCAGCAGGCGCGTCTGAAAGCGATCGCCATCCAGGAGGAGCTGGTCGAATCCCTGGAGCAGAAAGTGGCGGTGGCACCCGAGACGGTCGAGGACGCCTACATGTACCAGGATCGGGCGGAGGCGGAGCGCGAGCTCCAGGTCGCGCGCCGGATTCTGGAGGAGCTGCGGCGCGGCGAGGGAGCCGATTTCAAGTCGCGCGTCTGGAATCAACGCCCGTACGAAGACTACTCGATCTGATCACCGGGGCCTTTCCGCTCGTCTTGACAAAGGCATATCCTTGTGATGTATTGACCGCGGCTTCCAGACAACGCAACCAAAGGGGGTGAGACCGTGGCCAAGAAACGAGCGAAGCGGAAAGCGTCTCGCCGCAAGGGCGCAAGCCGCAAGGCTTCCGCCCGGAAGGCACCCAGAAAGAAGGCGGCCCGCAAGGGCGCGAAAAGAGCCCGACCGGCGAAGAAGTCCGCGCGGCGCAAGGGCAGCGCCCGCAAGGCCGCCCCGCGCAAGGCGGCGGCCAGGAAGGCGGCGCCGCGCCCCAGCGCTCCCGCTCCAACGCCGGCGGTGACCCCGGTGGTCACTCCGACGACCCCGTCCTCCTACACGCCGACGTACGGCAGCGGTTTCGGGTCCGACATCGGCAAGAACGAAGAGGAATAGACCCAACCTCGCATCCCACGCCCCGGCACCGATGACGGCGCCGGGGCGTTTTTTTGCCCGGGTGGACCGTTGACTCCCGCCGGGAGCGGCCTATATTGGGTTATGGTTTCTGCACGATACGCAACGTGTGCGAGGGACGATGCCCGAAGCAGCGACCGCACCATCCGGCAATCCCACCGGCGCCCCCCAGTCGGATTCGACTTTCCGTGGCGGCATGTCCGCCCTGGAAAAGCGCTGTTACAAGGAAGCGATCGCCTTGTTCCAGCAGGCGATCGATCTGGAGCGTCAGGAGGGGGCCAAGAATCCGAAAATGAAATTCGTTTCCTGGCTCGGCCTGGCTCTGACCCTGTCGCAGGGGCGGTCGGAGGAGGGATTGAAGCTGTGCGAGCAGGCGGTCAAGCGCGAGTTCTTCGACCCGGATCTGTACTGCAACCTCGGAATCGTCTACCTGCGCAGCCGCCAGAAAGCCCGCGCCTTCGAGGCGTTCCAGAAGGGGCTGAATCTCAAGCCGGGGCACCGCCGGATTCTCGAGGAGCTGGAGAAATACGACCAGCGCAGCTACCCGGTGTTCGCTTTCCTCCCGCGCCAACACCTGATCAACCGCCTGGCGGGCCGCCTGCGCCACCGCCTGCGTCACCTGTTCGGGAAAATCTCTCCCAACGAAGCCTGAGCCGTTCGAGGGCCGCCTCCGGCCCCGGCCGGGCCTACCGCCCGGCGGCCGGAACTTGCGCAGCCCTCGCATTCGTCCTGTCACAGGCGCCCGTCCTCGCCGACCGGGCGGCGGCAGCGGCGCCGGCCTCCGAGCCGCCCGGGCAGGAGGCGCCGGAGCGCGATGGGCCGCGGCGGGAGGCGCAACGCCTCGACGCCGACGCTTACGTCCGGCGCGGTTTCGAATACCTGGCGCGGCCGCGCCCGGAGGACCAGGATGAGGCGGCGCGGCTGTTCCGGAAAGCGATCGATCTCGAGCCGGATCGGAGCGAAGCGCTCCGGGGTCTCGCCCGGGTCGACACCTACCTGTACACGCTCGGCCTCGATACCAGACGGGAGCGCCTCCAGGACGCCCTCGATGCGGCCGGGCACGCCGTCGAGCGGGCGCCGCAGGACGCCCCGGCGCGCGCCGCTCTGGCCCTGGCGCTGGCCGCCGCCGACCGGCTGACGCCGGCCCTCGAGGAGGCCAGGCGGGCGACGGCGATCGAGGCGGGCTCGGCCGAAGCCCAGGCATCCACGTGTGTCGTGCTGCGGCTGCGGGGCGATTTGGATGGAGCCCTGGCGGCCTGCCGGCGGGCCGTGACGGCGGCTCCCCGCGACCCGCGCCTGTTGACCGCCTTCGGCGACGCGTTGCGTGACAAGGGTCTGTACGAGGACGCCATGGAGATGTACGGGCAGGCGGTCGACCTGGACCACGAGGCGATCGCGCCGCAGCTCGGGGCGGCGGTGGCGCTGCACAAGGCAGGCCGGTACCAGTCGGCGGGCGGCATGTTCAATCTGCTCCTCGAGAAATGGGACTACGCCCAGGACCGCGTCCGCCTCGGCGCGGCGGCCCTGTTGCTCAGCATGCAGCGCTTCGACGACGCCCTGGCGATGTACGAGAAGGTGCCGGTGCCCGAGGGCGGCTCGCTGCCTGTCCTGGTGACGCTGTACGGCAAGGCCTACTGCCTGCAGCGGCTCGGACGCAGCCCCGAGGCGGAGTACTTCCTCAGCGGTCTCATCGAGCGGGTGCCACGGGCCTATGACGGTCCGGCGCGGGGTCGCGATGTGCTGTTCATGGCCTACGGCGACCTGGTCGGTTATTTCCGGGAGCGCGACAAGGTGCACAAGGTCGAGACGCTGCTGCGAGAGGCGGCCGCCCGTCCGCTGGCGCCGACCCGCTTCGCCCGCGACCTGGCCGGGCGTCTCGACGCCGCGGGGGAAGCCGGCAAGGCCGCGGCGATTCTCGAGACCGCCGTCCTCGGCGCCGACCCGGCGGAGGATCCGATCGAGCTGTCCGAGAGCGCGCTGGCGATGGTCCGCGTGCGGACCGCCGCCGGCAACCGGCGTCTGCCGGCCGACAGCGCCGCGGCGCGGGCCCTGCAGCAGGCCGTGGACCGCATCGCGCCCTCCCCGATCGGCATCGCGCAGTACCGCCTGGCCCGGGCTCTTGCGCTCGCCGGCTGGAACGACGAGGCGATCGCCTGCCTGGCACGGGCCCGGCAGGGCGGCTACCTGCCCGCCGACCAGGTTGCCGACGAGAAGGACTTCGACCGTCTCCGCGACCTGCCCGCCTTCAAGAACCTGCTCGCCGGCTGAGCCTGCCCGTCCGCCGATCCAGGCCGTCCGCTGAACCAGGCCGCCCGCCGGCGCCGGACAGGCGCGTTCCACGGCACAACGGACAAAAGAGTCGCCCGCCTCGTCGGCTTTTGTCCGGCGATTTCGTAATTTGTCCAGAACCCGCTCAGGCGTGGGCTTTCAGAGACTGCGGCAATTGCGCCCGGTGACGGGGGTTAAGGGCGGGTGCGGCACCCGGCGACCAGAATCGCGACATGGTACCGGCCTTGCTCTCTCCACCTGCCGACCGCGACCCGTCACCATGAGGCGCGCGTCAGGAGGTGTCGTGCTCATGAAACGCGCACTTTTTGCTGTGGCAGTAGCCATGGTCGCTTCGGTTCTGGTGGCCACACCAGTCGCGGCCCAGTCGGTGGTCAGAGAAACGAGCTGCACCGACACGTACGGCTCCAACACCATGACCTACGACTGCCGTTTCCACGTGAAGGACTACACGGTTGGTGCGCCGGTGACGTTCACCGTCAACTACTCGTGCACCGGCGCGTGCGGTCCGGTCCTGTCGTTCGGTCTGCGTGACCGGGGCTTCACCCCGGCGGGCACGAACGGTCACCTGGTGGGCGGACGCCGCATTCCCGGCGGTCTCGAGCTGACCTTCGCCTTCGACTCGCTGAAGTCGATGGGTAAGGGCGTCACCGGGCAGGGCCACTTCAAGATGAACGTCAACGTCGACGACGGCTCCGGTTACATGACCGCGGTGCCGTGCAACATCGACGTGCACCTGAACACGGAATAACGCCGGCTCCGCTGGCGTAAGGGGCGCACGCCCCGCAGCCGCCTCAGGCGGCAGGAGCCCGGCGCACGCAGGCCCGACGGATAATCGGGCTGGTGCGCCGGGCACCTTCTTTTTTTCCGGCGACTGTTTCTCTAGCGGGGAACCGTGACCTTCGCGGCCTGCTCGAGCGCCACCGACAGCATCTCCTCGGTGCCGATCTTCGCTTCCTTGCCCTTCGTCGATCCGGCCACGGCGGTGCCGACCGCCGCGCCGACCGCCGCCGCCCCGGCGGCGTTCTTGTCGAGGAGCTTGCCGAGCAGGGCGCCGCCGGCGGCGCTGCCGCCGATGATGCCGGCCTTCTTGCCGGCGCTGCCCTCCGCGATCCTGCTGAGACCGGCGGCGATTGTCGCGGCCCGGCCGTTCGGGCTGACGATCCGGTTGAAGTTCAGCGCCAGGGCGCCGCCGGTGTCCTTGAACCCCTTCTTGGCCGGCTTCACGTCAGTCACCGTCCCTTCGACCGTGCTGCCGGCGGGGAAGACGACACGCTCGCCGACGAGCAGCGGCTGCTGCAGTGTCGCCGTGACCTTGTCGCCGACCAGCGCCGTTTCGGACGTCAGCGGCGCGGCAAGCTGCAGGCCGAGGGCGGTGCCGGAGGGAATGGTCAGCGTGACGGTCGTCGGCGCCGGCGGCGTCTTCGGCTCGATCCGGCGCGGCCGCTCCTCGGGAACCGCTTCCGTCCGCGTCGCACTCTGGGGCGGCGGGGGCGGCGGGGTCACCACGTCGCTGCCGCCCGTGGCCGGGGCCGGCGGCGGAGCCGGCTCGGTCTGCTCCGCCACCTGCGACGTACCGGTCTGCTGGCCGCTGCACCCGGCGAATCCGAGCGGCAGCAGGGTCACCACGAGAACCAGAGTCAGAAATCGCGACTTCGTCATGCTTCCCCCTCCCTGAATTAAGGAACCTCTATTCCCGGACTTTGATTTGCAGCGGTTTCTCCAGAACCACCGTGAGCGACGCCTCCGGCGGCAACAGTACCGACCGGCCCGGTGCGCCACCGCCGATGACGCCATCGCGCACCACCTGGGTCGCGACACCGGTCTTGACGACGCGGGCGGCGATGTCGGCCGCCGCTCCGAACGGCGTGGTGATCCGCTCGAATTGCACGATTAGCGTGCCGCCCTGCCTCCCGGCGCCCTGGCCCGCCGCGATCGCGCCCAGCACTTTCCCTTCGACGATCGAACCGCCCGGCAGAACGACCCGGCTTCCCTGGACGATCCCGTCGACCATCCTGCCGCGGAAGCGGTCGCCGGTCCGATTGGTCTCGGAGCTGAGCGGCTCGACGAGCGCCAGGTCCAGCGTGGTGCCTGCCGGGATCGTCGCGTCGCTCCAGCGAACCGGCGGAGCCGGCTTGTTGTCCGGCACGAGTCCACCAGCCTGGGCGGCCGGCGTGCCGCCTTCCGGAGCCTGCGGACCGCCACCGCAACCGATCGCCAGCGCCGAGACCATCAGTATGGCCGACAGAGGACGCACCTTCGATCTCCGACCGTCCAATCGATCGTTCACTGCAGTCCCTTATATAGACGATTCCGAGCCAGAGTCAAACAGACCAGGCGATCCTGTCATGCGCGTCCATTTCGTTGGACTAAGGTCCAATTGGTTGGCGATTTGGATCTCCTCCAGCCTCCATTGATCGCCCGACATGATGTGCTGTCGTGCTCCAAGTAATTGCTTTCCATAAGCTTATGGTTTTATCCAGAATCGTGCGGTGAATTGGCAGCGGCCTTGCTTTTAGTGGCTCCGGGACTACTGTGTTCGCATGTCTTCAGATTCGTTTTGATTGAGTTCGACAACCAAAGCATGAGGAGGTGAGCGGGGGGGAAACACAAGAACAGCGGCCCGGCAAGACAGGGGGTACCCGACCCCATGCCGAAGTGAACCGCCGGCGCCGTAATCGGACTTGGACGTTTCACTCTTTCGCACAGGCGCAGTTGCAGTTCTCAACCCCACAGGGAGGTTCCCGAATGAAGAAGTTCCTGTATCTGGCAGTCCTGGCGCTCGGCGTGGTGCTGCTGATGGCCCCGCCGGTGATGGCCCAGGAAGAGAAGCCGTTCACCATCCACGGCGAAGTACGGTTCCGGGGCGAGTACCAGAACAACGCCCAGGACCTGGACGACAACACGGACGACGGCGCGCTGTTCTGGCCGTATCGCGTCCGCATCGCCGCCGAGGGCCGCTTCACGAAGAACGTCACCGGCTGGATCGAGTTCCAGAACGGCGGCGTGGCCGGCGACACTCTTCCCTACCGAACCGGCGCGGGTGCTGACAGCGTCGAGCTCTACCAGGGGAACATCACGCTCGATCAGTTCATCGGCAAGAACTTTAGCCTGAGAATCGGCCGCCAGGAGATCACTGCCGGCACCGAGCTGTTGCTCGGCGATCTCGACTTCTACCAGGGCCTGTCGCACGACGGGCTCGTCGGCACCTGGCGCCTTAAGAAGGGCAGCATCACCGGCTGGTACACGAGGCCCTTCGAAAACAGCGTCGCCAGTGGCGGCTTCCTTCCACCCGACCAGGTCACGATCGGTTCCGCCGATAACACCACCCACTTCATGGGCGCCTATGCGACCTGGACAATTCTCAAGAATCAGTCGATCGACGTCTACCTGATGGACACCATCGTGCGCCGCTCCGCCGCCGGGGCCTCGAGCGACGGCATCGACATCTACACGATCGGCGGCCGCTACGCGCGCGACATGTCTGGCAAGACCGGCCTGTTCTGGAACGTCGAGTACGCCATCCAGAGCGGCAGCTTCGCGCAGGGTCCCGGCCCGGACGCCGATCTCTCCGGCAACGTCGGCGAGGGCTGGCTCGGCTGGAACATTCACAACAAGCAGAACAACCACCGCTTCTATGCCAAGCTGGCCATGGCGAGCGGCGATGACTCCACCACCGCAGACAACGAGGGGTTCCAGCCGTTGTTCGGCGATTTCCACAACCGCCTCGGCCGCGGTGACTGGTTCCAGCTCGCCGACAACACGACCGGCCTGGTGGGCGGCGTGTCGGGCGGCATCACCGCCCTATCGATCGGCTACACCGGCAACTACGGTGACAAACAGGAGTTCGGCGCGGCGCTCTGGCAGTACTCGCTCGACCAGGTTCCGTCGGGCGCCGACGACAATCTCGGATCCGCGATCGATGTCTGGTACGGCTACAACTACAGCCGCAATGTGGCCTTCCAGGCGTCTCTGTCGCAGCTGAGCCCGGGGGATGCCCTGACGGGCGGCGGCGGGGCTCCGGATGACGCCGTGACCCGTCTGTACGGTCAGGCTCGCCTGCGCTTCTAACCGAAGTCGAAGACAGCGCAATACCAGCCCCCGCGGGGTTCACCCCCGCGGGGGTTTTTCTTTGCCCTTCGCGTTTTTCGGAAGAGTCGGTCAGGCCGGGCGCGCGACCAGATCGTCGAGCTGCGTCCAGAATTGCGGGAACGACTTGCTGACGCAGGCGGGGTTGCGGATGACGACCCCGGGGACGCGCAGGCCGGCGACGGCGAGCGCCATCGCCATCCGGTGATCGTTGTAAGTTTCGATTGAAGCGCCCCGCAGGGGCCGGGGATGGATGCTGAGGCCGTCCGGCTCCGCCGTGGCGTCGCCGCCGAGTCGGTTGATCTCGGCGACCAGCGCGGCGATCCGGTCGGTCTCCTTGATCCGCAGATGCGGGACGCCGGTGATGCGCGTCGTCCCGGCCGCGAAACAGGCGACGACCGCCAGCGTCGGGACGATGTCCGGCATGGCCCCGCAGTCGGCCTCCAGCCCGCGCAGGCGGCTGCCCCCCTCCACGGTGACGCTGTCGCTCCCCTTCTCCACCCGGCAGCCGATCGCCTCGAGCAGCGTGACGAAACGCGCATCCCCCTGGGCCGACTTCGGGTCGAGACCGTCGACCCGCACCCGCCCGCCGGTCACCGCCGCAGCGGCGAAGAAATACGACGCCGAAGAGTAGTCCCCCTCGATCGCCAGATCCCGGGGTGCATACGCCCGTCCGGGGGTCACCGCGAAGGCGCGCGCCTGCGGCCCCGGCGGCGACGCCTGGACCTCGGCGCCGAAGCGGCGCATGACGTCGATCGTCAGGTCGACGTACGGCCGCGACACCAGGTCGCCCTCGATCTCGACGCGGACGGCGCCGCCGGCCGCCGGGGCGGCGAGCAGGATCGCCGACAGGTACTGGCTGCTCTTGTCGCCGCGCAGACGGGCCGACCCGCCCCGCAATCCACCGCCGACGCGGACCGGCGGGCAGCCGTTCCCGTTCACCGCCTCGGCCCGCCCCCCGAGGGCCCGCAATGCCACGAGCAGGTCCTCGATCGGTCGCTGCCGCATCCGCGCATCGCCATCGAGAATGTAATCGCCACGCCCCAGCGCCAGGAGCGCCGTCAGGAACCGCATCGCCGTGCCGGCGTTGCCCACGGCGATCGCGCCGCCGGTCGCCGGGATCTCCCCGCCGCGTCCCTCAACGGTCACGACCGGCGCCGCAGCGGACGACCGGGCCGGGTCGGAGGACCTGGCCGCACTCGCCCCCCCGACCTTGGCGGCGATGCCGACCAGGTTGAGCCCGCCGATCAGGTGCAGCGGATCGTCGGAGAGCAGCGGATTCCTCAGGGTCGAGCGGCCCGGAGCCAGTGCCGCCGCGATCAGGGCGCGCTGAGTCACACTTTTGGAAGGGGGGGCGGTCACCCGGCCGCGGATCGGGCCGCTCACGGCAATGGGACGGTCGGCGCTCGTCACTCGAACCTCGCACGCCGATCCTATACGAGGTGACGCCGCGGGAAGAACAATCCGATCTTGACGGCGCGGGCGGGCGTCTCTATCTTCTGCACCCCGACGTTTCGGGCCCTTGCGGGAGTCGTCATCTCTTGATCCTCCGCCGCACGCGCTTCTTCGGCACGGCAATCGTCGTGTTCCTGGCCGCGTTCGTCCTCGGCCTCGGCAACTTGCTGACCGAGGGACCGTCGCCGCGCGGGTCCGTCCGCGCGACCCCGGAGATCCCCGCCGAGCCGCAGCGGAGCGGCGACGACGGCGGCTTCTCGATCCTGCTGGTGCAACCGGGCCAGCCGTACCTCCTCGGCCGGCAGCCGATCCGGATCGAGCCGACGCTGCCGTCGGGCGACCGCATTCAGCAAGTCGACTTCTTCGTCGACGGCCGATTGCTGCTGACCGACCGCAAGCCGCCCTACGGCACCGAATTCGACTTCGGCGAGGAGCTCAGGCGCCACACCATCGTCGTGCGGGCCCTGACCGCGGGGGGCCGGCGCGCCAACGTGTCGTTCCTGTCGCGCTCCGGCGACGTCGCCGACCGCGCCGCCGGACCGATCGTCGTCGTGCCGGCGGTGGTGCGCGACACCGACGGCCGGCCGGTGAAGGACCTGTCGGTGAGCGACTTCACCCTGCTGGAAGGCGGCGTGCGGCAGCCGATCGTGCATTTCGAGAGCGCCCCGGCGCCGGTGTCGATCGCCGTGGCGGTGCAGTCGCTATCGCGCGACGCGGCGGCCCGCTCGGCGCTGCTGCGGGGCACGGTGGCGTTCGTCGAGTCGCTGCCCGCCTACGACTCGCTCGGCCTGTTTGACGCGGTCTCCGATCCTTCCGGCAGGGCGGTGGGGGCGCTCCGCGTCGCGCCGGCGACCGGCAGGACGACCGGCGCCGCCGCGGCGCCCTCCCCGGGCGACGCCGCGACGCGCGCGGCATCGGCATTCTCGTATGACCACCGACGCTTCCTCGAGCGCCTCAGCGACGCCGGGTCCGGAGCGCCGCCGCCCCACGCCTCGCTGCCGGAGGCGCTCCTCGCTGCGGGCGCGGCGCTGCGGGCGCGGCCGGTCGGGCGCGTCGTGCTGGCGGTCGTGGCCATCGATCCGGAGCCGCTCGGACCGCCGGCGCCGCCGGAGCTGTCCGGCGCGTCCGGCTCGGCGTCCACCCAACGCAGCGGCCCCGATAACGACGCCGCCCGGCCCCTGACCCTGGAAAACGCCCTCGAAGAGATGCGCAAGGCGGGCGCCACGCTCTACGTCATCGTGCTCGGCAACCCCGAGGCGGCGCCGGCGCGGGCTCTGAGCCAGGCCGCCGAGGACAGCGGCGGGGAATTCCAGGTCGCCGCGACGGACGGCGACCTTGCCGATGCCTGCCAGCGGACCGCCGACCTGCTGCTGCACCGCTACCTGCTTTCCTACGCCCCGGCGAACACCGACCGCAAGGGGTGGCGCGGGCTGGAAGTGCGCGTCAGTCGCGCCGACCTCGAGGTGCGGGCGCGCAGGGACACCTACGCTGAGTAACTGGTGGCGGGCGCCGCTGGTGGCCCTGTGCGCCTTCTGGACGGCGCGCCTCGTGTTCGACGGGGCCGGGTGGTGTTTCCTCGACAACGTCAATGTCGTCTTCCACGAGGCGGGTCACCCGATATTCTCGATTCTCGGCGAGACGATGATGGTGCTGGGCGGCACTCTGGGGCAGTTGCTGGTGCCGTCCCTGCTGTGCGGATATTTTCTGGGCAGAGGCGGCAACCGTGGCGACAATCGCTTCGCGGCGGCGCTGTGCGCCTTCTGGTTTGGCGAGAACTTCCTGAACGTCGCCCGCTACATGGCGGACGCGCGCGATCTCGCCCTGCCGCTCATCGGCGGCGGTGACGAGCACGACTGGAACCGCCTGTTCTACCAGTTCGGTCTGCTGGGCGAGTCGAGCGTCCGGGCGGTGTCCGGGGCGACGCGCGCTTTCGGAGCGGCGGTGATGCTCGCGGCGCTCGCCTGGTCGGTCGCCTTCCTGCTGCCGGAGAACCGCCGCGGTCGTCTGGCGGCCCGGATGCCGGCGCTCAGGTTCCTGCTGGGGTAGCCGCTCGGCTGGCCGGCTGCGCGACGGGAGGAGCTATTTGGTGCCGCCCGCGGCTCCTTCGCCGGTCGCGTCCTGGCCCTCCCGGCGGCGTGCGACGACCGTGCCGGCCGGCTGCTCCCCGCCGGTCCAGTTGATGGCGCGGCACTCGGCCAGGAGCTCACAGCGCACGCACTCCTTCATCTTCCGGAGGCTGGCGATGACGGTCCCGAAGCAGTCTTTGGTGATCCGCGGCAAGGAACTCTCCGACGGGCGTTGCGGCAGCGGCATGCGGATAATCTATTGACTGCGCAGCGCTTGTCAACCTGATGCAGAATTGAAAACCCCTCTCCCCTGCTCTATACTCGCGCCGCGATGACCTTCCCGTACCGGATCTCCTGCATCGCCCTGGCGTGCGTCCTCCTGGCGGCGGCGCGTCCGCCGACCCCGAAAGAGCAGATGCGCTTCGGCGTGGAAGCGGCTCAACAGGGGCTGTGGCGCGAGGCGATCTTCCGCTGGGAGAGGCTGGTCAAGACCCAGCCCGACAACCCCCGGCTGCGCAACAACCTGGCGGTGGCCTACGAGAGCATCGGCGACGTCGACAGCGCGCGCCGGTCGTATCGCGAGGCCCTGCGGCTCAATCCGGCCAGCAAGGAGATCCGCGACAATTACAATTCCTTCCTGGATCTCTGCAAGTCGTTCCGGCAGTGTGGCGACGGCGACGCGGCCCCCAGCGCCGGAGGCGCCGGCGCGGCGGCCACGCCGGACGCGCCACCCGCCGGCGCGCCCACCCCGGAGGCGACGCCGACCGATGCCGCGCCCTGACGTCCGTTCCCGACGCTGCGCCGCGCTGGCGGCGCTGGCGCTGGCGGTGTTCCCGCTGACCACGCCGGCGCGCGCCGCCGATGTCACCCGGGTCACGGTCGCGGCCCCGCTCCCCGCCCGCCTCGACATGTCGGGCATGCGCCGCGTCCTGGTCACCCGCTTCCTCGTCGACCACGACGTTCCCGAGTTCGATCTCAACAAGGACTTGATCGCTCTGCTGCGCCGCGAGCTGCGCAAGCGGACCGACCTCGAAATCCTCGAAATCGACCCGCCGCCGCTGCCGGAGCAGCCGTTCGCCGATCTGCTGACGAACACCGGCTTCTGGCGCCGGATGGCGGAGACCACCGGCGCCGATCTCATCATCTCGGGGCGGACGTCGTTCGTCGTAAGCGACCGCTCCGGCTTCGTACAGGTGGACGAGATCTCCCCCCTCACCGGGCAGCGCATCCGGCGCACCAGGTTCGTGGATCGGGAGGGATTCGACCTCGATCTCAACCTGTTCTTCATCCGGGGCAGCACCGGCCTGATCCTGTACGAGGACCATTTCACCGCCGCCAAGACCGAGGTCGGGCGCGGCAGCGATCGACTGACCGTCATGTACAGCCTGTTCGAGCAGTTCGAGGACGAAGTCGTCGGCATCCTGGCACCGCGCGTCAAGACCGTGCAGCGACTGCTGTTCACCGAGTAAGATCCCGGAGCCGCGTCACCCCGGGGAGCGACCCGACCGTGAGGAGCCGCCCGATCCGCCATCGATCCCGCCGCATCGCCCCCGCCGCCGTCCTCCTGGCGGCGCTCGCGGCGCTGTGCGCGCCCGCGCCGGCCTTCGCCTTCGGCAAGAACAAGATCGTCTACGAGAAATTCGACTGGAAGTATTACAAGGCGCCGCACTTCGACGTCTATTACTACCCGGAGGAGGCGGCGCTCCTGCAGCAGATGGTGTCCAACGCCGAGAGCCAGTACGCGCGCCTGTCGCAGATCCTCGACCACGAGATCAAGTTCCGCATCCCGCTCATCTACTACAAGACGCACGTCGAGTTCGAGCAGACCAACATCCTCCTGGAGTTCATCCCGGAGTTCGTCGGCGCCTTCGCCGACCCGATCGAGCACCGCATGGTCATCCCGGCGGACCAACCGCCCGACAAGCTTTACACCCTCATCGGCCACGAGCTGACGCACGTCTTCGAGTTCAGCATCCTGTTCCAGGAATCGCTGTCGCGCGCCTTCCGCTCCACG
Organism: Acidobacteriota bacterium; assembly: GCA_018606725.1. Classification (GTDB taxonomy): domain Bacteria; phylum Acidobacteriota; class Polarisedimenticolia; order Gp22-AA2; family Gp22-AA2; genus JAGYID01. The sequence continues at coordinate 25,432 of JAGYID010000029.1, forward strand.
GTGCCGCAGTGGGTGATGGAAGGGCTGGCGAGCCACCTCGGCAAGGACGAGGACTCGCTCGACCGGATGATCATCCGCGACGCCGTCGTCAACGGCCTGATCCCGCCGATGCACCGCGTGCAGAACATCAATTTCCTGATCTACCGCTTCGGCCAGGCGGCTTTCGACTTCATCGAGCAATCGTACGGCGTCGAGGGGGTGCGGAACTTCCTGTGGGAGTTCCGCAAGAGCCTGCTGGCCAACAACATCTCCAAGCCGATCCGCGACGCCTTCGGCATCGAGCCCGACGAGTTCGACCGGCAATTCAAGAAATACCTGCAGCGCCGCTACCTGCCGGCCCTGCTCGACAAGAAGGAGGCCGAGGACTACGGCAAGGAGATCACCGCGCGCGACAAGCGCGACGTCGACCTGGACCGCGAGTGGGTGACCTTTTCGCCGGCGCTGTCGCCGTCCGGCGAGCTGATCGCGGCGATGACCAGCCGCTACCAGGATCTCGACGTCGTCCTGATCTCGGCCAAGGACGGCAAGATCTTCCGCAATCTCACGAAGGGGTTCACCAACAAGTACGAGTACCCGGTGTACGGCGCCTTCTCGGGCAAGAAAGACCTGACCTGGTCCCCGGAAGGCGACCGGGTGGCGTTCTTCGGCCGCCGCGAGAACGAGCGCGCGCTGCTGATCTACGACGCCCTGCACGGCGACCTCGACAAGATGATCAGCATCCCCGAGGTCGACGACGAGCTGTCGCCGGCCTGGAGCCCCGACGGCAGCAAGATCGCCTTCGAGGGGAACAGCGCCGGCCAGGTCGACATCTTCACCATCGATCTCGAGACCCGCAAGGTCGCCAACCTGACGCAGGACGAGTTCTACGACGCCAACCCGGCCTGGTCGGCGGACGGCGCCCAGATCCTCTACAACCGTCGCATCAACTCCTCCGCCAAGGTGTTCCTGCTCGACGTCGACGACCCGTCGCGCAAGGTGCAGCTGACCTTCGGCGACAGCCTGGACCTGCAGCCGGCGTTCGCTCGCGACGGCAAGACGGTCTACTACGCCTCGGACGCCGACGGAGGCATCTTCAACCTGTATGACCTCAGCCTGGAGAACGGCGAGATCCGGCGCTTCACCGACGTCGTCGGCGGCGTGTTCACGCCTTTCGAGCTGCCGGGCGAGGGGGGCAAGCCGTCCATCGCCTTCACCTATTACGGCCGCGGCCTGTTCCGGCTGTTCCGCATGACGCCGGGCCAGCCGGAGAGCATCGTCCGGCCGGAGGACCAGGCGAAAGAGCCGGCGGAGCTGGTGCCGTTCCAGGCGCCCCTGCAGCTGACGCTGGACGACAAGAACCACAAGAACTACGACAAGCTGACGTTCCACATCGAGAGCAGCCCGTCGGTCCTGGTCGGCGTCGCCGACGACGGCACCATCCTGAGCAACGCCAGCATCGCCCTCTCGGACCTGCTCGGCGATCACCGGATGTTCTTCAACTTCCAGTCGGTGTCGACCTACTCCAACTTCAGCTTCGATTACCTGAACCTGAAGCGCCGCTGGCAGTGGAACACCTACGCCCTCGACTTCCGCGACTACTACGTGACGCTCTCCGGGAACAGCCTGCAGACGCGCCAGGCGAACCGCTACACCAGCGCCGGCGTCGGCATCGCCTACCCGATCAACCGCTATTACCGGATCGGCACCGGGATCGGATACCTCAACCAGACCACCGATCGACCGGTGGATGCGTTTACCTTCGAGAACTTTTCCACGTCGGGCGCCGTGTTGAACTGGAGCTTGAGCGGCGATACGACCCGCTACAAGGAATTCGGTCCGTACCACGGCCAGCGCTACGAGCTCCGGCAGATCTGGGTCCCGATGGTCCGCTCCTCCGGCTTCGCGAGCGATTATTCGGGGACCCATTTCGACACCCTGCTCGATTACCGGATGTACCGGCGCACCACTTCGCGGTCCCTGTTCGCGCTCCGCGCCGTGGCGCGCACCAGCACCGGCGATGGCTACAGCATCTACTCGTTCGGGGGACTGAACACCCTGCGCGGGTACGACTACCGGGAGTTCTTCGGCAGCAGCGTCTCGTTCGTGAACCTGGAATTCCGCTTTCCGCTGGTGGACGCCCTCGCCTTCCCGATCGGCATCATCCGCGACATCCGCGGCTTTCTCTTCTTCGATGTCGGCGCCGCATGGTTCGGCGGCGACAACTTCTATCATCCGCGGCTCGGCTTCGCCATCGCCCCGGTCAGCAACGGGCAGGTCCTGCCGGGGTTCTGCTTCAACTGCGGCCCGGGCGAGCAGGCGATCACCCGGACCTTCGATTTCTGGGATTCCAAGAACAACAAGCTCGGTGACGGACGGGCGGCCTACGGCTTCGGCTTCAACTTCTACTTCGGGCCGTTCATGCTCACCTGGTCCTACGCCCACCAGTTCGAAAACACACTCGAGGTGTGCGACATCTCGACACCCGACTGCACGCCGCAGGACCGCTTCCGGATCGACGACCCGTACCACAAGAAGGGCATGATCAGCACCTTCTACATCGCCACCGATTTCTGAGGGCGGGGCGCTGCGGGTGCCCCGTCCTGCTCCCGGACGGGTTCCTAGAACGTCCCGGCCCGGCGCAGCGACAGGGCGGCGGCGACCAGGCCGAGCAAAGCACCAGCCGCGGCCAGGGCGGCGAGGTGCGGCGCCGGCGGCAGCCGGCCGACGACGATCGACAGGAACGGGTTGGCACGGTAGAACTCGGAGCGCACCACCAGCCGGAAGGTCAGCAGCAGAGCCCCGGCCGCCAGCGCCCCGCCGAGGAGCCCCTGCACCGCGGCGGCGAGCAGGAACGGCGCCCGGATGAAGGCGGCGGTGGCGCCGACCAGCTTCATGATCTCGATCTCCTCGCGCCGCGCCAGGACGGTCAACCGGACGGTCGCGCCGACGCTCACCAGCGCCGCCAGCGCCAGGAGCGCTCCGACCGCGAAGCCGCCCCGCTCGACCAGCGCCACGATGCCGCTCAGCCGCTGCAGCCAGCCGAGATCGAAGCGGATGTCGGCGACGCCGGGCGCCTTGCGGTACGACTTGACCAGCAGGTCGATCGCCTCGACGGTGCGGTAGGCCGGGCGCAGGGTGACGTCGATCGACGCCGGGAACGGCGCGCCGCCGATCTGGCGCGCCAGGTCGCGCAGCGCCGGAAAGGTGGCCTCGAACCGCTGGCGCGCCTGATCGCGGGACACGGTGGCCACCCCCTCGACGGCCGGGTCGCTGAGGACCTCGTTCTTCAGACGCTCGACCGTCTCCGCGGTGGCGTCATCCGCCAGGTAGATCTGCACCTGAAGATCGCTGCCGAGGGCCCGGACGAAGCGCTCCAGATTGAAGCGCACCAGCAGGAACAACCCGCCGATGTACAGCGCGATGCCGATCGCCACCGCCGCCAAGAGACTGAGCGAAGCGTTGCGATGCAGCCCTTCCCAGGCCTCCCGCGCGCACTGCCGCAGGGCGCGCAGGGGGGTGCGCATCATGCGCGGCCGCCGGCGGGCAGCTCCGCCATGGTGTCGCCGCCGGCGACCAGCATGCCGTTCTCGAGCGCGATGACGCGCCGCTGCATGCGGCGGATCATCTCGCGGTCGTGCGTGGCGATGAGGACGGTCGTGCCGTGCGAGTTGATCTGCTTGAACAGCGTCATGATCTCGAGCGCCAGGTCGGGGTCGAGATTGCCGGTCGGCTCGTCGGCCAGCAGGATCAGCGGCCGGTTGACCAGCGCCCTGGCGATCGCCACCCGCTGCTGTTCGCCACCGGAGAGCTGCTCGGGGTAGTTGTGCAGGCGGTGGTTCAACCCCAGCATCTCGATCACCTGGTAGGTCCGCGCCCGCTGCTCGCGGGGCGGCATGCCGATCACCTGGGTGGCGTAGGCGACGTTCTCGAACACCGTCTTGCGCGGCAGCAGCTTGAAGTCCTGGAACACCACGCCGATCTGGCGGCGCAGGCCCGGGACCCGGCGGCGCGGCATGGTGGCGATGTTCTCGTTGCGCACCAGCACCTGCCCGGCGCTCGGGATCTCGTCGCGGAACAGCAGGCGCAAGAGCGTCGTCTTGCCGGCGCCGCTCGGCCCGGTGAGGAAGACGAACTCCCCCTTCTCGATGTGCAGGCTGACGTCCGACAGCGCCGGCGTCGCGGCGGCGTATTTCTTGGTGACGTGGAAGAGCTGGATCAACGGTCGAGCCGCTCTTTGAGGAGCCGGTTGACCAGCGCCGGGTTGGCCTTGCCGCCGGTCGCCTTCAGGACCTGGCCGACGAAGTAACCGAGCAGCGTCGTCTTGCCGGCCTTGTACTGGGCGAGCTGCCCCGGGCTGGCGGCGACGACCTTCTCGATCGCCTCCTCGAGCGCCCCCTCGTCGCTGACCTGCGCCAGCCCGCTGGAGCGGATGACCTCGTCGGGGTCCTGGCCGGTGCGCAGGATGGTCTCGAGCACCTCCTTGCCGGTGCTGCCGGAGACGGTGCCGTCCTTGACGCGCGCGATCAACCCGCCAAGGCGCTCTGGCGGCAGCTTGCTCTTCAGGACCACGATGTCGAAGCCCCCCTCCTTCATGCGGGCGAGGACTTCGCCGCTGATCCAGTTGGCGGCGGCCTTGTGATCACCGGCCGCTGTCGCAGTCGCCTCGAAATAATCCGCCATAGGCTGACTCGAGGTCAGGGTGGTCGCGACCTGCGCGAGCAGCCCGTATGCCGTGATGTATTCCTCGCGCCGCTGCGACAAGAGCTTGGCCGGCAGGCTCTTCCGGACCTCCTCGATCCACTCCTTTTCGACCAACAACGGCAGCAGATCCGGCTCGGGGAAATAGCGGTAGTCGTGCGCTTCCTCCTTCGAGCGCATCGTATACGTCTTGTCCTCCTCGGAGTCGTACAGGCGGGTCTCCTGCGCGACCCTTTGTCCGGCGTCGAGCAGTTGAGTCTGCCGGCGGATCTCGTACTCCAGCGCCTTCTGCACGAACCGGAACGAGTTGAGGTTCTTCAGCTCGGCCTTGGTCCCGAAGGCCGCCTGCCCCTTCGGGCGCAGCGACACGTTGGCATCGCAGCGCAGCGAGCCCTCCTCCATGTTGCCGTCCGTGACGCCGATGTCCACCAGGAGATTGCGCAGCGCGGAGTAATAGGCGTGCGCCTCCTCCGGCGAGCGCAGGTCGCCGGCGTCCTCCTCCATGTGGATGCGGGTGATGCCGATGCGCCGCCTGGCGCCGCCGGCCTCGATGTCGAGGTGCCCGCCGACCGCCAGCGGCTGGTCGTACATGGAGATCTGGTACCCCTTCGGCAGGTCGGGGTAGAAGTAGTTCTTGCGCGCGAAGATCGAGCGCGGCCGGATGTCGCAGTCGAGCGTCAGCGCGGCACGGATGGCGTAGTCGACCGCCGTCCGGTTGAGCACCGGCAGCGAGCCCGGCATGCCGAGGCAGATCGGGCAGACGTTGGTATTGGGCGGATCGCCGAAGCGGGTCCGGCAGCCGCAGAAGATCTTCGATGCGGTCAGGAGCTGACAGTGGACTTCCAGGCCGATGATCGTTTCGTAGGTCATGGGGTGCGCCGGCGGGGATTATACTGCGTGGCCTCGTGGCAAGGAGATCATCCATGTCGCCTGCGTCGGTCCGGAGACTGGGGATTGTCATGCTCGCCATCGCGCTGGCGCCGGCTGTGGCCGTCCGCTCCCCGGCGCAATCGCCGACGGCGCCCGCCCCCGCTGCCGCCGGCGGTATCGACTTCGGCGCCCAGCGCGAGGCGATCTTCGACGCCTTCTACAAGACCGGCCTCGATACCTCCAAGGCGTATACGGTCAAGGACCTGGCGATCAAGAAGGACAACGTGACCCTGCTGCTGAAGCAGGGGACGGTGTTCCTGCTACGGCCGATCGCCGGCGAGGTCACCGGCGCCGTCTTCCTCGGCGACGGCGAGGCGCAGATGATCCCCCCGAACCGCACCCAGCGCTACATGCTGAAGAAGGCGTCGGGCGCGGAGATCCTTCAAGAGCAGTTTACCGAGGCGGCTTTGCGGTTCTGCGACGGCACGCACCGCGTGATCATCGGCGCCGGGTCGCCTGATCCGGGCGGCGTCGACAAGGCGGAACGGGCTTCGAAGGTCCTCGAGGAGCGCAACGCCTGGCTGAACGGCGATCGCGACCTGCAGCTCGAGATGCAGCTGCTGGAGGCCAGGATTTCGGGTCTCAAGGGTCAGGACTTCTTCGTCGCCGACCTGCACACGCTCCGGCACGACTGGCTGCTCTATCTCTACAATCCGCAGACCATCCACGAGAACACCCTGATGACGAGCGAGACCGTCGGTGCCAAGGGTCGCCGTTACTTCATCGACTGGGCCCGCTGGCACAAGAGCGGCGACTACGACCAGGCCGGTCACTACGTCATGCTGCCCGGCCGCGACGGGCCGCGGGTCATGCGGATCGCCAACAACGACATGACGCTGACCCTGGAGAACACCAAGACGCTGCAGTGGACCTCGACCACCACGACCAATCCGCTCATCGACAATCTCCGGGCCCTGCGCTTCGACCTGGTGAACAACGCCAGCGTCGAGAGCCACTGGTACGACGATTCCTTCTACCCGGTGCGCGTGACCTCGGTGGTCTCCGCCGACGGCCAGCCGCTGCCGTTCATGCACAGGAGGGATCAGCTCCTGGTGCTCCTGCCGCAGCCGGCGAGGCTGGGGGCCCCGGTGAGCATCACCGCGGTCGGGACCGCCGAGGTCATCTACCAGGTCACCCCGGAGTCGTTCGGTCTGCTCGAGGCCCCGTTCTATCCCCAGTACGGCGAGCGGGGCGGTCGGGCGACCTTCCACTGGACCATCAGGGCGCCGAAGCAGTTCACCATGGCCGGGTCCGGCCGGGTGGTCAGGGAATTTCTCGACAAGGACAGGGGACAGAACGTCATCGAGCTGCAGAGCGACATCCCGGTCAACTTCCCATGGGCGCTGTTCGGACAGCTGTACAAGTCGGACGGCTCCTACACGAGCGAGAGCACCGGCAAGACGGTCCATCTCACCATTCACACGACGACGATCGGCGGCTCCGGGACGCCCATGAAGAAGGTGCAGGGCTTCTTCGAGCAGACGCAGCAGATCCTCAAGACCTTCGAGACCGTGTACGGCCCCTACCCCTACGACGAGCTGCACATCGCCCAGATGGGTCCGGGGCTCGGTTTCGGCCAGGGACCGCCCTATTTCGTGCAACTGACCGGCGAGGCCTTCAGCGACGTGTCGAGTCTCGGCAGCGGCTCGGTCCACGGCTTCCTGTCGCACGAGATCGCCCACCAGTGGTGGGGCAACCAGGTCGGCTGGGCGTCCGAAGACGACGACTGGCTGAGCGAGGGATTCGCCGAGTACGCCGCGGGAACCTACATCCAGGGACTCCAGAAGCAGGCCGGTCTGCAGCGCACGCTCGACGACTGGCGCCTGGAGGCCAAGAACGCCGACAAGGAGGCGCCGATCGCCGCGGCCAGCATGCTCAACGGCCCGAATGCCGCGATGTACCGCACCGGTCTGCTGTACAACAAGGCGCCGTATGTCCTGCACATGCTGCGCGTGCAGCTCGGTGACGAGACGTATCTCAAGGCCATGCGCGCCATCCAGGAGACCTGCAGGAACCAGGACGTATCGACGGAGATGATCCTGCGCGAGATCAATCGCGCCGCCGGCGCGGATTACAGCTCGTTCTTCGACCAGTGGATCTGGGGCGTCGGCATCCCGACCTTCCGCTATTCGTGGCGCTCCGAGAAGCAGCCCGACGGCAAGTTCCTGATCACCGTGCACATCGGCCAGGACGACAAGGTCAACTTCAAGAAGGTGCTGATGCCGATCCACCTGCACTCCAAGGACAAGACCATCCCGACGCAGTTCAGGCCGGTCGTTCAGCCCGAGCAGGACATCAAGCTGCTCTCTCCGATCGACCCCAAGGACGTCACCCTGGACGACGATCGCACCCTGCTGGCTGACTTCTTCAAGGCCGGGTGACGCGGCGCCGTGGGCTGGGAGTCGACGTCGTTCCAGGTCATCCGCACCCTTCTCGTCGCCGGCGGCCTGTGCGTGGCCGCGGTGCTGGGGTTGAAGGTGCTCGTCCTGGTCGCCGAGCCGCACATGGCGTTCATGCCGCCTTCGGGCGACGCGGCGGCGCCATCGGACTTCGCCCTGCCGGCGGAGCCGTTCGAGACCGTCACCGTCGACGGGATGCGGCTGCGCGGCTGGTTGATCCCGGCCAGGGCGCCCGGCGGAGCCGGCGCGCCGCGGATGGGCGCCGTCGCCTCCAGAGCGCCGCTCACCATCCTGTTCTTCCACGGCAACGCCGAGAACATCAGCCACTGCCTCGAGCTGGGGATGTTGACCCGGTCGGCGGGGTACAACCTGGCGCTGGTCGACTATCGCGGCTACGGCGGGAACCGGGGGCAGCCGTCCGAGACCGGACTGTATCGCGACGGCGAGGCGGCGCTGCGCGCCGTGCGCGGCCTGCGCGGCGTCGACCCGGCGCGCGTCGTCGTCTGGGGCCGTTCGATCGGCGCGGCCGTGGCGGTGCACCTGGCCGCCGCGACGCCGGCCGGCGCCGCGCCCACGGCGACCGGCGATCAGGCGGGCCCCCCGGCCGGGGTCATCCTGGAGTCGCCGTTCACCTCGGTGCAGGATCTGCTGCGGGAAGGCGGTCACCCGCTGCTGCTGGCGTTGTCGCGGCTCGGCACGTTCCGGTTCGATTCGGCGGCGGCGATCCGACGGGTTCGGTCGCCGCTCCTGATCATCCACGGCACCGCGGACGAGATCGCGCCGTTCGCGCTGGGGCAGCGGCTCTACGGCCTGGCGCCGGGACGGAGGGAGCTGGCGGCGATCGCTGGCGGCGGCCACAACGATCTGATGGCGCTGCACGCCGCCGAGTTGTGGGCCGCCGCCGACCGCTTCCTGAAATCGCTCGACTGAGCGAGGCCGGCCGCGCGTGTCTCGCGGAACGGGATCCTAATCCGGGAACGGCTCGGCGAGGCTGATGGTCGTCTGCGCCCCGCGCGCCTCGAGCTCCTTGAAGAACGCCGCCGCGTCGACCGCCTGTTCCGGCGCCAGCACGCCGGTCTGCTTGATCTTTCCCTGCGCCAGCCAGCGGGCGACGATTGCCGGCGGCGAGGCGACGAGCACCGTCCCGCCGGAGATGCCCCACGTCTTGTGGGGCCAGCAGGTGGTCTCGGCCTTCCCGGCCACCGGCTTGCCGTTCTTCGTGCCGCGCACCTCGGTGACGATGTCCTTGAAGCCGAGGCTCTTCGTGCGCTCGCTCTGCGGCGCCCGCTTCAGGACCTCCAGCAGCACGTCGCGCGGTTTCACCTTGACGCCGCGCACCTCGACCGGGTCGGCGCTGGCGAGCCCGAGCTCGGCCAGGAACTGCAGCTGCCGCAGCGCCTTCTCGGTGTAGCCGAAGAACGAGATCTTGAAGAAACAGTCCTTGATCCCCTTGGCGGCGTAGGTCAGCGGCAGGGTGGCGACCTCGGAGTGCAGCGACAGGTGCACCTTGGAGACCCCGATCGGCTGCTGGAAGCGGTACAGCTCCTCCTCGCCGAGCGGGGCGGTCTCCTGGAACCGCCCCTCGCGGAACACCATCGGCGGCTGGGTGATCTCGTCGAAGATCGTCTGGATCGAGTAGGCCCAGGCGAGCGAGTCCCCCTGATCCGGCGTGGCGCCGTTGAAAATGTGAACCGACTCGACCGTGTCGAGGCGGTCGGCGATGGCGCGCGCCTGGACGTTGGCGATCCCCGGACACGAGCCGAGACCGAGCACCGCCACCAGGCCGGCGCGCTTGTAGTCATCGTGCAGCTCGAGCTGCTTGCGGGTCGTGTGGAACAGGCCGCCGAGGTCGATGTACGGCACCTTGGCATCGAGGCAGGCCTTCATGACCGGCAGGTTGAAGTAGTACTGCACCGAGTTGATGACCGACCCGGCGCCGCGCAGCAGCCCGGCCAGCGCCGCGCCATCGGTCACGTCCGCCTTGACCGCCGTCACGCCGGAGCGGTTCAGCGAGGCGGCGACCTTCTTCGCCCCCTCCAGATCCAGGTCGGCGATGACCAGCTCCTTGACCTCGCGGTCGTCCGCCAGATCCCGGGCGATCGCCTTGCCGATGATCCCCGCCCCTCCCAGAACAACAATGCGCACGGAGAACCCCCTTCCTTCAGACCTGCGACATGAGAATGATGTCGAGGAGACGGCCGGAATGCTAGCGCGGCGGCGCGTTCCCAGTCAATAATACCGGCCATGCAGTGCCCCTCCTGCGGCCACTCCAACGCCGACGACCTCCGCGCTTGCCTGCGCTGTGGCTCGGACCTCGGACTGCGTCCGGCCCGGCCGGCCGCAACCGCCGTACAGACGCCGGTCCCCGAAACGCCGACGCTCGCGCTTGGCGCGGACGGCGCGGCACCGGACGCGACGCGCACCGCGTCCGGCTCCCGCGCAACCCCGACCTCCGGAACGGCGGGCGGCGGCTCCCCCGCCGGCCGGCTGGCACCCGGCCACCGGCTGGGGCCGCGTTACGAAATCGCCGGCGTCCTCGGCGAGGGCGGCATGGGGACGGTCTACAAGGCGGTCGACCACGAGCTCGGCCGCACCGTGGCGCTGAAGGTCATCCGGCCCGACATGGCGGCGCGCCCGGAGGTCCTGGAGCGCTTCCGCCGCGAGATCCTGCTGGCCAGCAAGGTGACGCACCGCCACGTGCTGCGCATCCACGACCTGGGCGAGGCCGGCGGCATCCGCTTCATCTCGATGGCCTATGTCGAGGGGAGCGATCTCAAGTCGATCCTGCGGCGCGACGGAGCCCTGCCGGCGGAGCGGGCGCTGCCCCTGTTCAACCAGATCGCCGAGGCGCTGCAGGCGGCGCACGATGCCGGCATCGCGCACCGCGACCTGAAGCCGCAGAACATCCTGGTCGACGGCGACGGCCAGGCGTTCATCGCCGACTTCGGCATCTCGCGCTCGCTCGACGCCGGCTCGACGATGACCGAGACCGGCGCCGTCCTCGGCACGGTCGACTACATGTCGCCCGAGCAGGCGCGCGGCGAGACGCCGGACCACCGCGGCGACATCTACGCCCTCGGGATCATCATGTACGAGGTCCTCACCGGGACGCTGCCGTTCCGGTCGGACAATCCCCTCTCCGTCATGGTGAAGCGGACCCACGAGGACGCGCCGGCGGTGCGCCGCGTTCGCCCCGACATCCCCGCCTGGCTGGAGGCGATCGTGGCGCGCGCCATGGAGCGCGACCCCGCCGCCCGGTATCAGAGCGCCGCCGCGCTGCGGCGCGATCTGGAGCGGCGCCGCGCCGCGGTCGGCTGGCGCCGGTTGGCGAAGACGAAAATCGTCGCGCCAGCGGCCGCCCTGATCGCCGCCGCCGCGATCATCCTGCTGATCACGACCTTCAGGCGGGGCGGCGCCGGCGGGACAGTGCCCCCACCGACGCCCACCCTGCCGAAGACGGCCCTGGCAGTGCTGCCTTTCCGCAACGCCACCGGCGATGCGCGGTTCGACTGGGCCAGGAACGGGCTTCCAGAGCTGCTGCGCGGCGAGCTCGGGCGGACGGCGGCGCTGCGGGTGGCGGGCGACGACCGGGTGCGCGGCACCCTCGGCGCCCTGCAGGCCGCCGGCGACGATCTCGAGCGGCCCGCCACCATCCAGCGGGTCGCCTCGCTGGCCGGGGTCGACACGGTCCTGACCGGCAGCCTGATGAAGGTCGGCGGTCAGTTCCGCATGAGCGCCACGCTGTGGCGCGCCGGCGCTTCGACCGCGACCTCCGATCCGCCGCTCGACGTCAGCGGCAGCGGCGAGGAGGCGATCTTCACGATGGCGCGCGAGCTCGCCGGCAAGGTCCGCGGCGACCTCGGGATCTCCGCCTCGGCGGGGCTCCCCGGCGGCGCCGCAGCGGCGGAACCGGCCCTGTCGACCCGCTCGGTCGAGAGCCTGCGCCTGTTCGAGGAGGGGCTCGAGCTGCGGCGCGCCGGCAACGATCTCGAGGCCGCCAGGAGGTTCGAGGGGGCGGCCGGCGCCGACTCCGGCTTCGCCCTCGCCCGGGCGGAGCTCGCCGCGACCTACCAGAGCCTTGGCGAGGCCGACAAGGCGGTCCGCGAGGCCGACGCGGCGGCCGGCGCGCTGCGGGGCGCGGGGCCGCTCGAGGCGGCACGAGTGCGCGCCATCCGTGCGGAGGTGACCAATGATCTGCCGGCGGCGGAGAAGGCGCGGGCCGAGATCGCGGCGCTCCTGCCCGGCAGCGCCGACGCGCTCTACGACCTCGCCGCGGTCCAGGAGGACAAGGGCGACCTCGCGGCGGCGCGCGCCTCCCTCGAACGCGTCGTGGCCCTCGATCCCAAACATGCGAGCGCCCGCTTCATGCTCGGCCGGGTGCGTTTCAAGACGGGCGACCCGCAGGGGGCGCTCACCGATTTCAACGGCGCGCTGGGGCTGCACCTCGAGTCCGGCAACGAAGAGGGGCGGGCGACCGCCCTCAACGGCCTGGGCGGCGCCTACCGGACGCTCGGCAAGAACGACGAGGCCCTCAAACACCTGCACGAGGCCCTGGAGATCCGCCGGCGGATCGGCGACCGGCGCGGCACGGCCGCGACGCTCACCAACATCGGCCTGATCCTGGCCTACCAGGGGAAGACGGCGGAGGCGATCACCGCGCTCCAGGAAGTGATGTCGATCGATCGCGACATCGGCAACCACAAGGGGCTCGCCGAGGCCCACACCTATCTCGGGGACATCTATCAGGGGGTCGGGCGCAACGAGGAAGCGCTGGCCGCTTACCAGGAGAGTCTCAAAGTGGTGAAGGAGATCGGCGACGACAGCCTTCTGGCCGGCAGCCTGAGCAGCGTCGGTTACGTCAACATGCTCCTCGGGCGGTACCTCGATGCGTTCTTCTTCATGAAGGACGCGCTCGACAAGCGGCGCGCCCTCGGGGACAAGCTCGAAATCCTCCGGTCGCTCATCGATATCGGCGTGATCGAGCAGGTGCAGGGGCGCTATGACGAAGCGCTGAAGTACGACGACGAGGGGCTGGCCCTGGCGCGCGACACGTCCAACCAGGCGGGGATCGCCACGCTCGACATCAACCTGGCGAACATCCATGAGGACCGGGGGGATTTCGGCGGAGCGCTGGCCCTGCTCGACGACGCGGTGGCGCTCTGCCGTCAGGGCGAGGACCCCTCGACCCTGGCGGTGGCTCTCTCCTACACCGGCAGCGTCCGTTTGCGGATCGGAGACTTCGCCGCCGCCGCGGCGGCACTCGATGAGTCGGACAAGGTGGCCGCCGAGATGGGGAGCCGCGCCACCGCCGCCGAGACCGGCATCTACCGCGGCGAGCTCCTGGCGGCGCGCGGCCGGTCGGCCGAGGCGGCGGCCGCCTTCCGGAAGGCGGTCGCGGAGGCCCGGCAGGTGGGCGACCGTCGCCTGTTTCTCCTCGCCCGACTGCGCGCCGCCGAGGCCGGCCGATCGGCGGGCGGGCTCGAAGCGGTGCGCCGCGAGGCGGAATCCGCCGGCCTGCGGCCGCTCCTCGCCCCCGCCAGTCTGGCCGCCGCGCGGCTGAACTCCGCCGCCGGGCGCTTCGAGACCGCCGCACGCCATGCCGCGCTGGCGGAAACCGCCGCATCCTCGCTGGGACAGCGCGACCTGCTCTTCCAGTCCCGGCACCTGGCGGGTTCGCTCCTGGCGCGCCAGGGGAAGACGTCCGAGGCCGCCGCCCGCTACCGTGCCGCCCTCGACCCGCTCACCGACATCCTCGCCGGCCTGAAGGGAGACCCGCGCACCAGGTTTCTCGCCCGCCCCGCCACCGCCTCATTCCGCGCCGAGGCGTCCCTGTTGTTCCAAAATGCGAACCTCGGCGACGACGCCCGCCGCCTCGAGAGCGCCACTGCCCCCTGAGCGGGGGCGGCGCCCCCGCCGCCGGGGGGCTCCCATCGGCGGTCACCGATCGATAGGACCTTGACAGCGGCCTCCGTTCGGGCATATTTTCGCGCCAGTGCTTTCGGAAACTTCCCGTCCACTTTGAACAATTCGCCGGCCCCACCGGTGGAGAGACAAGCCCATGAGCCGTCCCCGAGCGTTTCGTGCGGTTCCGTGCATTCTTCTGGTGCTGGCCTGGGCCGCGTTACGGCCGGCCGGCGCCGAGACGTCCACCTACGATGACGAGGCGACCTTCCGGGCTCTCCTGTCGTCGCCCTATACCTACGAAACGTTCGACGGCTACGATGCCGGCACCCCGATCTCGACCCAGGTGGATGGTGTGATCTTCTCGTCACCGAACGACCCGCTCGAGGGCTATTTGCCGATCCAGACCTACGACACCACCGGCGCAGTCTCCGCCCCCAATGTCCTGTTCGGCGGGGCCGTTCCCGGCAGCCCCACCCCCGACCAGATCATCGTCCTCCGCTTCGCGCCGTCGATCACGGCATTCGGGTTCCAACTGGTGGCCCAGGACCCGACGGCGACGCCGATGTCGATCAGGGTCGACTTCGGCGACGAGATCTCCGAGACCTTCCTGGTCGGCGACTCGGACGAGAACGAGTCCACCCCGACCTTCTTCGGCGCGCTCTTCAACCGTCCCGCATTCCGGGTCACCCTGACGTCGGGGCACGAGGACGGTGGGGAGGGCGGCTTCGAGGAGTTCGCGGTCGACAACCTGATCTTCAAGAGCGCCGACAGCACCCCACCGGTCTGCCAGGGCACGCCGTCCGAGGGAGGCGTCGACGGCTCGGCCACCGATTCCGGGCCGGGCGATTCGGGTATCGCCTCCGTCGAGCTCCTGCCGGGCGCGACGAACCTCGTGCTGAGCGTCGATGAGTTCGGCGCGGGTGCCGGATCGGTCGACTTCCGGCTGTTCCGGAACCCGGATGCCCCCGAGGGCGCCGATGCCACCGGTACGGCCCTGGTGACCGACCTGGCCGGGCTGACCTGCACGCTCGCGACGACCCTCCACGATGTCCCGGCGGGCCCGCTCACCAACGAGCAGCTGTGCGCGACGGACGGGGTCGTATTCCTGGTGAGCAACGACAATGACACGCCCGCCGGAACGAGCGTCTGCTCAGCCGACCTGCCGACCGGGGACGAGCCGACGCTGCCGCCCGGCTACGAGCCGTCGCCGGCCGGCGACCCGTACCCCTGCGAAGTCCTGACCATCGACTCGCCGGTGAGCGGCCTGACCGACATGATCTACAAGAAGAACGGCCCGTTCGATTCCCGGCTCCGGCTGCTGTTCTCGCACTACGACGCGCTGAGCGACAGCTTCCCGCCGTTCACCGACGTCACGGCTTCGGTCGAGCCGATCATGGACATCAACGGCGACCCGACGCGGCTGAAAGGCGGCGTCTCATGGACCCCGGTCAAGGTCGCCTGCGCCCTCCAGGGAACGGTCGACTGCACGATGCTCCCCGCCGCGCTCAACGACCGCGATGGCGACGGTTACCCCCTCTGCCCGGCCGCCGGATCCGGCGCGCCGGCCGACTGCAACGGCGATATCGCGACGATCCACCCCGGCGCGGCGGAAACCTGCAATGGGCTGGACGATGACTGCGACGCCACCATCGACGAGTCGCTGGGGACCGTGACCTGCGGCGTCGGCGCCTGCGCGCGCACGGTCGCGGCGTGCGTGGACGGCGCGGCGCAGGCCTGCGTCCCCGGCGCACCGTCCGCCGAGACCTGCAACGGCATCGACGACGACTGCGACGGCACGGTCGATGACCTGCTGTTCTTCGGCGGCTATCTGCCGCCGGTCAACGCCGACGGCTCGAGCGTGTTCACCAGCCGGCAGCGGACCATCCCGTTCAAGTTCCGGCTGACCAACTGCGCCGGAGCGCCGGTCGGCACCGCCACCGCGACCATCGACGTCGTGCCGGTCGCCCTCTACAGCGCCGGCGGGGTCGTCGAAGAGGTGACCTCGTCCGGCAGCGCCAACACCGGCAACTACTACCGCTACGACGGCTCCTCCGGCCAGTACATCTACAACCTGAGCAGCCAGAGCCTGCCGCACGGGATGGTGTACGATGTCATCACCACCATCGTGAACGACGGCTCGCGTCACAGGGTGCGTATCGCGTTCAAGTAAGTCGCCATGGACTTTCTGACCATCATTGCGGCGGACGGCCGGACCATCCGGCAGGACATCACCGCGTCGTCGCTGCGCATCGGCCGGGGCTCCGGCAACGATCTCGTCCTCCAGGACTTGAACGTGTCACGGGTGCACGCCGAGATCCTCCGGCGCGAGGACGGTTATTACGTCCTCGACGCCGGCGGCAAGAACGGCACCTTCCTGAACGGCCGGCGGATCACCGAGCCGGGGCTGCTCGCCCCCGGCGATCGGGTGCGGCTCGGGACGACCACGCTGGTGTTCAACGGCCTGCCGGCCAGCCCGGTCGAGTTCGACGACCGGCCGCTGGCCGGCCAGGGGACGGCGATCCTGCCGGCCGGGTCGGCGGTGCTGCGCGCCGGCGCCGCGGCGATGCCGACGCCGGCCGGGCGCGGCGAGGTGCCGACTCCGGCGCCATTCAGCGGCGGGTTCGGCGGCCTGCCGACCCCGCCGGCGGTCTCCGGCGCCGCCTTCCAGGAGATCTACGAAGAGGCCGACCGCGAGCTGGTGTTCCATCGCCCGCTCGACGAGATCCTCGACACCATCATGGACCTCGCGTCGAGGGCGGCCCGCTTCGAGCGCGGCGTGCTGATGCTCCTCGAGAACGACCGGCTGGTACCGCGCGTCGTCCGCGTGCCGGCATCGGAGGCCGGCCGCACCGTTTCGATGAGCCGCACCATCACCGACCGCGTGATGCGCCAGAAGGAGTCGGTGCTGACGGCCGACGCGTTGTTCGACGATCGGTTCAAGGCCGGGCAGAGCGTCGAGGCGCAGCAGATCCGCTCGGTGATCTGCGTGCCGTTGTGGAACAACCGTGACGTGATCGGGTTGATCTACGTCGACAGCCGCCGCCTCAGCGGACTGTTCACCGAGCGCGACCTGCGCCTGTTGACCCACCTCGCCAACGTCGCGGCGGTCAAGATCGAGAACGCCCGCCTGTTCGAGCAGGTGGTGGCGGCCGAGCGCATGGCGCAGGAGCTGGAGCGCGCCGCCGAGATCCAGAATCATCTGTTGCCCGCCGAGGGGCCGCCGATCCCCGGCTATCAGGTGTGCGGCAGCAGCGTCCCCTGCCGCGCCGTGGGGGGCGACTATTACGATTACATCCCCCTGCCGGGCGGGCGCTGCGCCATCGCCCTGGGGGACGTCGCCGGCAAGGGACTGCCGGCGGCCCTGCTGATGTGCTCGCTGCACGCCACCCTGCGGGCCCTCATGGAGCTGGACCTGCCGCCGGCGGAGACCATGAGCCGCATGAACCGGCTGCTGGCCCGCTCGATCCCGGCCAACCGTTTCGTGACCTTCTTTCTCGGAATCCTCGACCCGGCGCGGCACGCGCTGCTGTACGTCAATGCCGGGCACAACGCGCCGTTTCTGGTGCGCGCCATCGGCGGCGACCCCGAGCGCCTGGAGCGGACCGGGCGGCCGCTGGGGCTGTTCGAGACCTCGCCTTACGAGGCGCGCGAGACGGCACTGCGGCCGGGGGACCTGCTGGTGTGCTACAGCGACGGCGTGACCGAGGAACGCAACGCCGGCGGCGAGGAGTTCGGCGAGGAGCGTCTGCTCGAGCTGGCGCGCCGGCCGGCAGACGACCTGCCCACCGCCATCGTCGAGCGGGTCACCGCCGCCGTCGGCGAGCACCACACCGGCAGCCCGCCGCAGGACGACATCACCCTGGTCGTCCTGAAGCGCACCGGCTGACGCGCCCGACGCATCCGCTGCGGGGCCGGCGGGCTCAGCCGATCAGATCCTCGCCGTAGCCGCCCATCTCGCAGGTGAGATCGCTGACGCGGGTGACGTTGGCGTCCTGGTTGTTCTCGACCTGGTACAGCAGGCGCCGGATCCGCCGCCAGGCGGCGTTGCCGAAGGTGCGGGTCATCAAGATGTCGCGCCGCGCCGACGCTTCCCCCGCCTGGGCGATGCGGGTGTTGGCGCGCGACAGGCAGGCGATCAGGGCGTACAGGTCGCCGGCCGCCTCCGACAGGCGTTCCTGCACGTACTCGCGCTCGATGATCCCCTTGCCGTGCTGCCGCAGCGCCTTCTCCGCCGTCACCGACAGCGCCTCGGCGTAGTGCGCGGCGCGCGCCGCGGTCTTCTGCAGCGGCGGGCGGATGTCCGGGAACTGTTCGTCGGTGATCGCCTGCCGGATCTTCTTCACCGCGAACTCCGACAGCACGCCGATCTGGGAGATCGGGTCCTTCAGCGCCTGCCCCACCTTCTTCAGCTCCTCGCCGAGGTTCTGCACCCCGGCGAGCGCCACGAACACGCGCAGGATCTCGTTGGTGCCCTCGAAGATCATGTTGATCCGGCAGTCGCGCAGGTAGCGCTCGTACGGGTACTCGCGGATGAAGCCGTTGCCGCCGGCGATCTGCACGGCGTGGTTGACCACCCGCCAGGCGTTCTCGGAGGAGAAGATCTTCGACAGGGCGGACTCGATCGAGTAATCGATGCCGCCGCGCTCCGCCAGGCCGGTCGTCAAATAAACCATGCTCTCGGCGGCGTAGGTGCCGGTCACCATCTCGGCGATCTTGGCGCGGATCATCTCGAACTCGGCGATCGGCCGGTCGAACTGGCGGCGCTGGCGGGCGAACTCGACCGCCCGGTCGATCATCTCCTTGGCGCCGCCGACGGCGCCGGCCGCCAGCGACACGCGGCCGTCGTTGAGGATCTCCATGGCGTACTTGAAGCCGCGCCCCGGCTCGCCGAGCAGGTTCCCCTTCGGCACCGGTACGTTCGCCAGATACAGATCGGTGGTCGACGAGCCCTTCAGGCCGAGCTTCTCCTCCTCCTTGCCGGTCGACACGCCGGGCAGGTCACGCGTGACGATGAAGGCGCTGATCGTGTCCTTGCCGCCGATCTCCGTGCGGGCGAAGACGGTGTACAGCCCGGCGTGGCCGCCGTTGGTGATGTAGCGCTTGGTGCCGTTCAACACCCAGACATCCTTTGCGGGGTCCCAGACGGCGCGGGTTTTCAGCGACGCGGCGTCCGAGCCGGAGGTCGGCTCGGTCAGGGCGTAGGCGGCGAGCAGCTCCCCCTTCGCCACCAGCGGCAGGAAGCGTTTCTTCTGATCGTCGCTGCCGTACAGGAGGATCCCCTTGCTGCCGATGCCGAGGTGGGCCCCGACGATGGTGCAGGTGCTGGCGCAGTAGCGGCAGACCTCCTCCATGACCCGGCAGTAGGAGGTCAACGGCAGCCCGGCGCCGCCGTACTCCTCCGGCACGGTCAGGCCGAGCATGCCAAGATCCTTGAGGTCCTTGACGACCTGCACCGGGAACGTGGCGGCGTGGTCGATGGCCGCCCCGTCGAGGTGTTCCTTCGCCCAGTCGCGGAACGACTCGAGGACCAGCCGCAGCGTGTCGCGCGCCTCGTCGCTCTGCCGCGGGTACGGGAAGACCATCGAGCTTTCGAGGTGGCCCGCGAACAGCGCCTTCATGAAGCTCTTCGCCGGCACCCTGTCGCCGTCCTTGCCTCCCTTGCCCATATCACCCTCTCTCGTAGAAGCCGCGCCCGTCGCGGGCCAGCTCAAGAAGATAGCGCGCCGCGAGGAAGCGCGGGCCGTAGCGGCCCGCCATCGCCTCGAGCCCCTGGACGATGGTCGCCGTCCCCAGGCTGTCGGCGTGCCGCAGCAGCCCGCCGCGGAATGCCGGGAAGCCGGTGCCGAACACCATCGCCAGGTCGACCTGTCCCGGGGCGCGCACGATGCCCGACTCCAGGCAGCGGGCGGCCTCGTTGATCATCGGGAACACCAGTCGGTTCTCGGCGGCCGCCGGATCGATCGGCTGCCGCGCCGCCGACGCCAGGAGACCGTAGACCCCCGTGTTCGCCTCGCGCGGCGCGCCCGGGCGCCGCCCGCCGTCGTCGTCACCGCCGCCGTCGCCGGGCGGACCGGCGTAGACGTAGAAGCCGCGGCCCGACTTGCGGCCCAGCCAGCCCTTCTCCTTCATCGAGGCCAAGAGCCCCGAGCGGGGCGCGCGGTCGCGGAACGCCTCGGTCAGGACGCCGGCCACGTGCAGGGCGACGTCGAGACCGATCTGATCCAGCAGCGCGCACGGCCCCATCGGCATGCCGAACGCCAGCATGGTCCTGTCGATGTCGTCGATGCGCGCCCCCTCCTCGACCAGCAGCAGCGCTTCGCCGAGGTAGGCCATCAGGATCCTGTTGACCAGGAAGCCGGGCGCATCGCCGACCACGACCGGCGTCTTGCCGATCCGCTTCGCCAGGGCGACCGCGGTGGCCACCGTCTGGTCCGAAGTCTGCGGCCCCCGCACCACTTCGACCAGCGGCATCTTGTGGACCGGGTTGAAGAAATGCAGCCCGACGACGTTCTCGGGGTGGCGCGCCCGGGAGGCGATCGAATCGATCGGCAGCGACGAGGTGTTGGTCGCGAAGATGCAGGCCTCGCCGATGACCTCCTCGATGTCCCGCAGGACGCGGCGCTTGACCTCGAGCGATTCGACGACCGCCTCGATGACGATGTCGGCGCGGCGGAAGCCGGTCGGGTCGAGGGTCGGGCGCAGCAGCGCCATGCGCCGGTCGAACTCGCGCCGGTCGATCCGTTTCTTCTTCAACTCGGCGCGATTCAGGTCCCAAGCGGCGCGCATGCCGCGCGCCAGCGGCGCGAGATCGATGTCCTTCAGACGGACCGGCAGGCCGGCGCGCGTCAGGGACTGGGCGATGCCGCCCCCCATGACGCCTGCTCCGAGGACCGCCGCGGCGCGCAGATCGCGCGGCCGCACCGACGGGTCCTGGACGCCCGGGTCGCGGCGCGCTTCCTGGCGCAGGAAGAACAGCGACACGAGGCTCTTGCATGTGCGGCTGGCGGCGAGCTGGCCCAGCAGGTGGGCCTCGCGACGCAGGCCGGCCTCCATGCCGTAACGCAGCCCGTGCACCACCGCCTCGATCGCCCGGTACGGCGCCGGGTACTCGGCTTCGTGGACTCGTGCGCGCAGCGTCCGCCGCGCCATCCGCCCCGCGGCCGCGGTCACCATCCAGCGAACCGGGTTGTAGCGCGCCGCCGGCGAGTCGCTCAGGGCGCGGCGCGGCCGGCGGTGCCCCGCGGCGGCGGCCAGGGCCAGCCGCTCCGCCGCCTCCAGCAGCGTCTCCGGCGGGGCGACGGCATCGACCAGGCCGAGCTTGAGCGCTTTGCGCGCATTCACCGAGCGCGCCCCGAGGATCAGGTCGAGGGCGGGGCCGATCCCCAGCAGCCGCGGCAGGCGCTGCGTCCCGCCCCACCCCGGGATGATCCCCAGGCTCACTTCCGGCAATCCGATCTCGACCCGCGCGTCGTCGGCGGCGACGCGGAAATGGCAGGCGAGGGCCAGCTCGGTGCCGCCACCGAGACAGGTGCCGTTGATCGCCGCGACCACCGGGAACGGCAGCCGGTCCATGGTGTCGAACAGCCGCTGTCCGCGGCGCGAGGCGCTCTCGGCGTCCTGGATGGTCCGCAGCGCCGCGATCTCCGAGACGTCGGCGCCGGCGATGAACGAACCGGGCTTGGCGCTGGTGACGATCATGGCGCGCACGTCCTTGTCGCGCGCCGCCTGGTCGAGCAGGATCTCGAGCACCGCGACCACCGGCCCGCCGAGGACGTTCACCTTCTCCTGCGGCCGGTCGAAGATCAGGAACGCCAGGCCGTCGCGCCGGGTCTCGAGGGTGACCCCCGGGCCATCGAGGCGCAGGGTGCGGTCGCCTTCGTCCATCACGATCGCTCCACGATGATCGCCGCGCCCTGCCCGCCGCCGATGCACAGCGCCGCCAGCCCGAGGGCCCGGTCGCGCCGGGCCATTTCCTTCAGGAGCGTCAGCACCAGCCGGACGCCGGAGCAGCCGACCGGGTGGCCGAGGGCGATGGCGCCGCCGTTGACGTTGGTGCGCGACGGGTCCGGCTCGCCGAGCGCCGCGGCCAGCCCCAGCTCGTCGCGCGCGAAGGCCTCCGAGCCGAACGCCTGCCGCACCGCCAGCACCTGCACGGCGAACGCTTCGTTGATCTCGAACAGGTCGAGGTCTCGCATCCCGACTCCGGCGCGCTCCAGCGCCACCGCCGCGGCGTACACCGGCCCCAGGCCCATCACCGCCGGGTCGAGCCCGGCGAAGCCGAACGAGCGGATCCTCCCGAGGTACGGGATGCCGAGGGCCCGCGCCTTCTCCTCCGAAGCGATCACCAGCGACGCGGCGCCGTCGGTGATCATGCAGGAGTTGCCGGCGGTCACCGTGCCATAGTCGCGGTCGAAGACCGGGCGCAGCCCGGCCAGCTGCTCGAGGCTCTGGTCGTCGCGCGGCCCGACGTCGTCGCGCACCGGATCCAGCCGGGGCGGCGGGAAGATCGGGACGATCTCCTGACGCAGCCGCTCGCGCGCCGCCACCGCCCGCCGGTGGCTCTCGAGCGCGAAGGCGTCCTGATCCTCCCGCGAAATGTGGAAGCGGCGCGCCAGCAGCTCGGCGGTCTCCCCCATGTTGAGCCCGCTGACGGCGTCACGCAACCCGACCTCGAGCGCCGCGATCGGCTTCAGGTGCCGCAGCGGCACGCGCCACAGGGCGGCCAGCCGCCCCAGCGGCGTGCGCGCCTTGCGCAGGCGCATCAGGTCCTCGGTGAACGCCAGATCGAACTGCAGCGGGATGCGTGACATCGATTCGACGCCCCCGGCGACGACCACGTCGGCCAGCCCCGACTCGATGCGGTGCCAGGCCGAGACGATCGCCTGCATGCCGGAGCCGCAGTTCTGGTTGACGGTGAAGGCCGGCACCCGGCGCGGGATGCCGGCCTTGAGCGCCGCGACCCGCGCCAGGGTGGTCGATTCGGCCGGCTGGGCGATGTTGCCGACGATGACCTCGTCGACCTCCGCCGGGTCGAGATCGATGCGGGCCATCGCCTCGGCGATGGTGAGGCGGGACAGCTCGTCGGCCGGGACGTCCTTGAGGATGCCCCACGACTTGCAGAACGGCGTGCGCACGCCGTCGAGCACGACGACGCTGCGCCGGGCCGGATTCATGCCGCCTCCCCGAAGCAACCGCTCATTCCTGCACCTGATCGCGGGCGATGCCGTACTGCTCCAGCTTCTTGTACAGGTTGCTGCGCGGCGTGTCGATGGCCCGGGCGGTGCGCGACACGTTCCAGCGGTTTTCCTTCAGCTTCTTCAAGATGAACACCTTCTCGGCCTCGTCCTTGTATTCCTGCAGAGTCTTGAACCCCGCCGGGTCCGGCGGCAGCGCCGCCCCGGCCGGCGCCGCCGTCCCGCCGGCCGGCGCGAGGGCGTCGGGCTGCTGCACGGAGGCTCCCGGCTCGACGTTCGGTGCGGCGCCCGCCTCCGCCAGGACGGCGTCGACGTCGGCGGCCTCGACCGGATCGCGCTCGACCATGATCAGCAGGCGCTCGACGGCGTTGCGCAGCTCGCGGACGTTGCCGCGCCACGGCCGCATGGCCAGAGCGTCGATCGCCTGCGGCGCAAAGTGGCGGGCGTGGACATTATTGTCGCGACAGAATGCCTCGACGAAATGCTGCGCCAGCGCCGGCACGTCGGCGCGCCGGTCGCGCAGCGGCGGCGAGGCGATCGGCACGACGTTCAGCCGGAAATAGAGATCCTCCCTGAACGCCCCGGCCCGGATCGCCGCCTGCAGATCCTTGTTGGTCGCGGCGATGACGCGCACGTCGACGCGCGTCGACTTCGCCATGCCGATCGGCTCGACCTCGCCCCCCTCCAGGACGCGCAGCACCTTCGCCTGGGTGCGCGGGCTCATGTCGCCGACCTCGTCCAGGAAGATGGTGCCGCCGTCGGCCTGCACGAACTTGCCGATCTGCCGGGCGGTCGCCCCGGTGAACGACCCCTTCTCGTGACCGAACAGCTCGGACTCGATCAGGTCCTCGGGGATCGCCGCGCAGTTGACCTTGACGAACGGCTTGTCGGCGCGCGCGCTGCGGCGGTGGATCTCCCAGGCGATCAGCTCCTTGCCGGTGCCGCTCTCGCCGCTGATCAGCACCGTGGCGTGCGCCGGCGCGGCCCGCCCGATCGACTCGCGCACGCGCGCCATCGCCGGCGAGTCGCCGATCAAGGCATAGCCCGACTCGACCTCGTGCAGCAGCCGCAGATTCTCGCGCCGCAGCCGCTCGCGCTCGATGGCGTGCCGCACGGCGGTCAGCACGCGCTCCGACTCGAGCGGCTTCTCGAGCAGGTCGTAGGCGCCCTTGTGAATCGCCTCGACCGCCGTGGGGATGTCGCCGTGGCCGGAGATCATCAGGATCGGCGTGTGCAGGTCGCGGCTGCGCACGGCGGTGAGCGTCTCCAGGCCGTCCATGCCGGGCATCTTGATGTCGAGCAGGATCGCGTCAGGCGCCTCGCGCCGCGCCGCCTCGATCCCCTCGGGCCCCGAGGCGGCCTCGACGCACTCGTACCCCTCATACTCCAGCACCATCCGCAGCGACTTGCGGATCGCGCCCTCGTCATCGACGACCAGCACCTTGTTCTTCATGTCCTCGGACCCGCTCCCCGGCGGGATGATAGCGCAGAGCGCCCCCGGTGGCCCCTCCGACATCCTCCAAACCCTCCTCTCCACCTTCACGAGACGACCCGTGCGGCGGCCCGCGGGCACGACCATCCACTGCGACGGGTGAAATTGCCCCGGTCGTTGACTCCCCTCCGGGGACTGCCGCAGAATGCCACGCATGCCCGGGACCGAGACCCGCCTTCCGGAAGGGCAGCGGGGCGGCGGCGCGATCCTTCCGGCGCTCTGCCTGCTGGCCGCCCTGCGCGTCGCCTTCATGAGCGCCGCCTTCCCGTTCTTCAACAACGTGGACGAGGAGGCGCATTTCGACCTGGTCTGCAAGTACTCCCATGGTCACGTCCCGCGCGGGCTCGAGCCGTACGGCGAGGAGGCGGCGCGGCTCATCGTCCGTTTCGCGACCCTCGAATACGGGCGCAGCCCGGAGGAGTTCCCGGGGGGGAGCGTGCCGCCGCCCCCCTGGCTCGGGTTCGAGCGTCCCACCGCCGAGGTGGAGGCGGCGCGCGCCTCCTGGCAGAGCCAGGGGAACCACGAGGCGACCCAGCCACCCGCCTACTACGCCGTCGCCGGGCTCTGGTACCGCCTTGGGAAGGGGATCGGACTCCAGGGTGGGCGGCTCCTGTACTGGATCCGCATCCTGAACGTGCCGATCTACGCCGCGGTCGTCTGGATCGCGGGGAGGATCGCGGCGCGCGCCTGGCCCAGGTCGCCGACCGTGAAGTATGGAGCGCCGTTCCTGCTCGCGTTCCTGCCCCAGGACGTCTTCTACACCATCAACAGCGACGTCCTGTCCCCCCTCATGACGGGGCTGGCGCTCCTGGGGCTCCTGGCGATCCGCCGGGACGGTGGGCGCTCGCTCCCGCTCTGCGGCGTGACCGGTCTCGCCGCCGCAGCCGCATGCCTGACCAAGGTCACGAACGCCGCCGTGCTGCCGCTCGTGGCGTACGTCGGCATGACGGGGCTGCTGCGGGCCGGGTCGCCGGAGGAGCGCCGGCGTCGCCTCCCCGGGGCTGCCCTCCTGGCGGGGGCCGCCGCCGGCCCGGTGCTGGCCTGGGTGGTGCGCAACGCCGTGGCGATCGGAGATCCGACCGGATCGGCCGCCAAGATCGCGTCGCTCGGCTGGGCGACCAAGCCGCTCGGGGCGATCCTCGACCATCCGTTGCTCACGCCGGCCGGGCTGTGGCTCTTCTGGCGGGAGCTCATGGCCTTGTTCTGGCGCGGGGAGCTCGTCTGGCACATGCAACCCCTCGGAATCGGGTGGGTCGACCTCGTGTACGCCGTCACGTCGCTCGTCCTGCTCGCCGCGGCCATCGCCGGTCTGATGTGGGATCGGAGGCGGCGTGCCGAGCCGCCCGACCCCGGCCGGCCCGCCGAGGCGACCGGCCTGCCCGGTGCGACCGAGCCGTTCTGCCTCGCGCTCGTCGCCGGCGCGATCGCCTCGTTGATGGTCCTGTCGCTCCTGTTCGATTTCGGGGATTCCTGGTATCCGTCGCGCGATCACCCCTACTTCGTGTCGGGGCGATTGATCGCCGGGGCGCTCATCCCGTTTGCCATCCTGTACGCGCGCGGCCTGGAGCGGATCCTGCCGCCGGGCGCGCGCCGCCGCGGGGGGCTGGCGGTTCTCGTGGCGCTCGGGATGGTGTCCGTCGCGTCGGAGGCGTGGCTGGCGCGCGGTCCGGTGGCCAGCCTGTACAACTGGTTTCACATGTGACCATGCCCGGCGGAGGCGCGGTCGTTTCCCGCGCTGCTATACTGCCGGCCGCATGCGAAGCAGTTCCCGCCGCCCCTTCTATCTCAACCTCTGGTACACGGGGGAGGCTGCGGCGCGCCGGGCCACCGCCGCCAACACCGTCGTCGGCAGCCACGGGATGAGCCTCACCTTCGGGAACGGGGCCACCGTCGAGGACTGGTTCGGGCAGTACTTCGTGAACAACATCGGCGCCGGGCGCGTCGATGTCGCGCGGGCCCTGGCGGACCAGGCGCGGCGGCTGTCGTGGGTCTCCCCTTCCAGCTTCGCCGAGGTGCGCCTGGAGCTCACGCGCGATCTCCTGAGCGTGTTGCCGCGACGTCTCACGACGCCGCAGTTCGGCGTCGGGGGGTCGGACGCCATCGAGAACGCCATGCGGGCCGCGCGGCGGGTGACCGGTCGGACCCGCGTCCTGACATTCTCGCCGTGCTACCACGGCGACACGATCACCATCGAGAACCTCTGCGGGTTGCCGCTGACGCCCTACGGCGACCGGCGGCCATGGGCCGTCAAGACCTCCTCGCCCTACGAGCTGTGGGAGGCTGCCGGGAGGGACTGGGCGCGTGCCAACGACCTGGCGCTCGAGCGGGCGGAGCGGACGATGGCGCGTCATGGGGCGAAGACGTTCGCCGCCGTGGTCGTCGAGCCGGTCATGTGGATGTCGGGGGCGGTGCCCCTGTCGCCCGCGCTGTCGCGCGGGCTGCGCGCGCTCTGCGATCGTCACGGCATCAAGCTGATCGCCGACGAGGTGGTCACCGGCTTCGGGAGGACGGGCCGCTGGTTCGGCTCACAGACAGTCGGGCTCGTTCCCGACGCCATCGTCTGCGCCAAGGGGATGACCGGCGGGTATGCGCCGCTCGGAGCGGTGGTGTTCGAGCGTTCGTGGGGAGAGTGGCTGCGGCGCAAGGGGTTCAACCACGGCCTGACCTTCGGCGGCCACCCTCTCGGCTGCGCGGCGGCGCGCGCCACGATCCGCATCCTGAAGGCGGAGCGCCTGGTGGAGCGCGCCGCGGCGATGGGCCGGCGGCTGCGTGACGGCCTGGAGGCGCTGCGCGCTGCGCACCCCGACCGGGTCGCGGACGTGCGCGGCAGCGGTCTTCTCCTCGCCCTGCAGATCGAGCCGGGCCGCGCCCGCCGTTCGCGCCCCCACGTGACCGCCGCGGAGCGCGTCACGGCGCTCTCCGCCGCCGCGCGCCAGGCGGGCCTCCTGCTCACGACCACCGGCGACGGCTCGGGGCTCCTGTTCGCCCCGGCGTTCATCGTCACGCCGCGTCAGATCGACAGGCTCTTCGGGGTGCTCGACCGCGGGCTCGCCGCGATCTGACATGCGCTGCCGGGGACGGTTCTCGATCGAGGGGCGTTACTTCTCCTCGTCCCCCTGCACGCGCAGAGTCACGTAGCGCGAGATTGGGTCGGCTCCGGTGCGGGTCGAGGGACTGAGGATGTAGAACACCACCAGGCCGCCGGTCTTGACCTTGCGGATCTCGCGGCGGTAATCGGCGACGTTGCCGATCGGGGTGCGGTTCACCTCCAGGATGATGTCGCCCTCGCTGATCTGCTTCTCGTAGGCCTCGGAGACCTTCGAAACTTCGGTGACGACCACGCCTTTGGTGTCGTTGGGCAGATCCAGCTGGCGCATCACCTGGGGGCTGAGGTCCTGGACGGTGAGGCCGAGGCGCCTCTCATTCGGCTCCTCCTGCTCCTCGCCGCCCTCCTCCCCGCCTTTGCCGGCACCGGCCTGACCGATGAAGTCGGCCCGATCGGCCAGCTTGGCGTTCAGCGTCGTCTCCTTGCCGCCCCGCAGAACGGTGAGCTTGACGGTCGCGCCCGGCGCCTTGGCGGAGATGATCCTCACCACTTCGCTGGTGCTGCCCACCGGCTTGCCGTCGACACCGACGATGACGTCGCCGCGCTTGATGCCGGCCTGTTCGGCCGGCAGCCCGGGCTTGACCGCCTGCACCAGCGCCCCCTTGTCGTTCGGCAGGTTCCAGGCCTCGACGACGTCCGGGGTGACCTCGCCCAGCTCGATGCCCAGGTAACCGCGCGCCACGCGGCCCTTCGACTTGAGCTGGTCCATGATCTCCTTGGCGACGTTGACCGGCACGGCGAAGCCGATCCCCTGCCCGACGCTGCTGATGGCGGTGTTGACCCCGACGACCTCGCCGGCGAGATTGACCAGCGGCCCGCCGGAATTCCCGAAGTTGATGGCGGCGTCGGTCTGGATGAAGTTGTCCAGGGAGAAATCGCGCGACAGGTCGCGCAGCACGCGCCCCTTGGCGCTGACCACTCCCACCGTCACGGTGTGGTCGTAGTTGAGCGGGTTGCCGACCGCCAGCACCCAGTCGCCGACCCGCATGGCGTCCGAGTCGCCGAGCGCCAGCACCGGCAGACGGTTGTCCGCCTTGATCTTGATCAGCGCCAGGTCGGTGCCGGGGTCGGAGCCGATGATGTCCGCCTGGTAGTCGCGCCGGTCACCGGTCAGGCGGACGCGGATCTTGGTGGCGTCCTCGACGACGTGATAGTTGGTGAGGATGTAGCCGTCGTCGCTGATCAGGAAGCCGGAGCCGCCGCTCTGCTCGAAGCGCGGCTCTTCGGGCTGTTGCTGGGGCGAGCGGCGATCGGGGCCGAAGAAGAACTCGAAGGGGTCGCCGTGATACGGGCGGCCGCCGCGTCCGGATTTCGGCTTGACGGTCTCGGTCGAGGTGATGCTGACGACCGCCGGATTGACCCGCTCGGCGATGTCGGCAAAGGTCGCCGGCACGGTCGCGACCGGGCCGGACGCCGCCGCCATCTGCGCCTTGGCCGCCGCGTGCAGCGGCCGGTCATCGAGGTTGTCGGCCCGTCCGGGAACGGTGAAATTCAAGCCGCCGGCGAGCACCAGTCCGAAGATGACGGACGCCGCGGCGATCAGCGCCACCGTCACCGGTTTCGTGGTCTTCTGCATGGTCAATCCCGACTCCTTGAGGTCCAGCGTGGACTCTCGTTCGTGGGCCACCTGTACGAAGAACGGCAGTATAGGACCGCCCTCCCCGGCCGTCAAGAAACGCCCCGGTCGCGCAGCTCATCGCGCGCCGGGTTCGCCGCCGCCGGTTCATCCTGCAGCGCCGCCCGGATGCTGGAGAGCAGGCGGGCCGCGTCGACCGGTTTCTCGATGACCTCGGTCACGCCCAGGCGGCCGGCCCGGCGTCGCAGCTCGTCGCTGATCAGGGCGCTGATCAGCAGCACCGCCGGACCGGAAGCGCGAGGGACCGCCGTCTCCGCACGGCGCACGCATGCCAGCAGGTCGAGCCCGGCCATGCGGGGCATCATCTGATCGAGGATGAGGAGGTCGATTCCCGCGAGGGGGGCCGGATCGCTGAGCAGGCGCTCCGGCTCGTCGGAAAGCACCACCCGGTGTCCGAGCCGCTTCAGGAGGCGTCCGTAGGCCTCGAGGGAAGCGCGGTCGTCGTCGACGACGAGGATGGTTCGCACCATGACCCGGAGTGAGACAGCAAGCGGTGTGCCACGGTCGGGAGCGGCGCGGGGCCTGCCCGTCGACCGGCTGCAAACCGCTCGTCCCTTGCGGCTTGCGGGACACGCCGGCTTTCCTCGTCGAAGTTTGACGGGCGTCGCGACGGGGATGGCGTGCTCCGTCGCGGACCGTCTGGCACGCCATTTTGGCGTCGACTAGTCGTCCCCGGCCGGGTGGCCGTAGTCGCGCAGCTTGCGCTGAAGGGTCCGAAGACCGATGCCGAGGATCTCGGCGGCGCGGGTCCGGTTGCCGCCGGTTTCCCGCAGGGTGCGGAGAATCGCTTCCTTCTCGATTTCATCCATGGTGCGGGCCGCGCCGCCGGTCACCGCGACCGGGCCGGCGATCGCCGGCGGCGGCGACGGCGCGCGGTAGTTGTCGGGAAGCTGCTCCGGGCCGATCACCGTCGTGCCGCCCTCGGCCAGCACGACGAGGCTCTCCATGGTGTTTCGGAGCTCGCGCACGTTGCCTTCCCAGCGCGCCCTCGTCAGGATCTCGACCACCTCCGGAGCCAGGGTCAGCTCCGGACGGTTGTTCTCGAGTTTGAAGGTCTCGAAGAAACGATGCGTCAGGATCGGGATGTCCTCCAGCCGATCGCGCAACGGCGGCACCCGGATGGTGACCACCTTGAGGCGGTAGTAGAGATCGCCGCGGAAGGTCCCGGCCGCGACCTTGGCCTCGAGGTCCGAGTTGGTGGCGGTGATGATCCGCACATCGACCTGGATCGTCTCGGTGCCGCCGACCCGCATGAAGGAGCGGTCCTCGAGGACGCGCAGCAGCTTCGCTTGAAGATTGGACGGCATCTCGCCGATCTCGTCGAGGAACAGCGTCCCCTTGTCGGCCATCTCGAACTTGCCGGGCTTGCGCTGCACTGCGCCGGTGAAGGCGCCGCGCTCGTGACCGAACAGCTCGCTCTCGAGGATGTCGGCCGGGATGGCGGCGCAGTTGATCGGCAGGAAGCGTCCGTCGCGGCGGGGCGAATTCTGGTGCAGGGCGTTGGCGATGAGCTCCTTGCCGGTGCCGCTCTCTCCCATGATCAGCACGCTGCTCCGGGTCGGCGCCACCAGGGCCAGCTGGTGCAGAACCTGCTGCATGGCGGCCGAGTCGCCGATGATGGTGCCGAAGCTGAACTTTTCCCGCAGCCGCTCCCGGAGGCGCTGGACTTCCTGCGCCAGGCGGCGCTTTTCGACCGCCACCGCCGCCCGCTTGCGCAGCTCGACCAGGTTGACCGGCTTCTGAAGATAGTCATCCGCCCCCTGCTTCATCGCATCGACGGCCGACTCGATCGAGCCGAAGCCGGTGATCATCAGGACCGCCACGCCCGGGTCGATCGTCTTGGCCTGTTTGAGCACCTCCAGCCCGTCCATACCCGGCATGCGCAGGTCGGTCACCAGCAGATCGGCGCCATTCGTCCTGAGATGGTCGAGCCCTTCGCCGCCGGTCGCGAAGGCAGCGACGGCATAGCCATCCTTGCGCAGCGCCATGTCGGTGCCGCGGCGGTTTGCGTCGTCATCGTCGATGACGATGATCTGGCCTCTCGGTTCAGGCATTCGGTTCGCTCTCCTTCTGCGGGCCGGCGACCAGCGCCGCGAACTCGGCGGCGTCGACGACCCGCACGCCGAGGGCCCGCGCCTTGTTGAGCTTGGAGCCCGGCTCCTCGCCGGCGATGAGCAGGTCGGTCTTCTTCGACAGCGATTCCGAGACCCTGCCGCCCTGGGCCCGGATGATCGCCTTGATGTCGTCCCGCGCGTATCCGGGAATCGTCCCGGTCACCACGCACGACTTGCCGCTGAACGGCCCCGCCGCCCGCGCCGCGGGCTCCGAGGCCCGCATCCGGAGACCGGCGGCCCGGAGCCGCTCGATCAGCCGGAGATTCTGCTCCTGCTCGAAGAACTGCCGGATGGCATCCGCCACCACCGCGCCGACCTCGCGGACGCGCGTCAGCTCGTCGCGCGACGCCGCGTGCAGCAACTCCATGGTCGGGAACGCCTCGGACAACAACTGCGCGGTGCGCTCGCCGACGAAGCGGATCCCCAGGCCGTAGAGCAGGCGCTCGAGCGGCGCCTCCCGGCTGCGGGCGATGCGCTCGACGAGGTTCTGCGCCGACTTCCTGCCCATCCGCTCCAGGTCGGCCAGGACCGCGGCCTCCAGGTGATAGAGGTCGGCCAGATCGCCGGCCAGGCCGCGGTCGACCAGCTGCTCGACCAGCGCCGTCCCCAACCCCTCGATGTCCATCGCCTGGCGCTGGGCGAAATGCAGCAGCGATTCCTTCAGCCGCGCGGGGCAGGAGACATTGGCGCAGCGGCCGAAGACCTCCCCTTCCGGCCGGGGCGCCGCCGCCCCGCAGACCGGGCAGGTCCGCGGCATCTCGAAGGGCGCCGTCCCCTCCGGGCGCGCCTCCAGGATGACCTTGACGATCTTCGGGATGACGTCGCCGCCGCGCTCGAGCAGCACCCGATCGCCGAGGCGCACGTCCTTGCGACGGATCTCATCCTCGTTGTGCAGCGTGCAGCGCGAGATGGTCGCCCCGCCCAGCGTCACCGGCTCGAGCACCGCGGTCGGGGTCAGGGCGCCGGAGCGGGTGACGTTGATCTCGATTCCGAGGACGACGGTGGTCGCCTGGCGCGCCGCGAATTTCCAGGCCACCGCCCAGCGCGGCGCCCGCGCCGTCGCCCCCGCCTGCGCCTGCAGATCGAGCGCGTCGATCTTGATGACGCAGCCGTCGACTTCGTACGGCAGGGCGTCGCGCCCCTCGCGCCATTCGTCGAAGTACGCCTGCACCTCGTCGAGCGACCGGCAGCGGCGCGTCGGATTGACCCGGAAGCCGAGATCCTTCAGGAGGTCGAGCGCCTCCGCGTGCGACCCCGGCATCGGGCGGCCCTCCAGCCGGACGAGGCCCCAGACGAGCAGATCGAGCGGTCGCTCGCTGGCCAGGCGCGGGTCGAGCAGGCGGATCGATCCGGCGGCGGCGTTGCGCGGGTTGGCGAACAGCGGCTCGCCGGCCTGCAGGCGCTGCCGGTTCATCTCCTCGAAGCCCGCGATCGGGTAATAGACCTCGCCGCGCACCTCCAGGAAGCGCACCGGTTCGAGGAGGCGGAGCGGCACGGCGTCGACGGTCCGCACGTTCGAGGTCACCTCCTCGCCGGTCACCCCGTCGCCCCGGGTGACCGCCCGCGCCAGGGATCCACCCTCGTAGATGAGCGACACCGACACGCCGTCGATCTTCAGCTCGGCCGCCAGCGGGATGTCGTCGCGGCCGAGCAAGCGCCTCAACCGGGCGTGCCATTCGGCAACCTCCTCCGGCGAGGTCGCGTTGTCGAGGCTGAGCATCGGCACGGCGTGCCGCACCGCCGGCAGGTCGCCCTGGACCTCGGCCCCCACCCGCTGCGTCGGCGAGTCCGGGGTGACCAGATCCGGGAAGCGGGACTCCAGCGCCAGGAGCTCGCGCTCGAGCGCGTCGTACTCGGCATCGGAAAGCGCCGGATCGTTGTCGGCATAGTAGAGCTTGCGGTGATGCCAGATGGCGCTGCGGAGA
This sequence comes from Acidobacteriota bacterium, assembly GCA_018606725.1. Lineage (GTDB taxonomy): Bacteria > Acidobacteriota > Polarisedimenticolia > Gp22-AA2 > Gp22-AA2 > JAGYID01. The sequence goes on from JAGYID010000029.1 coordinate 58,809, forward strand.
TCGTCGACCCGGGCGCGGGCCTGGTCGCGCGTCAGGGCATCGGCCGCCGGAGCGCTCATCGGCGCGCTGCCGGTATCATCCCCGCTCCCGTCGCCGATGACGATGACGTCGCCGGGTGGCGTCGCGGCAGGGTGAGGATGAAGCGCGCCCCCTTCCCCGGCTCGCTGTCGACGGCGATCCGGCCGCCATGCGCTTCGATGATGCGCGCGGCGATCGACAGCCCGAGCCCGGTCCCGCCGGGGCGCCCGGAGTAGAACACCTGGAAGATCCGCTCCCGGTCCTCCGGCTGGATCCCGGGGCCGTCGTCGCTGATGGTGATGATCGCCTCCCCCTGCGGCCCGACCCGGCTGTCGACCCGGACCGTCCCGCCGACTTTCAAAATATGCGCGGCGTTCATCAGGATGTTCAGCAGTGCCTGGCGGATCTGCCCTTCGTCGAGCTCGACCGGCGGCAGGTAGGGCGACAGCTCGCTTTGCAGGTGGAGACCGCGAGTCTCGAAGTCGGGACGGATGAAGACGCAGACATCGCCGAGGACCTCGTTGAGATCCCGGGTTTCGAACTTCGGCTGATTCGGACGGGCATACGACAGGAAGTTGTTCACCAGGTTGCTCAGACGCCGGATCTCCCCCTGCAGGGCCGCGAGGAACTCGCGGGTCTCCTGACCGGTGCCGCCGGGACGGCCCGCCAGCTCCTCCTCCAGCATCTGGAGATTCATGCTCAGGACATTCAGGGGGTTGCGGATCTCGTGCGCCAGCCCGGCCGCCAGGGCGCCGACATGGGCGATCCGGTCGTCCATCTGCGCCTGCGCCTCGAGCTGACGGGTCCGGTGGAGCAGGCGCATTACGAAGCTGAAGGCGATGGCGAGGATCAGCACCGCCACGCCGGCGCCGATCCACAGCTTCAGCTGCAAATCGCGCCGCAGGGCCGCGACCTCCCGATCGATGACCTCGGTCGGGATCCCGACCTCGGGTGACGCCTCGATCCCGTTGCCGGATCCGCCGTGCAGGGCGATGACCCGGCGGCGCGACTGCCCGGTGTCCCACTCCTCCTGCACGTCGGGATGGGCCGGGGGGATGGCGGGGGCGTGCTCCCGCACGACGCCGCGCCAGAGCACCTGCTTGCTGGGGTCGACGAGAACCCCCACCCTGGCGTTGACCTTCGGGAACAACCGCGGCCCCGGCGGCGCCGGCGCGGCAGTCGTGACGCACGGGCCCGCGGCGTCCCGCGTCTGTGGGCTGAGGGGCGGGCAGGGCTCGGTCGCGCCGATGTAGGGGACGTCCGGCGCCGGCAGGATCGGCGTGACGTCGCGGACATCCAGCAGGGCGAGCGAGGCCCGGAACGCCTCGCTGATCACCTGGCGGCTGAGATCGGAGAACGCCAGATGGCCGATGACGATCAGGTCGGCCACGAACAAGGTGACGAAGAGGATGGAAGCGAACAGGAGCCCCCTGCGGAAGGTGGGCTCGGACCTTGCGACTTCCCGCACCTCGGGCCTCCGGCGCGCGTTCGAGTGAAGGGCTTCGACAGAATAGCATATCCCCCGCGCCCGGCCCGGCGGGTGCGGTGGAGGGGCCGCGCCAACCGCCCGCCCCGTCGCCGCCGCATTGACAGCCCGAAAATCCGTGTGCTAGGATTCGCCGCCTTTTTGGGCGCAATCCACCAGTCACACATCACCGGGTTCGCGCAGATGGGACGCGGTGTGCTCGTGCCGACCGCAGAGGATCCGTGACGCAGCGCCGCAACTTCGCCGCAGCCCTTCCGGCAGCGATAAGTCTCGCCGCAACCCTCATGTTCTCCTCCCCCGTCGCGGCGGAGGAGCGCAAGGGCTCGTGGGAGCTCGGCCTGTTCACCGGCGTCACGGCCTACGCCGACGAGTTTCAGCTCACCAACGAACTGGACTACGGAGTCCGGTTCGGCTACAACTTCCAGCCGTCCTTCGAAATCGAGTTCCAGGCGGTCGGGACCGGGTGGGCTTCGATGCGCGAGCCCGACTCCACCCTGCTGACGGGGCTGGTCCCGTACCTCGCCGATACGGATCGCCAGTTCCGGTCCCTGGCCTACACCGGCCGTTTCCTGATCAACCCGCGCAACGAGCGGCGGCGCCTCAAACCGTACGTCGCCTTCGGCGCCGGGGTGATCGATTTCACCCCCAGCCCGGAGCTCGACGAGGCCGACGAGGGGGGCGGGATCCACGCCAAGCTCGTCACCGTGGGCGGGGGCCTGCGGATGCGATTCACGCCCCACATGTCGGGCCGGGCCGAGCTGGAAGTGCAGTACGCGCCGACCGACATCTACAGCAACACGCTCATCAACGTCGGGCTCACCTGGGTCCTGGGCGGCGGCAGCCCGAAGGATACCGATGGCGACGGCGTCCTCGACCTGCACGACCAGTGTCCGGACACGCCGGCGGGCGCGCTGGTCGACCGCCACAACGGCTGTCCGTGGGACACCGACCTCGACGGCATCATGGAAGGGATCGACAAGTGCGGCGATACGCCGAAAGGCTGGCCGGTGGACGCGGCCGGCTGCCCGCTCGACACCGACGTGGACGGCGTCCCGGACGGCGCCGACAAGTGCGCCGACACCCCGAAGGGCGCGATTGTCGATGAGGCCGGCTGCCCGCTCGACGCGGACGGCGACAGCGTCCCGGACGGCATCGATAGGTGCCCGGACACGCCCAAGGATCTGAAGACCGGAAAGAGCGCCGTCGTCGACGGTCTGGACGGCGCCAATCCCGGTTGCCCGCACGACAACGACAAGGACGGCATCCCGGACGGCATCGACGAGTGCCCCCTGACGGCCCCGGGCGCCACCGTCGACCCGCTCGAAGGGGAGCACCCGGGCTGCCCGCGCGACAGCGATGGCGACAAAGTGTGGGATGGTCTCGACCAGTGCCCGGACACCCCGAAGGGCCAGAAGCTCGACAAGGAAGGCTGCCCGCGCGTCCGCCTCGACAAGGCCGAGCCGCAGGTGTTGCAGAACGTGAAGTTCCTGCAGGGGACCGAGCTGTACCCGGGGACCGACGCCTGGCTCGAGCTGGCCGTCGATGCGTTGAACTACTGGTCCGATCTGAGCATCGAGATCGGCGTCTACACCGACAAGAGCGGCTCGCCGTCGTCCAATAAGCTGGTTGCTCAGCGTCGCGCCGAGGCGATCAAGGCGTGGCTGGTGAATCACGGCATCGACGCGAAGCGCCTGACGGCCAAGGGCTACGGGGCCGTCAACTTCATCGCCGATAACGACACCGAGGAGGGGAAGGACAAGAACCGCCGCGTCGAGCTCAGGCGGCTGTCCGGCGATCCGCGCCGGCATCCAAGGCCGATCCCCGAGGCGCCCGTCCCCGCGGAGCCGGAGCACGAGGCCACCCCGGCCGCTCCCGCTCCCGCGGCGCCGGCAGCGGCCCCGACCGCACCCACCACGCCGCCGGCCGCCGAGCCTGGAGCGGCTCCCACCGCGCCCGCCCCGGCCGCAACCCCCGAACCGTCCCCAACCCCCACCGCCCCCGCTGGAAACTAGCCACCCCTCCTGACGCCCGACTGCTCAAGCGCGACCTCCGCGCCTTCGCCCATCGACTCGCGGGGATCACGTCCCCATAGATCCGCGAAGCCGGTGGGCGGCCCGGAGTGGGATTGGCGGGGACGCGGTCGCCGCGCCCGGATCGGCTGGAGAACGCCGACAGGCGCGGCGCCGCTCGTCGCTCCCGCGCCCGGCCGCCGA
>JAGYID010000192.1 GCA_018606725.1 Acidobacteriota bacterium
GGCATCGACTCGCTGAACATCGACGACACCGCCGACGGGGCGCGGCCGGCGCACACCCTGCTGCTGGGCGCCGGCATCCCGATCGTCGAGCACCTGTGCGGCCTCGATCGGCTGCCGGAGCGCGGCTTCCGGTTCTTCGCCGTGCCGGTCAAGGTCCGGCGCCTCGGGTCGTTCCCGGTGCGGGCGTTCGCGATCGCCGACCGCGCCGCGGCGGCGGCCCGCCGCGCCGTGCCCGAACGGGCCGCGAGGAGTCGCGCCGCCCGCGATCGCGTCCGGACGCGTCGCGACGCGCGCTCGGTCGCCCGGGCGGGAGGGCGGCGGTGAGCGCCGCGCCGGCGGCGGTCGACATCGCCCTGGCGCGATCGCGGGACGTCGCCGCCGTCGTCGACATGATGCGCGACCTGTACGAGCAGGACCGGGTCGCCTTCGACCCCGTCATGCAGGCGCGCGCCCTCGACGTCTTCGTGCGCGACCACGCGGCCGGCCGGGCCTGGGTGATCCGCGACGGCGGCTCGCTCATCGGCTACGCCTTCGTGGTGTTCGGGTACAGCATGGAGTACGGGGGGCGGGACGCGTTTCTCGACGAGCTGTTCGTGAAGGCGCCGCACCGCGGCCGCGGCGTCGGGCGCGCCATGATGCGCGTCATCGACGAGGCCTGCCGGGCCCACGAGATCAAGGCGCTGCACCTGGAAGTGGAGCGGGACAACGTCAACGCGCAGGAGTTCTACCGCCGGGTCGGGTTCGTCGATCACGATCGTTATCTGCTGACCAAGCTGTACTGAGCCGAGGGGACATCATCACATGAGCAGCAGCGGCAAGCTGCGCGTCGGATTCATCGGGCTCGGCATCATGGGGCAGCCGATGGCCGGGCACATCCTGGCCGCCGGCCATCCGCTGACCGTCTTCAATCGCACCCGGGCGCGCACCGCGGGGCTGGCGGAGCGCGGCGCGACCGTCGCCGACTCTCCCGCCGGGGTCGCCGCCCGCGCCGAGGTGATCGTGACGATGGTCACCGACTCGCCCGACGTCGAGCAGGTCGTCGCCGGTGCCGACGGGCTGCTCGAGGCGATCCGCCCCGGCGCGGTCGTCGTCGACATGAGCACCATCGCCCCCGAGGTCGAGCGGCGCCTCGACGCGCGCCTGCGCGAGCGCGGCGCCGCCCTGGTCGACGCGCCCGTCTCCGGCGGCGACGTCGGGGCGCGGAACGCCACGCTCGCCATCATGGCGGGCGGCGAGACCGCCGCCTTCGAGAAGGCCCGCCCGATCCTCGAGACCATGGGCGCGTCGATCACCCATTGCGGCCCGGTCGGCAGCGGGCAGGTCGCCAAGCTGTGCAACCAGATCCTGGTGTCGGTGACGCTGCTCGGCGTCTGCGAAGCACTGGCGTTCGCGCGCGCCAACGGCATCGATCCGAAGACGATGATCCGGGCGGTCGAGAAGGGGGCGGCCGGGTCGTGGCAGCTCAGCAACCTCGGGCCGCGCATCTTGAATGGCGACTTCGATCCCGGCTTCATGGTCGACCTGATGCAGAAAGACCTGAGGTTGGTGCTCGAGGCGGCCGGGCTGACGCACGCGGCGCTGCCGGCGAGTGCTTTGGTGCAGCAGCTGTTCGCCTCCGCGCAGGCGCACGGTCAGGGCCGCGAGGGAACCCAGAGCCTGGCGAAGGTGGTGGACCGGTTGTGCCGTCCCGCCTGACGTGTCATCATTGCGCTCCCTCGTCACGCCATCTCGGAGGATAAAACGGCGCGGGAGCCGTCCTTCACGTCCCTGACCCGTCGCAACAAACGCACGGCCTCTCATCCCATTCGCACGCTGGTTCGTTCCCAGGGGGTATCGATGAAACGTTCATCGCCGTTCGCACTCGCCGCCGCCGCTCTGGCTCTCGTTCTCCTGGCCGCCCCGCCGTGCCGCGCCGCCGACAAACGGCTGGTAAAGGTCGACGACCTGCTCGCCATCAGAGTCGACGCCGCGCTTCAGCCCGGACGGCAAGTGGCTGGCGTTCCTGTCGGATCGCGACGACGAGCCGGATATCTACCAGGTGTGGCTGCTCAATCGAAACGGCGGCGAGGCGGAAAGGATCAGCGACTTCAAGGGCGGCGTCGAGGACTTCGCCTGGTCGCCCGACAGCAAGCGGTTGGCGGTCATCGCGTCGGACCCCGATCCCGAGGCCTGCGGGGAGAAGGACAAGGACTGCGAGGAGAAGACGCCGAAGCCGATCGTCATCACCCGCTACTACTTCAAGGAGGACATCGACGGTTACAAGACCGCCTTGCGCGAGCACCTGTACCTGTTCGACCTGGCGACCCGCAAGGCCGAGCCGCTGCTGTCCGGCCAGTACGACGAGGCGCTCCCCTCCTGGTCGCCGGACGGCAAGTCGATCGCCTTCTGCAGCAAGCGGACCGGCCCCGATCCCGACCGCGACGACAACTGGGACGTGTACGTCGTCGCCGCGCAGCCGGGCGCCGGCCCGCGCGCGGTGACCACGACCGACACCAACGATTGCGATCCGTCGTGGGACAGCCCGCCGGCCTGGAGCCCGGACGGCAAGTCGATCGCCTACCTGCAGGGCGGCCCGATGAAGCTGATCTACTACGCCACCTACCAGGTGGCGGTGATCCCGGCGGCCGGCGGCACGCCGCGCCTGCTGGCGCCGAAGCTCGACCGGATGATGACCAGGCCGCGCTTCTCGGCGGACGGACAGACCCTCTATTTCCTGCTGGAGGACGACCGCAATATTCACCTGGCCAAGGCCCCGGCGGCGGGCGGTACTCTGCAGCGGCTGGTCACCGGCAGCCGCGTCGTCAGCGACTATGCCCTCGCGCCGAACGGCCGCGTCACCGTGCTCAACAGCACGCCGACCGAGCCGTACGAGGTGTTCGCCCTCGACGGCGCGAACCTCCGCCCGCTGTCGCGGCAGAACCAGGACTGGCTGGCGCAGGTGAAGCTGGGCGCCACCGAGGGGATCTCCGCCAAGAGCAAGGACGGCACCGTCGTCAACGGCCTGGTCGTCCGTCCTCCCGATGTCCAGGCGGGCCGCAAGTATCCGGCTCTCCTCAACATTCACGGCGGCCCGGTCGGCCAGTTCCAGAACGAGTTCGACATCGAGCTGCAGATCTTCGCCGCCCAGGGGTACGTCGTCGTCGCCATGAACCCGCGCGGCTCGTCGGGGCGTGGCGAGGAGTTCTGCAAGGCGATCTACGCCGACTGGGGGAACAAGGATGCACAGGACGTGCTGGCCGGGATCGACTACGTCGTGGCGCAGGGGCTCGCCGACCCGGCCCGGCTCGGCGTGTTCGGCTGGTCGTACGGCGGTATCCTGACCAACTACGTCATCTCGCAGGACACGCGCTTCAAGGCCGCCGTCAGCGGCGCCAGCATCTCCAACATCCTCGCCGGCTTCGGCACCGACATGTACGTGCGCGAGTACGAGTTCGAGCTCGGCCCGCCCTGGAAGAACACCGATGTCTATCTGCGGCTGTCGAGCCCGTTCCTGCACGCCGACCGGATCGTCACCCCGACCCTGTTCATGTGCGGCTCGCAGGACTTCAACGTGCCGCTCCTGAACTCGGAGCAGATGTACCAGGCGCTTCGCAGTCTCGGCCGCGATACGCAACTGGTGATCTACCCGAACCAGTACCACGGTCTCCGCAAGCCGTCGTATCTCACAGATAGGATGGAGCGGCACATCGCCTGGTTCGCCGGCCACCTGAAGCCCTGACGAGAATCCCGGGGGCGCGCGCCCCGCGGCCCCCGAGGCGCGCCCACCGGCCGCCCCCGGGCCGCCGGCGAAACCCTGTATACTTGGCGCCTTCCTGCGAAGGACCCGCATGGCCGCGCGCACACTGTTCGAGAAGATCTGGGATGCCCACCTGGTCCGTCCCGAGACGGACCAGACGCCGGCGATCCTGTACGTCGACCTGCACCTGATCCACGAGGTCACCTCGCCGCAGGCGTTCGCCATGCTGCGCGAGCGTGGCCTCGAGGTGCGCCGGCCCGACAAGACGATCGCCACCGTCGATCACAGCGTCCCGACCGTGCCCCCCGGGCCGGACGGCCGCATCCCGATCGACGACCCGGACGCTGCCGCGCAGATCGCCATGCTGGAGACCAACTGCCGCGGTTTCGGCGTCCGGCTGTACGGCATGGACAGCGACCGGCGCGGCATCGTGCACGTCGTCGGGCCGGAGCTGGGGCTGACGCAGCCGGGCATGACGATCGTCTGCGGCGACAGCCACACCAGCACGCACGGCGCCTTCGGGGCGCTGGCGTTCGGCATCGGCACGACCGAGGTCGGGCACGTCCTGACCACGCAGTGCCTGTTGCAGAGCAAGCCGAAGACACTGGCGATCCGCGCCGAAGGGCGGCTGCATAAAGGCGTCGTCGCCAAGGACCTGATCCTCGCCATCATCGCGAAGATCGGCGTCGGCGGCGGCACCGGACATGTTGTCGAATACGCCGGCGCCGCCTTCCGCTCGATGAGCATGGAAGAGCGGATGACCATCTGCAACATGTCGATCGAGGCGGGCGCGCGCGCCGGCATGGTGGCGCCGGACGACACCACCGCCCAGTACCTGGCGGGCCGCCCGTACGCCCCCGAGGGGGCGGCGCTGGAGAAAGAGGCGCGGCGCTGGCGGGCGCTGGCCACCGACGACGGCGCGCGCTTCGACCGCGAGGTCACCATCGACGCCGCCGCGCTGGAACCGATGATCACCTGGGGGACCAACCCGGGGATGGCGATCGGGGTGCGCGGCGCCATCCCGGAGGACGGCCCGCAGCCGACCACCGACAAGGCGCTGTCCTACATGGGGCTGCGGCCGGGGCAGCGGCTGCTGGGGCATCCGATCAACGTCGTGTTCATCGGCTCGTGCACCAACGCGCGCATCTCCGACCTGCGCCAGGCCGCCGGCCTGATGAAGGGGCGCAAGGTGGCGGAGGGGGTGCGCGTCATGGTGGTGCCGGGCTCGCAGGCGGTCAAGCAGCAGGCCGAGTCGGAAGGGCTCGACCGGGTGTTCCGCGACGCCGGCGCCGACTGGCGCCAGCCGGGCTGCTCGATGTGCATCGCCATGAACGGCGACCAGCTGCGCCCCGGCGAGTACGGCGTGTCGACCAGCAACCGCAACTTCGAGGGGCGTCAGGGCCCCGGCGGGCGCACCTTCCTCGCCAGCCCGCTGACCGCCGCCGCCGCGGCGGTGACCGGCAAGATCACCGACGTGCGGGAGATGCTGCGATGAACGCGCCGACGATCCGGACCATCACGTCGCGCTGTCTCGTCCTGCCGATCGACAACATCGACACCGACCAGATCATCCCGGCGCAGTATCTCAAGACCACCACCAAGTTCGGGCTCGGCCGGTGGCTGTTCGCCAACTGGCGCTACGAGCCGGATGGCACGCCGCGGCCCGATTTCATCCTCAACCAGCCGGCGGCGCGCGGCGCACAGGTGCTGGTCGCCGGCGACAACTTCGGCTGCGGCTCGTCGCGCGA